>SFMU01000041.1 GCA_004552965.1 Bacteroidales bacterium | reverse complement strand
GCAGAAGAAAATAAATAATGATATTTTACGAATATGGAGTGGCTCGAACAGCTCGGATACTGGGGACTCTTCCTGGCGACATTTCTTGCCGCCACAGTAGTCCCATTCAGTTCAGATGCCCTTTATATCGCCTTCCTGGCGATGACAAAGAACCCCATGGCCTGCTTTCTGGTCGCCTCTGCCGGCAACACGCTCGGCGGACTCGTGACATATTTCATCGGTCGGGCCGGCAAGCTTGAGTGGATAGAGAAATATTTCAAAGTCAGCCACGAGAAACTCATCAAGCAGAAGGATATAGTGAATAAATACGGAGTCTGGGCCGCCCTCCTGAGCTGGCTCCCACTGGTGGGAGATGTCATTCTGCTCGGCCTTGGATTCTACAAATCCCCTGCACTCCTGACCTGCCTGATGATCCTCATAGGCAAAGCTGGACGTTTCGTCATCTGGACCTATCTGCTGGGTTTCGGCCTGTTTTAGGCAAACACCCAGTCCAGACCCAAACACCCGTCCATGAAACAGCGGCATTTCATGGACAAGAACCCAATCCGCACCTCAATGTCCATGGAATAGCGGCATTTTATGGACGAAGAGCCAATAGATGACTGCTTCGCCACGCCAGGATGCCACCGAGAGGCCTCTCGCCGGGGATGCCGTGCCGAAGTCCGGCCTAAGCATCGGTAAGAGACCGGTTTGACACCGGTTCCAGACAGTCTTGCCACGTGCTCCTACCACAGGAGTGTTCTGTTGAGGGTCCCCGTGCCAAAGGGTCGATAGATGTCCCCTTCGCCACGCCAGGATACCTCTGAAGAACTTGTGGGCAGGGTCGCCGTGCCAAAGACCGGCCAGAAGCTCCCTTCGCCACGCGAGGATGGCTCTGAGGTGCCTGTGGGAAGGGTCGCCGTGCCGAAGACCGGTCAGAAGACCCCCTTCGCCACGCGAGGATGTCTCTGGAGTACTTGTGGGCAGGGTTGCCGTGCCGAAGCGTAGTGTGGGGTCAGGAGCGGGCGGTGCAAGCTACCTCTTCTCGATCGGTATGTATTCCCTTTCTTCGGTCACGCAGCGATAGGCCGGACGGATGATTCTCCTGCCTTCGAAGTTCAGCTCCTCATTGCGGTGGGCGCACCAGCCGACGATACGGCTCATTGCGAAGAGCGGAGTGTAGATGTCTGTCGGGATGTCGATCAGGTCATAGACGAATCCCGAATAGAAGTCCACATTGGCGCAGAGTGTCTTTCCATGGCCTTTAATCCTGTAGACAGTCTGGATTGCCAGCCTCTCGACACGCTGCAGGAATTCGAATTCCTTGGTACGGTGCTTCTCGCAGGCCAGTTCTCCCGCGAGTTTCTTCAGCAGGACGGCACGAGGGTCGGACAGGGTGTAGACTGCATGGCCTATTCCGTAGAGCAGGCCCATGCCGTCCAGTTCCTTCTTCGCAAGGATTCCCTCGAGATGGCTGACAATCTCGTCTTCGTCCGTCCAATCGTTGACGGCGTTCTTGAGATAGTTCAGCATCTGGGCGACCTTGAGGTTGGCACCACCATGCTTCGGGCCCTTGAGGGAACCGATTCCGGCGGCAATCGATGAATATGTGTCCGTCCCTGTCGAGGAGGTCACGCGCACAGTGAAGGTCGAGTTGTTACCTCCTCCATGTTCCGAGTGGAGGATCAGCATCAGGTCGAGAGTGCGTGCCTCCAGTTCGGTGTAGTTCTTGCCCTTGAGCATGAAGAGGAAGTTCTCGGCGAAGGACAGTTCCTTCTGCGGATGACGGATGTGGAGCGAACGGCCCTGACCTCCATGGCGAAGCATGTTGAAAGCATAGGCTATGATGGTCGGTATCTTGCTGAGCAGTTCGATGCTCTGTCTCATCAGGTTCTCCCGGGAAGTGTCATCCGGATTCTCGTCGAAGGTGTACATTTCCAGAACGCTGCGGGAGAGGATGTTCATGATGTCCCGGCCTTCGAGTTCGATGATGTGCAGAAGGGTGTTCTTCTCAAGAGGCATGTTCTCGACCAGAAGCCTGTGGAATTCGGAGACTTCCTCCTTGTCCGGAAGGTTTCCGGAAAGAAGCAGATAGGCGACCTCCTCGAAGCCGAAACGTTTCTGGTCGAGGATGGAGCCGACAAGGTCTGAAATCTCATAACCCCGGAAGAAGAGTTTTCCTTCAATCGGCTTGAGGGTCCCGTCAGGAAGACGGTCGTAGCCGACGACATTGCCGATGTTGGTCAGACCGACCAGGACTCCGGTTCCGTCCTCATTGCGGAGGCCTCTCTTGACATCCATTTTCCTGAAGAGCTCCGCGTCGATCTTGGTGCACTTCTTCATCTGGTCGGACAGCTTGTAAATCAGGTAATCTCCAGTTTTCATGACTTCTCTTCTCCGATAAGTTCAACGATGTGTCCGGTAAAGGCGGCAGTGCCCATCGGCTTTCCGTTCTCCATCAGACGGGCAAGGTCCTGCGTGGCATAACCTGCCTCGAAAGACTTCTCAAGGGCCTTCACAACAAGACGGGCAGCTTCGTCCCAGCCGATATATTCAAGCATCATGACGCCTGAAAGGACGTTGCTGCACGGATTGACGATGTCCTTGCCTGCGATGTCGGGGGCTGTCCCGTGGGTAGCCTCGAAGATGGCGTCCCCGGTGGTGTAGTTGATGTTCGCTCCCGGAGCGATTCCGATCCCTCCCACCTGGGCGGCCAGCATGTCGCTGACATAGTCACCGTTGAGATTGAGGGTGGCGATGACGCTGTAGTCCTCCGGTTTGAGGAGGGCATTCTGCAGGAAGGCATCGCAGATGCAGTCCTTGATCACAAGCTTGCCGGATGCTATCTCCTCTCCGAACTCCTCCGCGGCCACTTCGTAGCCCCATTTCTTGAAACCGCCTTCGGTGAATTTCATGATATTGCCCTTGTGGACCAGGGTGACTGAAGGCAGTCCATGCCCGACAGCATAGCGGCAGGCCTCGCGGACAAGCCTCTTGGATCCTTCCTCGGACACCGGTTTGACTCCGAACGAGGATGTCTCCGGGAAGCGGACCTTGTTCACACCCATCTCGTTGTGGATGAAGTCATAGAACTTCCGGGCCTGGGGAGTTCCAGCCTCCCATTCGATGCCGGCGTAGATGTCCTCGGTGTTTTCCCTGAATATGACCATGTCCACATTCTCGGGATGGCGGACTGGCGAAGCCACGCCCTTGAACCATCGTACCGGGCGCTGGCAGACAAAAAGGTCAAGTTCCTGTCTAAGAGCGACATTCAGAGACCTGATTCCGCCTCCGACCGGAGTCATGAGGGGACCCTTGATGCCAATATGGTACTTCTTGAATGCCTCCAGGGTCTCATCGGGAAGATAGGTTCCGCACTGTTCGAAAGCCTTTCCTCCGGCGAGGACTTCCTGCCATTCTATCCGGCGATCTTCACCGTATGCCTTGCTGACTGCAGCATCAAGGATTTCAACCATCGCCCCTGTCACTTCGGGGCCGACTCCGTCTCCTTTGACGAGAGGTACTATTCTAATGTCTGTCATTTTTCAAGCTGTTGAGGGCAGATCCGGCCTTGAACCAGGAAATCTGCTGGTTGTTGTAGGTATGTGACACTTCGACGGTCTGGGACGTTCCGTCTGTGTGGTGAAGGGTGAGGACAAGGTTTCTGCCCGGCTCGAGAGCGGAACAGCCGATGTCTATCCTGTCCCCTTCAAGGACTTTGTCATAGTCCGCAGGATTGCAGAAACAGAGGGCGAGTACTCCCTGCTTCTTGAGGTTGGTCTCATGGATCCGGGCGAAACTCTTGGCAATCACCGCCTTGACGCCCAGGAAACGAGGTTCCATCGCAGCGTGTTCGCGGCTGCTTCCCTCTCCGTAATTGTCTTCGGCGACCACGACGCTGCCTGTTCCCGAATCCCTGTAGGTCCTGGCGGCCTCCCAGACTTCCATCAGGGTACCCTGGCAGAGAACCGAGTTGGTCTGAGAGTTGAAAGCGTTGACTGCCCCCATGAGCATATTCCTGGAAATGTTCTCAAGATGCCCGCGGTAGCGCAGCCACTTTCCCGCCATGGAGATGTGGTCGGTCGTGCATTTTCCCTTCGTCTTGATGAGGAGCGCGGCTCCTTTGATGTCCTTGCCGTCCCAGGCAGGGAACGGCTCAAGCTTCTGAATACGGTCACTCCCCTCCCGGATCATCACTTCGCCGGCATCGTCCTTCGGGGCGATGTAGCCGACCGGACAGTCTGCGAAACCGTCAGGAGGAAGTTCCGGGCCGGCCGGGGCGAAGCCCGATTTCGGATCGAAATGGAGGACTCCGGTGAAAGCCAGGGCCACTGCAGTCTCGGGAGAGACTATGAAGGCATTGGTGTTGGGATTGCCGTCAGCCCTCTTGGCAAAGTTCCTGTTGAAGGAAGTGACGATGCTGTTCCGCGCCGCAGGGTCGTCAGTCTTGCGCTGCCATTGTCCGATGCAAGGGCCGCAGGCATTGGCCATCACGGTAGCTCCGGCCTGCCTGAGGGTGCCGATTATTCCGTCCCTCTCCGCAGTCGCATAGATGCGTTCGCTTCCCGGATTGATGATGAGCTGTGCCACCGGCTTGCTCCCCCTGTCCAGGAAATGCCTTGCGACGGAAGCGGCACGGGCAAGGTCCTGGTAAGAGGAATTGGTGCAGGAACCGATCAGGCTGACCTGAACCTGCTCGGGATAGCCCTTGGCCTTGACCCTGGCGGCCATCTCGCTGATCGGAGTGGCGGCATCGGGAGTGAACGGGCCATTGATGTACGGCTCGAGTTCGTCGAGGTCGATCTCGATGATCCGGTCATAGTACTTTGACGGATCGGAGAGCACCTCCGGATCGGCCGTGAGGTACGAGGCGCAGGAGTCAGCCAGAGAGGCGACCTCGGAACGGCCTGTTGCCCTGAGATATTCAGACATCTTCCCATCGTACGGGAAGAGGGAGCAGGTTGCCCCGACTTCGGCGCCCATGTTGCAGATCGTGGCCTTGCCGGTGCAGGAGATGCCCTTTGCACCTTCGCCGAAATATTCGATGATGGAATTGGTACCTCCCTTTACTGTCAGGATGCCTGCGAGCTTGAGGATCACGTCCTTCGGCGAGGCCCATCCCCTGAGGCGGCCGGTCAGGTGGACACCTGTGATCTTCGGCATCCTGAGTTCCCATTCCATTCCGGCCATCACGTCGACAGCATCGGCGCCGCCGACTCCGATGGCAATCATTCCAAGACCGCCGGCATTGGGAGTGTGGGAGTCTGTTCCGACCATCATCCCTCCAGGGAAAGCGTAATTCTCGAGAACGACCTGATGGATGATGCCTGCGCCTGGTTTCCAGAATCCCATTCCGTAACGGGAGGCTGCCGACTGAAGGAAACCGTACACTTCAGCATTGGCCTTGAGGGCTGCCGGAAGGTCGGTCTCAGCTCCGTCGCGGGCACAGACGAGATGGTCGCAGTGCACGGTTGTCGGCACGGCAACCTTGTCCCTGCCCGAGTTCATGAACTGGAGCACGGCCATCTGCGCGGTGGCATCCTGCATCGCGACCCTGTCGGGACGGAAGAAGGCGTAGTCAACCTGTCTTGAGGGCAGTTTTGAAGGAATCCCGTCGTAAAGATGGGCGAACAGAATCTTTTCAGAGAGCGTCATCGGACGCCCAAGCGCTTTTCGTGCTTCATCCACACGGGAAGCATACCGGCCATAATGGGCACGGATCATCTGCAAGTCGAATACCATGTCAAGTCGTTTATCCAAAAACCGCAGCGGGATGGAAGCCTTGCGACAACCTGGGGAAATCCTTCCGCAGTTCCGTTTTTCACAAATATAGGAAACAATAAGGAATAGTTCAATAAATATTCACGAATATTATTAAATATTCATAAAATATTCAAATTTAAAGAATATCCCGAGGGCAACATGCGTAAAAATCGGGATTGGCAGGCAGTATTATTTGCGAATATTCAGTATATTGCAAAAACAAAATGATTCAGGATGGAAACATTTATACAAATAGTGACAATCCTGGCACTGGTCAGCGTCATCATCGTGCTGATCTCCCAGAACAGGCATCCCGTATCGACTCTCGCATGGATACTCATCCTGTGCCTCCTGCCGGGTCTCGGTCTGGTGCTTTACTATGTGTTCGGCACACACAAGAAAAAATCCCGCCTGGTAAAGGACTCCCGGATTTCGGAACGGAAGGACCAGGTCGTGGCAGCCAATGAGAACTCGATCAGGAGGGAACTTCCGGACGGACATTCGGACATCGCATCCCTGCTCTGGATGACCAACAAGGCCTTGCCCCTGGGGGACAACGACATCAAGGTCTACACCAAGTTCGACGACATGTTCGGAGACCTTCTCCGAGACCTTGCCGCTGCCAGGGACCACGTCCACATAGAGTTCTATATTTTCGAAGACGACGAGATCGGAAGGCGCCTGGGCGAAGCACTGATCGCTCTGGCCCAGAGAGGGGTCGAAGTCAGGGTCATCTACGATTCGGCGGCGAACCTGACCCGGGCGAAATTCTACAGATGGCTGAGAAAGAACGGGGTCAAGGTCAAGGCTTTCATGCCCGTCATACTGCCCATCCTCTCCCCTACGACCAACAACAGGAATCACCGCAAGGCAGTGGTCATCGACGGCAAGGTGGGATACACTGGCGGAATGAACATCGCCACGCGCTATTCCCAAGGCATCCGCGGAGGAGTCTGGCGCGACACCCACATCCGCATCGCAGGTCCTGCCGCGGCGGAGATCCAGACCTCGTTCCTGGTGGATTGGGAATTCTGCGCCAAGGAATATGTCAACGGCTCCAGATACTATCCACATATCGGCAGATGCGGCAATGCCATAGCCCAGATCGCGACTTCAGGCCCGATGGACGAATGGAACGTGACCATGCAGGGAATGATGAGGATGATTACCCAGGCCAAGGAATATGTCTACATCGAATCCCCTTACCTGATTCCTACCGAACCTGTCCTGATGGCCTTGAGGAATGCAGCCCTCTCAGGAATCGACGTGCGGCTCATAGTCCCGATCCAGGGCGACCGCGGAGTCCTTGTCCCTCTTGCGACACGAAGCTACGTCGAAGACGTGCTGGTGGCAGGTGTCAAAGTCTATTTCTACAAGAAGGGCTACCTCCACTCCAAGACTCTGGTGGCAGACGGAACGATGGCCACCGTAGGTTCCACCAATCTGGATGTCAGGAGTTTCGAGCAGAATTTCGAAATCAATGCCTTCATCTACGACCGGGAAGTCGCCCAGACCCTGAAGGAGGCCTTCATGAAAGACATCGAAGACAGCGTGCCGGTCGACATCCAAAGATGGGAGGCGCGTTCGAAGTGGAGCCGATTCAAGGAGTCTTTCGCAAGACTGTTCTCGCCTGTTCTCTGACCCCCGGATCAGTCCATGTGGTCCACATCATCCTCGAACCGGGTTCCGCAATACTTGCAGTAGCGGGCATCCTTGTCGTGGCTGCTCCGGCCGCAGTTGGAGCACCTCTTGTTCACCGGTCTGCCCGTTCCCCTGATGAAAGCTGCTGAGATGATTCCTGAAGGCACAGCCAGAATGGTGTAGCCCAGAAGCATGATTATGGCGGAAAGGAAACGCCCCATCGTCGTGACCGGGGTGATGTCGCCGTAGCCGACGGTCGACAGGGTCACGACTGCCCAGTAGAGGCTGTTCGGCAGATTGTCGAACATCGTTCCTTCGTGGTTGCCTTCCACCATGAACATCAGGGTGCCCAGACAGATGACCAGAAGGACCACGAACATGAAGAACACGGCAATCTTCTTCCAGCTGGCAAGGATAGCCTGTATCAGCACATTGCCCTCGGTAAGGAAAGAAAAGAGTTTCAGCACCCTGAAGACACGTACCAGGCGCAGGCAGCGGAAAATGATCGCATACTGTATCTGAGGCAGGAAGAAGCCCAGATACATCGGAAGGATGGAGAGCAGGTCGATGATTCCGAAGAGGCTCAGCACATAGCCTTTGGGATTGCGTGAACAGTAGATGCGGAGGATGTACTCCAGGGTGAAGAAAACAGTGAAGAAATACTCCAGGAAAAAGACTGTCTTCTTGAGCCATTCCGCGGTGAAAGTGCTTCCGAATATGGCGATGATGACGCTCACCAGGATGCAGACCATCAGCACGATGTCGAAGGCCTTGCCTTCAGGGGTGTCGGACTCGAATATGATGTTGTACAGGAAATCCTTCCTTCCCTGCCTTGTCTTCAGGCTGTCCGAGGTTTCTTTTCTGTCATTCATGTATTTATGGTTTTGCTTTCATGTGAATCGGGTTCATGCCGGCAGAGGCTTCGTTTCATGCCTTGTCCCACCCGCCGGCAGGGAATCTCAGTTCTCGCTGAGAGTGAATCGGAACTGGAGTCCGTGGGGCTGGATGTTCGAGGCAGTGATTGTTCCTCCGTGGAACACAACTGCGTTCCTTACGATCGAAAGGCCCAGACCAGAACCTTCGGCCCTGTGGCTGTTCTCTTCAGGGACACGGTAGAATCGTTCGAATATGTGGGAAAGATGTTCCGCGGACACTCCCTTTCCGTTGTCGGAATAGACAAACTCCATCATATTCCCTGATTTGGAACATTCCAGGCGTATGCATATTCCTTCACCCGCGTAACGGATCGAGTTCTCGACGAGATTGCGCAGGAGGGCATAGATCAGCGACTGGTTTCCCTTGACGAAGACGTCTTCGCCCACAAGGTTCTCGACCGTGATGGAGTTGTCGCGGATCTGAGACGAGAACTCCTCGAGGACTTCCTCATAGACACGACGCACCCCGAGATATTCCTTCTGCAGCAAGTCCGGGGCTTCTTCGATCTTCGTGATGAGGGAGATGTCGCGGATCAGGTCGGAGAGCCTCAGGGTCTGGAGATAGGCCCGCTCGATGAAGAGTTCCTTCTTGTCGGAGGACATGGTCGGATTGTCGACAATGGTTTCGAGATAGCCTCTGACGCTCGTGACGGGCGTCCTGATTTCGTGAGCTATGTTGCTGGTCATCCTGCGCTTCTGGGACTGCAGCCTTTCGTCGGTCTCGCGGTCGGCCTGCGCTTCGATGCGCTGCGAAAGCAGGAATATGACGACAAGGGTGACGACAAACAGCAGGACCATCATCAGGATGAGCATCCAGTCCGGATGCAGGAAGCGCTTCTGGGAGACCTCGAACGGCAGGGCCGTACGGATTATCGCTCCTGGGTACTTCCGCGCGAAATAGATGTAGCTGATGCCGGCTGTCTCCGACTTTCTGATGCAGCAGCCGTCCCTGCCTTCCAGACAGGAGGCGATTTCCGGACGGGTGAGATGGTTGCCCATCGAAGCAGCAGGCTCGAAAGAATCGAAAATCACGAAACCGTCTTCCCTGACAACAGAGACCCTGATGTTCTCGGGAAGCAGCTTCATGGTCCCGGCGTAGTCGTCAGTACGGGCAACGATGTCCGCATAGCTTTCCAGACGGGACGAGAGTATCGCTTTCTTGTAATTGTGCTCACTGCCGAGCTCAACCGCCACCATTACGGCGGCGAAAACCGCAAAGACTGCGGCGAACCATAACCAAAGACGCCTATTCATTGACTTCCATACTGTAGCCGAAGCCGGCCCGGTTGACAATCAGGTCCCTGTACTGGCCGAGTTTGGAGCGGATTCTGGCGATGTGTACATCTACCGTCCTGTCCATCACATAAGGGGCATCCTTCCAGAGCTCGCGGATGAAATCAGTCCTGGAGAAGATCTTTCCGGGATTGGAGGCAAGCAGGAGGAGGATGTCATATTCCTTGCGCGAAAAAGGAACCGGAGCCCCGTCAACCGTCACATTCTTGCTCTGGAGGTCTATCGAGATGCCTTTCAGGCAGATGACAGAAGGCTGGCTGCCGCTGGCCGACGAGCGCTTCAGCACTGCCTTGACCCTGGCAATCACCTCATTGATGGAAAAAGGCTTGCAGATGTAGTCATCTCCGCCGGCAGAGAAGCCCGTCAGAAGATCGTTCTCGGAACTTCTTGCAGTAAGGAATATGATGGGGACATTGCACTGGTCTACCTTCCGCAGGGTGTCCGCGAGCTTGAATCCGGACATCCCCGGAAGCATAATGTCAAGAAGGACAAGATCAGGAGAAATCCCTTTGCGGATCTGAGCAAGGGCTTCCTCTGCGGTTTCACACTCCACAGTCTCATAACCGGCAGCAGAGAGATTGAATGATAGAATCTCGCGGATGTCTGCCTCATCGTCAACAATCATTACTTTCATATGCCGCAAAAATAATCCATAACCTGTTAAGAATGCCGGGAGGGCTGTTAAGTTTCTGTTACAACCTCCCGCGCCTGCTGTTAAATCCGGAATAAATCAGGTTAACAGGGCAAGGCAGTTCTTCAGCATTCCAGGACAAATATGCAAATTTGTTTCGAAAAAAATGGAAGTATAAGATGATAATGAATCTATTCACCCTGCTGGGAGCCCTCGGAATGTTCCTCTACGGAATGAACATGATGAGTACGGGTCTCCAGAAAACGGCAGGAAACGGCCTCAGAAGACTTCTGGGCACAATGACCTCCAACCCTTTCAAAGGAGTTCTCACAGGTTTCGGAGTAACAGCAGCAATCCAGTCATCCAGCGCGACCACCGTAATGGTTGTCGGATTCGTAAGCGCAGGTCTCCTGACCCTCGGACAGGCAATCGGGGTCATCATGGGAGCGAACATCGGAACGACCATGACGGCATGGATCATCGCCGTCTTCGGTTTCAAGGCTGACATCTCCGCCCTCGCCGTGCCGCTGATGGGTCTCGGATTCATCATGAGCCTTTCCAAGAAAGACAAATTGCGCAACATCAGCGAACTCATCATAGGATTCAGCCTCCTCTTCCTCGGACTTTCCCTGATGAAGAGTTCAGTCCCGGATCTGCGTCAGACTCCTGAGGTTCTCGCATTCATCACAAAGTGGTCGGGACACGGCTTCTTCTCCGTTCTCCTCTTCCTCTTCCTCGGAACCATCCTCACCCTGATTCTCCAGTCATCCAGCGCCACCGTCGCCCTGACTCTCATCATGCTCAACATGGGCTGGATCCAGTTCGACATGGCAGCCGCCATGGTGCTCGGAGAAAACATAGGAACGACCATCACAGCCAACCTTGCAGCCAGCATAGGAAGTGTGAACGCCAAGAGGGCGGCCCTTGCCCACACGGTCTTCAACCTGTTCGGAGTCATCTGGGCATTGGCACTCTTCGGACCATTCGTCAGGTTCATCCAGTGGATCGTTTCCCTGATGGGAGTCGACGAGGCCACCTCTTTGGTCTACGGAATCTCGATGCTCCACACCGTGTTCAACCTGATCAACACATTCATCATGATCTGGTTCACCAAAGTGATCGAAAAGCTCGTCACGACCATCATCAAGGACAAGCCGGAGAGTACGGAAGCCATCGACGGTCGCATCAAGTACATCGACTACGGTCTGATTGCAACTCCTGAGCTTGCCCTGGCCGAATCCAGCCGCGAAATCATCCGCTTCGGCAAGATCATGAAGAACGGACTCGAATACCTCAGCGAGGCCATCTTCCACTCCGACAACAGCGAGAAGTTCACCGAATACAGGAACAAGCTCGTCAAATACGAGGAAATTTCCGACAGGATCGAATATGAAATCGTCAAGTTCCTCAACGACCTCGGCAAGAACCACCTCAGCGAAGAGTCCAAGGAGACGGTCCGCTCACAGATCAGGATTTCCGGCGAGCTGGAGTCCCTTGGAGACAGCGGAGAAGCCATCAGCCGTTCTCTTCTGAATATGGGGGCCTATGGCAGAAAGCTCACTTCGGAGCACGTCAACAAGCTCTGCAAGATGACAGGGCTTCTCTCCCAGGCCTATGAGGACATGATCTACAACCTTGAGAATGCTTCCAGCATCAAGGAGATCAAGAATGCCGAAATCGACGAGAAGGCCATCAATGACTTCAGGACCGAGTGCCGTGAAACTGAGCTCAAGGACATCGAGACCAAGGGTGACACCTACTTCGAGACGGTATTCTACCTGAACATCCTCGAGCAGCTCGAGAAGATGGGCGACTTCCTGATCAACATCTCGCAGGCAATCAAGCTCAACAGCTAGCGGATCGGGCATTCACGATCCACATCCTCTCTGGCCAGGTTATCGCATTGAAAAAAAATGCGGCAGCCTGGCTAGTAGGATCTTGTATTCACTATGCAATAGCCTGTCTCATAGCGTCCGCCAGTGAAGACCTGGGCGCCGGCATAAGGGGCGATGCTTCCGGGAGGCACGGAGGCTGCGACACGATAGGAGCCGTTCTTCAGGGTTATCGACATCCTCGAGCCGGGTTCGATGACGACACTCCTGATTTCAGGTCCGCTGTACATCACCGTCAGAGGGTACTCAGTGGTGTTTTCCATTGTGATAGTGCTGGTAGGCTTGTTGTCCTCCTGCACATGGGTGAAGGCAGGCAGAGTGTTGTGGTTGTTCTTGAATATGTCGTTGATCTTCGCATCGACAAGTTTCCTGTCTGCCTGGGCGCGATGAGGACCTCTTGGATAGAGGGAGATATATTTCTGATAAGACTCCTTGGTGTTGAGGAGGCAGGCCCGCTTCCATGCGGTTTCCTCGCTGTTCCATTCCCTCTCCTTCATCGCCTTTGCGAGTTCATCCAAGGTCTCATCATTGTAATTGGCGTTGAAATTGACCTCTCCCTTCAGATCGGAACGGACGCCTGACATGACCTTCTCACGGCCTCCGGTGACAGCCGCCCCGGAATACTTGTCTCCCTTCCTCTGCAACCTGACGGTCGTCTGGGCATAGGAGATCCCACACAGAAAAAGCAAGGCAAAAGCGAGAGCTATGGAGAGTTTGCAGTTCATCTTTGAAATACTGTTGCGACGAATATTTTTTGGATTTCCACAAATATACATAAATTTGGGTTTCAAACTTAACCTGCCGATTAATGTTTCGTGACCGACTAATCCATTATCAAATCAAAAACCGACAGTAATGAAAACAGATCCGATGGCTTTTTCCAAATGGACCTATCTCGCTCCTGAGATATCGGCCGAGCCTTTCTATCCCCCAGAGATTGTCTGCACCTCTTCCGAAGACGGGATTTATAACGGAGAAGACATTGATAATCCTTGAATCCGAAGCCTATGAGAACCAGAATCATTCCTGCCACCCTTCTTCTGGCAGTCATTTCAGTTTCCTGCACCAGACAGGAGATGGACCGGGCACCTGAAATCATTCTGCCTGAAGGCCTTTTCCCGGCAGAGGAGCCATTCGACGCATTCACAGCGACATTGGGAACCGACCAGACAAAAACCTTGCACAGCTGGAACGGCTCACGTCTGAAGACCGCCTGGGAGGAAGGTGACACCCTAGCCTTCGCTCCGGCCTGCCTGAGCAGCATTGCCAGTCTCTACATCGCAGATTGCTCCGGAGAAACCGCAACTTTCAATAAACTGTCGGGGCCGGAAGTGAATGCCGATCTGTATGGTCTGTATTATCCAGGCAAAAGGATCAATAGCGACATATCGTTCATCAACTTCTCTTACGATGATCAGGTTCAGGAAGCTGCCGATCCTCTGAAGCATCTGTCGAAATTCCACTGCATGAGGAAGATCGTCACTGAAAAGGGAAACTACGACTTCTCCTCCTGCGACCAGAGCGCCTGCATGAGGTTCGTCCTGAGCGGGACGGAATTCAACAACCCGGAGAAGATCACGCTCACGGTCTTGAGAAACGGGACAAAGGCAAACTGCTTCATGTCGACCAACTATCTTGACATCTGGTACACGGACGACCCCGCAACAGCATCTCCCATCGAGGCATTTTCTCTCAGCCTGGCGCTTTCCGGCTATGGAACGACAGACAAGCTCACCGCCTGGCTGATGATGTCCAACAGGGATGTCACCCTCCTGAAGGGAGATGAGCTCAGGGTCGAGGTTACCTGCAGCGACCTCATCCACCGCAGTTCCATCACTCTCGAATCCGACCTTACCCTCAATGGAGGCAGATGCCATTCCTTCATACGTTCGAAAGGATGGACCTCGAAGGAGAATGTTCCGGTGACGGTTTCGCCATACGACAAAAAGGTGACAGCCATCCAGACCGGGGTCACGGGCCCGGATCTGATATTCCTGGGAGACGGATTCATTGAGGAGGACATTGTGGACGGTACCTATGAAAGGATAATGAGGGAAGGCTATGAGGCATTCTTCGAGGTTCAGCCATATTCGTACTTCAAGGACCGATTCAATGTCTACTTTGTCAATGCTGTCTCGAAGGAACGCACCAATGCCATCAACACGGGATCGAACGGTGCAGAGAATACCGGCAGCGAAACTCTTTTCTCCACTGCCTTCACTCCGAATTCGACAAGTGTCGACGGTGACAAGAATGCAGTGTGTGAATATGCCTCCCTCGCCCTCGGTGATGAGGCGGAGAGCCGCATCCGCAATGCCGTGATCGTTGTCATCGCCAACCAGGAATGCCATGCAGGCACCTGCCATATGTCATTCACTGATGACAGCAGCATCGACTACGGTCAGTGCAACAGCATAGTGTTCATGGGGAGAGGCTTGGACAAGGAGGATTTCAAGGCCCTGATACGCCACGAGGCTGGAGGTCATGGTTTCGGTCTGCTCGGTGACGAGTACTACTACGCAAATGAGTTCATAAACCTATCGGACTGGTACCAGCTGCGGGATTACCATGCTCTGGGCTTCTTCAGGAATGTCGACATATTCATAGACGAAGACCTGTTCAATCAGCTTCCAGCTGATTCCGGTTTCGAAATCACGACCACAGGGAACTGCTATTGGAAAGACCTGTTCGGCACTGCCAACCGCTACGAGGACAGCGATGTCGAGTCTCTCGGAATATTCGAGGGTGCCTATACGATGATGTACGGTTTCTGCCGCCCTACATATGATCCGGACAAGACAATAATGTACGGCAACAATGGCCGTTACAATGCTCCTTCCAGACGGCAGATCGTCTATCGCCTGCGGCACCTGACGGGAGAGGAGAGCGGAAAGAACTGGGGTTCATCCGATGAGCTTTCCTGGTTCCTGGGCATTGACATGGAGCATCTGTTCACAGTCATCCCTGCAGCATCGGAGAATACGGTCAGGCAGAACAGTCTTGTCAAAGCGCCTCAGTACCAGAGTGCTCCGGTGATGATTCCGGGAAGGTGGATTGGAGGAAAATTCGTCAGCGCGATGCAAGATTCGGAATAAACGTGCATTTCGTCATTGTAAAGACAATGATGAATCATTCATGAAGTTATTCAAGAGTTATTGCGTTGACACTGTAAGCAAGGTGGCTGCCATTTCAGTGATGGCAGTCACCATTTCAAGTTGCACAGAGGTATTGGGAATCGGCTATGAGGTGGACTGGACTCCGGTGGTTATGGATATTTCCGTCAGAGACCGGTACGGCAACGACCTTCTGAATCCGGACTATCCCTACAACATAATCGAAGGCTCGACAATTACATTCCAGGGCTCCGAATATGCCGCCGACTGCGAGCAGTACAAAAAATTCATCTCTTCCTCCTCCCCATCGGAAGAGGAGAACAACGATGAGCAGGAACCTGCCACCAAGGCTATCCTTCCAATCATGAACGGCTTTGTCCTGATGAACGGGGAGATGGTCGGGAATGAATCGATCAGCGGATTCTTCATGAGGTTCGGAGAGATTGACGGCGCTGCCGACATGGACGAAACCCTCGTCGTCAAATGGGGTGATGGTACCACCGACGAAATCCGTTATGTCTGCAACAAGCACAAGGAAGGCCGGAATCCGACCTGCAACAGGTATTTCTATCTGAACGGCACCAAAGTCAGTTCCCCGAAGTTTTCTCTGGTACACTAGTACGCGTTTCGCGGCTTCAGAAACTCTGAATTTTTATTATCTTTGCAAGATTTAGAATATGAAACTAACACGTGTAAAGATATGAACAAGAAAGTACTTCTAATGATTCTCGACGGCTGGGGAGAAGGCCGCAAGGATTCATCCAATGCAATCTATTCGCAGGGCGCTCCTTTCATCGACAGCCTTCGCGCAAAGTATCCTTTTTCGCATCTTCAGGCCTGCGGTGAATATGTCGGCCTTCCTGACGGACAGATGGGCAACTCCGAGGTCGGACACATGAACCTCGGCGCCGGCCGCGTGGTCTATCAGGACCTCGTGAAGATCAACATCGCCTGCAGGGAGCATGCCCTCATGCAGAACAAGGAGATCAAGGCTGCCTATGAATATGCCAAGGCAAACGGCAAGAAGCTCCATTTCCTCGGGCTCTGCTCGCACGGAGGAGTCCACTCCAGCCTCAACCATCTCTATGAATTCCTCGCAGAGGCCAAGAACATGGGCCTCGACGACGTCTATGTGCACTGTTTCATGGACGGTCGTGACACCGACCCTCGCAGCGGCTACGGTTTCGTGGAGGAACTCGAGCAGAAGATGAAGGAGACCACCGGCAAGATCGCTTCGGTCTGCGGCCGTTTCTACGCGATGGACCGTGACAAGAGATGGAACCGTGTCAAGGAGGCCTATGACCTTCTGGTCGAAGGCAAGGGTGCTTCCTTCTCCAGCGCTCTCGAAGGAATCAAGGCTTCGTATGACGCAGATGTGACCGATGAGTTCATCAAGCCGATTGTCGTCACCGAGAACGGCGCGCCGGTTGCCACGATTGCCGAAGGGGACGCCATCATATTCTTCAACTTCAGGAATGACCGCGCACGCGAGCTCACCGCTGTCCTCACCCAGACTGACATGCCGGAAGAGGGAATGCACACCATTCCACTCTATTATTGCTGCCTCACTCCTTATGATGCTTCCTTCAAGGGTCTGCACATCCTTTTTGACAAGGAAGAGGTCACCGACACCCTCGGAGAGACTGTATCGAAAGCCGGCAAACGCCAGCTCAGGATTGCCGAGACTGAGAAATATGCCCATGTGACCTTCTTCTTCAATGGAGGACGTGAGACTCCGTTCGACCTGGAGGACAGAATCCTTGTCAATTCCCCGAAAGTCGCCACCTACGACCTCAAGCCGGAGATGAGCGCCATCGAGGTTACCGACAAACTTATCTGCGCCATCAGTGAAGAGAAGGAGGACATGATCATCCTGAACTTCGCAAACGGCGACATGGTCGGCCACACAGGTGTCTACAAGGCAATCAAGAATGCAGTCGGATGCATCGACGGCTGTGTTGAGGCAGTCGTCACTGCCGCAATCGCGCATGACTATGTGGTTCTCCTGACCGCAGACCACGGCAATGCCGACTATGCTGTCAACGAGGACGGCACCCCTAACACTGCCCATTCCCTCAATGAAGTCCAGTTCATCGTCATCAATGCCGGCGACGAAGTCAAGACCGTCAAGGATGGAGCTCTCTGCAACGTGGCTCCTACAATCCTGAAACTGATGGGCATCCCGCAGCCTGCAGCGATGACTGCCGAGCCGCTCATCTAGTACGATGGCTTGTGTTCAGCTCTCAGCCATAGGTCCTAGGTGACTTCAGGGCGAGGCTTCTCACATTCCCGGAACTCGAAAGGGACTGACTGAATAGTCAATATGACTGATCAGTCAGCCCCTTTTCCATATATATGGTTACACCGGGAGATATTCTTTTGATATTCAAAGGAAGTGGCGGTAGGGTAAGTTTGGATGGCGTGGCCGCCCGTGGCCTCGTGAACGGGAAGGACCCGCGACGCAGTCGTGGGAGGGATGAAGTCGGAACTCGTTCCGACGGAACCAAGCCACACTTACCCTTCCGCCACTGTCGTTACATAGGGACTGTCGGGAAATGTTAACCTTCCCCTAACAAATTGATTGCTAATGCGTTAAATATTTCGTATCTTTGATATATAAAGAAAAATTCCTCCAACAGGCCGTGGAAAGCTGAATTTGGAGGAATCGCAAAATAAATCTGCATGTCAAAAGTACGAAATTTTGCTGAATTAGCACCAAATATTGGATTCTCGGAGTTCGATTTTTATGACCTATATAGGTCAACGTTTGAAAAGAGTGAATTGGGCAGGATGAAGAAGCTGCTTCCGCTCCATGCGATGGCAGAGAACTTCGGACTCGTCAGTAAGAGCCTGAGACCGAAACTTGGACGCAGGTCATACTTCACAGCTGAGGGGAAAGTGGCATTGATGTTCCTGAAGATGTACACTGGGCTGAGTTGTCCGAAGTTGATGGAGCAGTTGAACGGCAACATCCACTACCAGATGTTCTGCGACGTGATAATAGATCCGGCTCGTCCGCTGACAAACTACAAACTGCTGGATGACATAATGCTGGAGCTTGCGGGAAAACTGAAGATACAGCAGTTGCAGGACATCCTGGCGGAACAATGGAAGCCATACATGCAGAATTTGGATACGATGTACACGGATGCGACCTGCTATGAGAGCGAGATGAGGTATCCGACGGACCCGAAGCTGTTGTGGGAAGGGATAGAGAAGAGTTACGAGA
>SFMU01000040.1 GCA_004552965.1 Bacteroidales bacterium | reverse complement strand
TGATATATCAAAAAAAGCGGTTAGCTGATTCTGTGTTAGAGAAAAGTCGAAAATATCTATTGAACACAATGAAACAGTTATGCGCCCTTCCGTATACTTGCGGGGGGCGTTTCCTGTTTGTGTTCAAGGACTTCGGCTCCCTCTCTAACAATAGGAATGCCCTGCCGCTTTTTTATGCCCAAATGAGACATGATACAGACATATATTGTTAAATTAAAAAAGAAAGGATTTTTTATGAAAATGATTTTTTATGGGCTTATATCTTTAGTTATCATGACCAGTTGTAATTCTTCTCGGAAGAATAATACCCAAATTGAAAACAGTGAAATAAAAACAGAAAGCCAAGTCCAAACTTCTAATTTATTTGGAATTTATGAGGGAACTCTTCCTGCGGCTGATTGTGAAGGCATAAAAACGATGCTGGTTATAAATGCGGATAAAACCTATACTTTGAAAAGTGAATATATCGGAAAAAAAGATGCAACTTTTGAAACTTGTGGTGTATATCATATAATAGGGGATTCAATAATTGAATTAATCACCCCCTCTTCAGGAGAGAAGACTTATTACAGAATGCTAAATAATAAACAAGTAATGTTGTCCAATAAAGAAGGAGATATTAACAAAGGCTCTTTGGCTGAGCATTATATTTTAAATAAAAAATAATAGTTTATTTTCTGTTTTATACAAAGGAAAGGAAGTCCAAATCCAATAACTTCTTATTCATAATTCATTCATTATGGACAAACTGGTCAAAACTTCACTCATGGTCCTGTTCCTGACCTGCAGCACGATTCTTTCCGCTCAGACAGGCAAGACGACATTGAAAATAGTACATTATAACGTGGGTGTGTTCAGCAAGGAAACCGAGAACAGCATCCCGATGATAGCCGGCATGATGAAGGAACTTGATGCCGATGTGATCTCACTCAACGAGCTGGACAGCTGCAACCTCAGGCATGACACCTACCAGCTCCGGGATTTTGCCGAAGAGATGGGCGGTTGGGACTACCGGTTCGTCAACGCCCTGCCTTACAAGGGAGGAGCCTATGGAGTGGGCGTCTGCTCCAGG
Source organism: Bacteroidales bacterium (assembly GCA_004552965.1). GTDB lineage: Bacteria > Bacteroidota > Bacteroidia > Bacteroidales > UBA932 > Cryptobacteroides. The sequence goes on along the minus strand of SFMU01000040.1, from coordinate 17,536 downwards.
GACAGGATCATCAGTTCCGGGGAGATTCATCTAGACAGGTATGACGGAAGCGAGACCCGCGCCTGCTGCATCGTGGAGACTGAGAAATATGTCCTTGCAACGACCCATCTGGACTACAAGACTCCGGGGTCGTCATTGAACCAGGCCAGGGACCTGAACCGCGAGCTGAAAGCCCGCTACGGGAACAGCGGAAAACCGGTCTTCCTCTGCGGCGACATGAACACCAGGCCCGACAGCGAGACGATTGCGGAGTTCCGCAAGGAATGGACGCAACTCTCAGGTACTGACTTCACTATCTCAGCAAAGAACCCCCAAGGCTGTATCGACTACGTTTTCCTGCTCAACAATGGGGTAAAGTGCAAAGTCAGGCATTATGAGGTGCCAATGGCTTTCGAAAACGGCGGTGATGTCACGGTAGCCTCAGACCACCTCCCGGTTTTCGTGGAAGTGGAATTCTAAGGAAGGCTGCAGACTGAGCGAATCGCTCCCGGTCAGGACTCGATTGATTCACGGACACTGCGAAGGTAGTTCCGGCAGGCTTCAATCAGTTCCCGGGAGCGTTTTACAAGTGCCCCGATGTCGTCAAGACTGGTCGAAGGGTCTTCAACTTTGGCCGCGATTTCTTCAAGTTCGCGGACGGCCTTGGTGTAGTCGAATTTTTCTGTTTCCATATTCATGAATAACTCAGGTTTATCAAGTTCATAATCATCTGCTGCCGTGAGGCTTGCACTTCTTGCAAAACCGGATGACAGTCATTTCGCCGGTGTCGAGGGACAAAGCTTCACGAACCGACATCCGGAAGAGCGGTCGGGGATGCCTCTTCTTCACCCGGGATGTTGCTGCGCCTGTCGATTTCGACCACGCCGCACTTGATGGTGCCGTCAGCAAACATCATCTGGACCCTGTCCCCCACCCTGGTCCCGCCGGCGGACTCTATCTTGATTCCATTCCGGTCCAGAGCCAGCACAAAACCTTTCCGGAGAATGTTGCGCGGATCGTTCGCCTCGATTGACATTTCCACCTTCAGAAGGAACGACAGGGCCTCCTGAAGGGCATTCCTGGTGCTCGAAAAGATCCGGGTCTCCAGCTTGTCCACGCCGGCCGAGGCCTTGTCCGCACGGATGACGGCCGAATGCTGGATCCTGTCCAGAAGTCTGTCCTGAAGATGATCCGAATCGGAAATGCGCCTGTCAGCATTTCTGAATATGCCCATGGCCAGAAGGTCTATGGCATGCAGAGCGTCCTGCGCCCTGCCCTTCGAGGCAGCCAGGATACGCGATCCGAGTAGCTCGAGGCTGGACGACATGTTCGCTATGCGGTTTGAAAAGGCCATCAGCAGACGGGACTCGTATGAGGCAAGTCGCTGGTCCTCTGCAATGTAGCAATCCAGGAAAAGGTCGGCTAGGGCTGTGGGAGTCTTGACATAGGCCGATGCGACCATGTCTGCCACATGATGGTCCTTTTCATGACCGATAGCCGTGAAGACAGGCACTGGACAGCGGGCGATCGTGACAGCGAGATCGTAGTCGTCAAAGCAGGCCAGATCAAGTTCCGATCCGCCCCCGCGCATGATCAGTACTGCATCGTAACTGACATCCGACGAAAGGATGGCGTCGAAGGCGGCCATGATGGAAGCCGGGGCCGACTCGCCCTGCATCAGTGCCTCAAAGAGATGCACGTCGAACACGAAGCCATATTCATTGTCCTGCAGATGACGGCAGAAGTCACCGTAGCCTGCGGCGTTGCCGGCGGAGATGACTGCAAGTGAATATGGCAGCAGAGGAAGCCGGAGTCTCTTCTGGAGATTCAGCAGGCCTTCCCGGGTCAGGCGCTCGATTGTCAGCTGGCGCTGACGCTCATTGGCACCGAGAGTGAATTCGGGATCAATTTCGTCGATTGTCAGGCTGAGACCGTAGACAGGATGGAAGCCGACCTGGACTCTGGCGAGGATTTCCATTCCGGAATCCAGGGATGAGCCTGTTATAGCCCGGAAAGTCTGATCGATGTAGTTCCAGCGGGAGGCCCAGATCACCGCCCTGGTCTTCGCAGAGACCATCGTGCCGTCGTTCTGACAGAGCTCAAGGTAGCAATGTCCGTTCTGCCTGCGGCTGATTCCGCTTATCTCTGCCCTGACCCAGATCCTGTCCGGAAACAAGGACTCTATTCCCATCTTAAGCCTGGTCTGCAGTTCGAGCAGATCGACATATTTCTTCTGCATTTCTTGTGTTCTGTTTTCTGCAAAATTAACAAAAATGACATATCTTTGTAAATTATAAATAAAGATAGCCGAATATGACGATCAATGAAGCAGTGTTCGCGGGAAGCAGTACAAGGGAAAGCCAGAAACCGTCCCTCAGACTGCCGGAATTCGCATTCATCGGCCGTTCCAATGTCGGCAAATCCTCGCTTATAAACATGCTTTGCGGCAACAGCAAGCTCGCAAAGACTTCCTCGACCCCTGGCAAGACCAAACTTATCAACCATTTCAGAATCAACGGGAAGTGGTACCTTGTGGACCTTCCGGGCTATGGCTTCGCAAAGATTTCCAAAACGGCCAGGGAGGAGTTGAGAAAGATGATCAACGACTACATCACCCGGTCCAGGGAGATGGTCGTTCTGTTCGTCCTCCTCGATTCAAGGCACGACATCACCAGGATCGACAGGGAGTTCATCGCTTCTCTGGGCGAGATGGGCGTGCCGTTCGCCATCATATTCACGAAAGGCGACAAGCTTGGGCCGAATGCCCTGAAGGCTCAGATCGAGAAGAACAGGCAGATTCTCATGGAGGAATGGGAGGAACTTCCGCCTGTCTTCTCTTCAAGTTCGGAGACAGGTGAGGGCAGAGATGAGATTCTCGATTACATTGAGCAATATATTTAACAACAATTCATTTATTCAGGACACCATGTACTACAAAGAGCACAGAATGGAATTGTTTGCCTGCAGAGCCTCCAAAGATTTTGCAGTCAAGGTTATCGATGGCATGAACAAACTTGCCGAAGAGGGAGAGCAGTACCATCTCGGGGCAAGCGAAGTCACCCTGTTCAGCGACGGAGAGTTCGTTCCTTCATTCAATGACAGCGTCAGAGGGGCTACGTTATTCATCGTGCAGTCTACATTCCCGCCTTCTGACAATCTCATGGAACTCCTTCTCACCATCGATGCCGCCAAGAGGGCTTCTGCAGACAAGATCATCGCTGTGATGCCGTACTTCGGATGGGCAAGGCAGGACAGGAAGGACAAGCCGAGAGTCGCAATCGGAGCAAAGCTTGTCGCAAACCTTCTCACTGCCGCAGGTGTGGACAGGGTCATGACCTGCGACCTGCATGCAGACCAGATCCAGGGTTTCTTCGACATCCCTGTGGATCACGTCTATGCCAGCAAGGTTTTCATCCCGTACATCAAGTCCCTGAATATCGAGGATCTCGCAATCGCGGCTCCGGACATGGGCGGAGCCAAGAGAGCCAATGCCTACGCCAAATCACTCGCCTGCCCGGTCATCATCTGCCACAAATCCCGTGAAAGGGCCAATGTGGTCGCCTCGATCACCGCAATCGGAGATGTGGAAGGCAAGAACGTAATCATCGTCGATGACCTCATCGACACCGCAGGAACCCTCTGCAAGGCAGCCGAAGTCCTGATGAGCAAAGGTGCGAAAAGCGTCAGGGCCTGCGCAACCCATCCGGTGCTTTCAGGACCGGCATATGACAGAATCAACAATTCCTGCCTGGAAGAAGTATATGTGACAGACACGATTCCTCTCAGTCCGACAGCCGACACCCACAAGATCAAGGTTGTTTCCATGGCTGAGATTTTTTCCGCCGTCATCCGCAAGGTCTACCATTACGAGCCGATCAGCACCGAGTTCATTTTCTAGACCATGAAAACCCTTCTCATCTCCATACTCATCATCGGCCTGGGCATTTTCGGGATGTGTTTCAACATCATATTCCGGAAAAACGGCGAATTTCCCGAAACCGAAATCAGCAGGAACAAGGAAATGCGCAAGCTCGGCATCAAGTGCATGAATGAGATCGAGAGGGAAAGGCTCGGGTGCGCCGGACACGACAGGAAGGCGGCCTGCAACGGTGGAGAGGGAGGAAGCGCCTGCGCTTCATGCAGTTTCCGGGATTCCGGCCTGGGAAAGGTCGGCAGGAACAATAAATAGACAGAAGTTATGAGTTTAGTCGCAATCGTCGGACGGCCGAATGTCGGCAAGTCGACACTATTCAACCGCCTCGTCGGCATGCGTCAGGCAATCGTCGATGAGACAGCAGGTGTGACCCGAGACCGCCACTACGGAAAATGCGAATGGTGCGGAAGAGAGTTTTCGGTGGTCGACACCGGAGGATGGACAACCAACTCGGACGATGTGTTCGAGCAGGCAATACGCAGGCAGGTGGTCATTGCCATCGAGGAGGCCGATGTGGTGCTCTTCATGGTGGAAGCGGCCACAGGCATCACGGACTATGATGCAGAGATCGCGGACCTGCTGAGGCGCAGCCGCAAACCGGTAGTCCTCTGCGTCAACAAGGTGGACTCCGGGGAGAAGATCTTTGACACCTACCAGTTCTATTCTCTCGGACTCGGAGAGATCTGGAGCATCTCCGCCGCCAACGGAAGCGGCACAGGCGATCTCCTCGACGAAGTGGTCAGAGTGCTCCCGGAAGAGACCGGAAAGGAAGATGACGACAGGCCCGACCTGCCTCACATCGCCATCGTCGGAAAGCCTAACGTCGGCAAATCTTCCCTGACAAATGCCCTGCTCGGAGAAGAAAGGAACATCGTAACCCCGGTCGCCGGCACGACCAGGGACTCCATCTCGACCTACTACAACAAGTTCAACCACGAGTTCATGCTTGTGGACACGGCCGGAATGCGCAAGAAGAGCAGAGTCAGCGAGGATCTTGAATTCTACTCCGTGATGCGCTCGATCAGAGCCATCGAGAAGGCCGATGTCTGCATCCTGATGATTGATGCCAACTCCGGAATGGAAGCCCAGGACATGAGCATATTCAACCTCATCGTCCGCAACAGGAAGGCCTGCGTGCTTGTGGTCAACAAATGGGACCTCTTCCTCAAGGACAGCAACACCATGAAGGAATATGAAGACGCCCTCCGCCGCAGGATAGCTCCTTTCGACGATGTGCCGATCATATTCACTTCCGTCACCAGGAAACAGAGAATCATGGATGTGCTGGATGCAGCCGCCCACGTTTCCGAGAACTACAGCAGGAAACTCTCCACGGCAAGGCTCAACGAGGCCATGCTCCCGGAGATCGAAGTCTGCCCTCCTCCGGCATGGAAAGGCAAATACGTCAAGATCAAGTACATCACCCAGCTCCCGACCAGATTCCCGGCGTTCGCGTTCTTCTGCAATCTGCCGCAATATGTCAAGGAGCCGTACAAGAGATTCCTTGAGAACAAGCTTAGAGAGCATTTCGATCTTCAGGGCTGTCCTGTCCAGATATTCATGAGGGCCAAATAGCAGGATGTCCGCCATGATCGTTGATGTCCTCAAAGCATTCGCCATCGGAATCTGCGCGTCAGCCCCATTGGGGCCGGCGGCGATTCTTGTACTCCAGAAATCATTGAGCTACGGACACCGCGCAGGCTTCTACACCGGGCTGGGTGCCACCACGATCGACACGACCTACGCCACGCTTTCCATTTTCGCGCTTGCCTGGACGCAGGATTTCATCAACACTTACGAGTATACCATCTACCTGATCGGAGGCCCCATTGTAGCCCTTCTGGGAGCCTCGATGGCATTCAAGGACCCTTTCAGGAAGCTCAAAAACGGAAATCCGTCAAGGGGCGCCTCGATAAAGGACTATGCCGAAGCCGTCCTTACCGCCCTGTCCAATCCAGGTGCGGCTTTCGTCATGTTCGCCCTGTTCGCATTCTTCAACGTCAATGCCGGCAGGAGTGGATTCTCGGTTCTGCCGATCATCCTGGGAGTCGCTGCCGGATCGATGGCTTACTGGTTCACGTTCTCCTACATATTCAGCAAGATACGCAATGTCATCAAGATGTCCGCCCTGGTCTGGCTGAGCAGGATTGCAGGCATCATCGTGATGATCATAGGAATAGCCCTGCTCGGAGAGGGAACATTCCAGCTTTTCTTCAACAAGGTCTGACAACAATAGTTCGATAACACGCGAGTCATGAAAGAAAACCAAGAAACCAATAGCGGTTCAGTGTTCAAGTGGATTCTCAGGAACATTGTCCTTGCAATCGTCTTCGTCGTTGCCCTGGTAGTCGTCATCAACCTGCTTCTGGGCATGTTCACGAATCACGGCGAGACCATCACCGTGCCCGACCTGACCAGCATGTCGGTGAGCGAGGCCTCCCGCGAAGCCGGCTCACACAAGCTGAGAGTCGAGGTAACGGACTCCATCTATGTCAGGAGGATGGCCAAAGGCGCTGTCTACAGCCAGAATCCGAAGGCCGGCTCCCAGGTCAAGAAAGGAAGGAGGATCCTTCTGACCATCAATGCCCTGCATTCCAAGAAGGTCACCATGCCGAATCTGGTTGGATACTCGATGAGGCAGGCCAAGGCTGAGCTCAATTCCAGGGGTCTTACTCTCGGCAAGCTCACCTATGTCAGCGATATTGCGACGAACAATGTCCTCCGTCAGGTTTACAACAACCGTGAGATAAAGCCCGGAAAGCAGATCGAATCCGGAGCCGTGATCGATCTGGTGGTAGGCTTGAATCCGACTGACAACCAGACCTACATCCCGGACCTCAAGGGGATGAAATACCTCAGAGCCGTCGATGCCATACACGACAACTCATTGAACATCAGAAAAGTGAGTTTCGACAGCAATGTCAGGACCTATGCCGACAGCCTCAACGCAGTCGTGTACAGGCAGTCTCCGACCGCATCGAACGCACCGATCCTGATGGGATCCGAAGTAAGCATCTATCTCTCACTGGAGAAGGACGAATCTAACGAGCAGTAGAAAGTGGACGAGCAGAAGTATTTCAGCGACCCGGAGGAGACGGTAGAAGACGAAGAGCAGGGAATGTTCGAGCATTTCCGGCTCAATGTCGATGTAGGACAGACCCCCATGAGGGTGGACAAGTACATGGCCTGCCATCTGGAGGACACATCCAGGCACAGAGTGCAGTGCGCCATCAAGGAGGGCTATGTAAGAGTCAACGACAAGGTGGCCAAGGCCAATCTCATCATCCGGCCGGGAGACGTGATCCGCTTCGTGATGCCCTACCGGCGCAGAGGACTCGAGATCCTGCCCCAGGATATTCCTCTGGACATCGTCTATGAAGACAACGACCTGCTTCTGGTCAACAAGCAGGCCGGAATGGTCGTCCATCCCGGCCACGGGCATTTCGAGGGCACGCTTGTCAATGCTCTTTCCTACCATCTTGGAATATCCCAGGGGCCCGAAGCCGAGGACGAGAGGATGGGAATCCTGGTCCACAGAATCGACAAGGACACTTCAGGCCTGCTGGTGGTCGCAAAGAATGATGAAACTCAGCTCGACCTGGCGAGACAGTTCTTCGAGCATAGCATCGAAAGGAAATATGTCGCCGTGGTGTGGGGCAACATCAAGGAGGACGAAGGGACCATCGACGGCAACATCGGCCGCGACCCTAACGACAGGCTCAGATTCAGGGTCTATCCGGATGACGACACGAAAGGCAAGCATGCCGTGACCCACTACCGGGTTCTCGAACGGTTCGGCTATGTCACCGTCGTGGAGTGCAGACTGGAGACGGGCAGGACCCATCAGATCAGGGTACACATGAGCTACATCGGTCACCCTCTGTTCAACGATGAACGGTACGGCGGGTCCGAGATCCGCAAAGGAACCATCTATGCCAAGTACAAGCAGTTCATCAGGAACTGTTTCGAGATCTGCCCGCGTCAGGCCCTTCACGCCAAGACTCTGGGCTTCGTCCATCCACGTACCCGCAAGTGGATACAATTCGACTCCACGATCCCGAAGGACATGGAGTCGATGATCGAAAAGTGGCGGAACTACGCGGTGCCTGACACCGATCTTTCTGAATAGTTCCGCCCGGGAATATTCATTCTTCCTACATCATTCTCGGAGGACCGGCAGGACCTCTTCCACCAGGGCCAGGACCGCCTCCCATCATATTCATTTTGCTGGATCCCTTTCCGAAGGAGCCGAAGCGGTAGGTCAGGGCGATGATAACGTAGCGGCCGAGGGTGTTGTTGCGCACTTCCTGATGGTAGTTGGATGCATCCGTGACGGTCAGGTTCTTGGCCTGGTCGAGAATGTCGTAGCCACGGAGGGAGAGTGTGAACTTGTCTTTGAAGAGAAGCTTCTGGATGTCGACATTGATCACGACCTCGTCCTCCTGAGGAGTTGAATAACCATTGTACCAATTGTAGTCGGCCTCGGTCTTGAAAGTGATTCCTCCCGGGATTGTCCAGTTCATCGAACCTGAGATCTGGTTGTTCCAGGTCGTGAGGTTGGTGGCATTCTCAAGAGTGTACCAGGATTTGTTCATTCTGGTGCGGCCAGAGGCCATGATCTCTACGAAGTCATTTCTGTAGGTAAGTCTGAGTCTGCCGGACAGGTTGACCGTACGGGTCCTGTTCTCGGTAAAGTTGTCTGATGAGGACATGTCCGGATAGTCGGCGATGAAGGCATCATAGTCTGAGAAGACTCCCTCAGAGTCAAGATATTTGGACATGTCGAAGGAATTCTTGCCCACAAATGATGAAGAATAGCTGTAGCCTCCGTTGCTCATCAAAGAGACTGAGAAGTCGGACTTGGCGATCGGAGAGTTGAAGAACATCCTGTAGTTGACATTTCCGGAGCCCGGACCGTTGACCGGCATGGTGTACTGGACACCGTCAGTACCGTACCACAGGGTTGATACAATCGGATCCTGTACCAATGATGCATTCAGATTGACATTCAGCGAAGAGAAGGTCTTCTTGCTGCTGGTCTTGAACTCAGTGCGCATGCTGTGGTTGAAATAAGGCTTCAGCGAAGGATTACCAAGACTGATGTTCAGAGGGTTGGAGTTGTCAGGGACAGGCATGAGCTGGGTTGTGGAAGGCTGGGCAGATCTGCCGCGGTAGAAAACACGGAGATTGGTGTTGTCGGTTATGTCATACCAGACCATCATGGAAGGAGCCCAGTTCAGCACCTTGCTGTCGTAGACCTTTCCGTTTGTCTCGTTGTGAGTGTCGGTAGGGATGAGGGAGAGACCGGCCTGAGCGTGGATCTTGTCTTTCTGGTACTGGAAATCGACTCCTGCGCTCTGGTTGTTGTACTCGTTCAGGATGTTGCTGGAGTAGGTGAGATCGAGAGACTCCCCGACAAAGTTGTAGATCTTCGGATCCGTGTAAGTGCCGCTGTTGTAGGTGTCTTTCGCAGACTTGTTCCTGTTCCAGCTGTAGCTGTAGTTGGCGGAAACATAGAAACCGTTCCCCAATGGCTCGGTATAGACGAGTCTGCCCGAGAGTGAAGCGCCGTTGGAAAGCTGGTCTATTCTCTGGTTGACCGATTCGGTCTTGTCACCGGCGACCGAGTCATAGGTATTCGTGAGAGACTGGTTGAAGCCGTCGAGAGTGTTGTGGCTGAAATTATATGACCCCATGAAGGAAATGGTCCTGCCCGGAATCCCGAGACGCTGACGGAAGAGGAGGAAACCTGAAGCGTTCCAGTTCCTGTTGTCTCCGGTATTGCTGCTGAAACCGTCATTGAGCGCAGCTCTGGATGACGAAGCTCCGGTCTTGAAGGTTTCGAAATCGGATAGCTGAGAATAATTGCCGCTTCCGATGTTGAACTGAGGCTGGAAAAGAATCGAGGTGTTGTCAGAAAACTTATGCTCGAGCCTGATTCCCAGACGGTGACCGTCGGAGAAAGTGTTGTTGTAGCCGCTGTTGTTATAGGTAAGGATAGAACCGTCCTCAAGGTATGTGTCCTTGATGCTTTCCTCATTGACACTCTTGGAAGTCCTGTTGTAAAGGTAGTTACCTCCAAGGTCCATTCTGTCGTCGAAGAGGGTCCAGGCTCCGTTGAGACCGGCCATCCAGGACTCGGTGATTCCGTTCCTGCTGCCCCAGCCTCCCTGGCCGCCGCCCATTCCGCCGCCACCTCCGCGCATTCCCTGCATCATTCCGCCTGAAATGTCGTTGAAACCACGGTTGTTGGTGTTGTTGGCATTGAGGATGAAGCTGATATTGCTCTTGGATGTGAACTTTCCTACGAAGGCACCGCCCTGATAGCGGAAATCGGGATCAAGACCTGAAGAAGGGACGTCGCGTCCTCCGCCGAGAGAGACATTGCCGATGGCACCGTTCATCATTCCCTTGTGGACGGTAAGATCCAGGACCGTCTCCTCGTTGCCGTCATCGATGCCGGTGAACTCGGCCTGCTCCGACTTCTTCTGGACCACCTTTAGCTTTTCGATCATCTTCGCCGGAAGGTTCTTGGATGCAAGCTGGGGATCATCCAGGAAAAAGGTCTTGCCGTCGATGGTGATCTTGGAAATGGTCTCACCGTTCGCGGTGACCGTTCCATCCTCGGCCACTTCCACTCCCGGAAGCTTCTTCAGAAGGTCTTCGAGCATGTCGGTGTCGGTTGTCTTGAAGGACGACGCGGTGTACTCGATCGTGTCTTTCTTGATGATGATCGGATTGCCGGTCGCAGTGACTTTCGCAGCATTGAGGACTTCCACGTCAGGATCCATCTTCAGAGTACCGAGATCCAGGTCTCCCTTCACCTCGATTTCCTGACTGATGGCTTTGTAGCCCATGATCTCAACCTTGAACAAGTACTTTCCGAAAGCGACGCCTTCAATGACGGCCTTGCCTTCGGAAGAGCTGAGCACGTACTTGTACGGCTTGTCAGAATTGATTTTCTGGAGAGAAACAGTTGCAAACCCGACCGGGTCGTCATTTGATGAGTCGGCAAGCGAGGCTGTCACCTTAGCGCTTTTCTGTGCGGAGGCCATGAATACTGCAAGCAACAAACCGGCAGCCACAGCCATGATTCTTTTGAAGTTCATTTCAGTTATCGTCTACTTTGTTTCAAACATCCTTTTGACTCCGAAAAAGGCCCCGGGTTTAAACCGGAGCCGAAAAATGTGTCGATTATTTTACTTTCTCAGGATGTTCGAGAATATATTTCTCCCAACCGGAGGATCCTTTCTTCACGGAGGAGACAGGATTCGTGGTCGAATAGTAATGGCACATCGCGATGGCGAGAGCATCCGTAGCATCAAGATGCTCGGTCTCCAGATGGAATCCGAGAGTCTTCTCGAGCATCAGAGAGACCTGCTCCTTGGAAGCGCCGCCGTTGCCGGTTATAGCCTGCTTGGCCTGTCTGGGGGCATATTCAAAGACAGGAAGTCCCTGCTCCATGGCGGCGATCATCGCTGCTCCCTGGGCTCTTCCCAGTTTGAGGACAACCTGGACATTCTTGCCATAGAAAGGCGACTCCAGCGCCATCTCGGTCCCGTGGTAGGTCCTGACAACCTCGGAGACCGTGTCAAAAATCTGACGCAGCTTTGAATATGCATCCTTCTCCTTGCGGAGATCCAGGACACCCATGTCGACGAAGGCCGGCTTGCCCCCATCTATTTCAATAACCCCGAAGCCAAGCAGATTGGTTCCGGGGTCAATTCCGATGATTGTCCTTTTCTCCATCAGGCCCGGCTAGTCAATCTTGTCGAAGCCAGTGTAAGGACGGAGAATTTCAGGAATGATGATTCCGTCTTCTGTCTGATTGTCCTCGAGAAGAGCGGCGACCACGCGAGGAAGAGCCAGCGAGCTGCCGTTAAGAGTGTGGCAGAGCTGAACCTTGCCTTCTGCGTCACGGTAGCGCAGGTGCAGACGGTTGGCCTGATAGGTCTCGAAGTTGGACACTGAAGAGATCTCGAGCCAGCGTCCCTGGGCTGCAGACCAGAGCTCGAAATCATAGGTGATGGCCGAAGTGAAACTCATGTCGCCACCGCAGAGGCGGAGAATCCTGTACTTCAGGCCAAGGGCATTCACTATCGATTCAACATGGGCGACCATCTCGTCCAGGGCGGCATAAGAATCCTCAGGCTTCTCCACACGGACAATCTCGACCTTGTCGAACTGATGGAGCCTGTTCAATCCCCTGACATCCTTGCCATAAGAACCTGCCTCGCGGCGGAAGCAAGGAGTGTAGGCGGTCATCTTCTGAGGGCATTCGTTATTCTGGAGGATGACATCCCTGAATATGTTGGTGACAGGAACCTCGGCTGTCGGGACGAGATAGAAGTCATCCAGACCGACGTAGTACATCTGGGCCTCCTTGTCAGGAAGCTGACCGGTTCCGAAACCGGAAGCGGCATTGACGACCACCGGAGGTTCGACCTCCTTGTAACCGGCCCTGGTGTTCACATCAAGGAAGAAATTGATCAGGGCTCTCTGGAGCTTGGCTCCCTTGCCCTTGTAGACAGGGAAACCGGCACCGGTCAGCTTGACACCGAGATCGAAGTCGATGATGTCATACTTCTTCGCAAGCTCCCAGTGAGGAAGAGCTCCTTCAGGAAGAACGACCTCGGGGCCGCCCATCTTGACGACAAGATTGTCCTCAGCACCCTTTCCCGGAGGAACCAGGTCACAAGGAATGTTCGGAAGGAGAACGAGCTGGGCTTCAAGTTCCCTGTTGTTCTCATCCGCTCTGGCGAGAAGTTCGGAAGACTTTTCCTTGAGAAGAGCAACTTCCTTCTTGACTTCTTCGGCCTCATCTTTCTTACCGGCCTTCATGAGGCTGCCGATAACGGCTGCCTTCTGCTTCTGCTGCGCCAGAAGGCTGTCACTTTCTGTCTGGAGATTCCTTCTGTTGGTGTCCAGTTCAAGTACCTTCTCCACGACAGGCCTTGCGTCGAAATTCTTGACGGCAAGCTTCGCGATCACTCTTTCAGGATCTTCACGAAGCATTTTCAATGTCAGCATATTCTATTACTTAAGTTTTGCAAGTTATCTTTAAAGAAAAAGAGGACAGGCACGAAAACTCGAAGCCAGCCCTCTTTATTCTATTCCCCTCCGAGTCTAGTTCTCAAAAGGTACTACCGAAACATAGGATTTGTCTTCCTTCTTCTTGGTAAACTTCACTGTTCCGTCAACCAATGCATAAAGAGTGTGGTCCTTGCCCATTCCGACGAACTTGTCAGGATTGTGGACAGTGCCCCTCTGGCGGACGATGATGTTACCGGCCTTTACGACCTCACCGCCAAACTTCTTGATACCGAGTCGTTTTGAATGAGACTCACGACCGTTCTTTGAACTTGATTGTCCTTTTTTGTGTGCCATAGTGTTCCAGTCTTAAGAAATTAAGCGATAGCGTCGATACGGATTTTTGAAAGCTTCTGGCGATGGCCATTGCACTTCTGGAAGCCCTTGCGACGGATTTTCTTGAATACGAGTACCTTGTCAGCCTTTACATCGTCAGCGAGGACGGTAGCCTTGACAACTGCACCCTTCACGTAAGGATTACCGAGCTGAATCTGCCCGTCGGTGTCAATCAGCAGAACCTTGTCGAACTCGACGGCGGAATCCTTTGCGGCCGGAAGGCGGTTGCAGAAAATCTCGTTGCCAGCCTCGACTTTGAACTGCTGTCCTGCAATATCAACAATTGCGTACATAAAAAAACAAAACTTTATTAGTTGCAGCCGCAAGCGCCCGCACGGGATGCGGAACTTCCAGGAGCTCCACGGCCATAAAATGGACTGCAAAAATAGAAATTTCCGCAGAAAACGCCAAATTATTTTCCAAAAACATTCATTTTCAGGAGAAAGGGGCAATCCCGTGTCGACATATTCATGCTCCAAGGAGTTCGAGGAAACGCTCCATGCCGACGGTGGCTGTCTCGCGGATGTGAGTCACCCTCTTGTCGCGGACAGGCACTTCCTTTGGGTCGATGATGTATATCGGGCATTCATTCTTCGCATAGCGATAAAGCCCTGCAGCCGGATAGACGGCAAGCGATGTTCCCACAATCAGGAATATGTCGGCGGCGGAGACTACATCCATCGCCTTCTCGATCTTCGGGACAGCCTCCCCGAAGAAGACGATGTGCGGACGCAGCTGCTTCCCGTTCGGAGCGAGGTCCCCCAGTCCGACTTCCCCATAGCCTATGTCGAAAACTTCCTTCTCCGAATATGTCAGGTCATATTCACCGCTCTCGGGACGCACCTTGGTCGCTTCCCCATGGAGATGCACCACGCGGGTGCTTCCTGCCCTTTCGTGCAGATTGTCGACATTCTGGGTGATGACCGTCACTTCAAAACGGTCTTCCAACGCAGCAATGGCACGGTGGGCGGCATTGGGCGACACTGAGCGGAGCTGCTTCCGGAATCCATTGTAGAACTCCAGCACCAGGGCAGGATTCCTGTTCCACCCATCTATCGAGGCAACCTCCATCGGGTCGTAGCTGTCCCATAACCCTCCGGAGTCGCGGTAGGTGTCAAGACCGCTTTCGGCGCTGACACCTGCACCGGTCAGTACTGCAATCTTCTTCATCACGGATTGGTATTGAAATAATGATTCTTCAGCCAGTATTCGAACAGAGGGTCCAGGATGACCGGCCTCTCATCCTGTCCCTCGAAAGTCAGGATCTCCTTCTTCATCAGCGCATCCTTGAGCCTGCGGACGTTGGCGGAAGAGTTCAGGGAATATTTCTTGATTACCTCGGCGGTGCTGAACTTGAGATGACCGTCAACCACGGCCCGCAGGAAACTGACCTGGAAAGTGGTGAGGTCGCTCATTGTGGCGATGAAGCGCCCGGTGTGGATCGCAAGCAGTGTCTTCAGTGCCTCGAGCATCACCGGTTCCATGATGTAGCCCTTTGAGAGGGAATCGCTGATCGAGGTGAAATGATTGATGTAGAAAAGATTGCACCGAAGCAGGCGGCACGCTCCGCTGAGCAGGTCCCTGTCGGCGACCTTTCCGCTGGCGAGGAAGCCCTTGATGATGTGCTCGACGATTTCGCGCTCATCCACCTTGCTCATGGGAAGCCTCTGCACCCTGCGGTAGAAATGGTGCCTGCCAATGAATATGTCTGCCATCGCATTGACCCTCGAGCCCAGGAATATGTAGGAGAAACGGCTGCCTCCTGCAGCCTTTACCTCATCCATCACCTTCTCCATCAGGGAGAAGATTCTGTCACCTTCTCCCGTAAGGTCAATGTTCTGGAACTCGTCGATGATCAGATGTATCCTCTCCGGCCGGCCTGAAGAAAGGATATAAGGCAGGCGGAGAATGGCCATGTGGTCATTCTCATCCAGATCCCAGTTTGTGGAAAGGATGATGTCCCTGTCGGCGAAAGCTTTACGGTCAAACACAAAATGCGTCCCGGCCAGGCAGCCTGTCACTATCTTTTCATAGTTTTCAGGAGTGGATGCCAGCATCCGGATGACAGTGGTCCCGAGTCGGATGAAGAAATCGTCCGCAGTGCGGACCGACAGGGCCGAGAAAGAACCTGCAGTAAAGATCGTCCCGGATAGTTTCATCTTTGTAAGCACTTGGTACACAAGGGATTTCTTCCCCGTTCCAGTAGGTTCCCAAAGAACGACGTTTTCTCCGTTCGAAAGAAGGTTCATCAGGATGCCGCAGTCCTCCTTTCTCCCGATGAAATGTTGTCCGGTGACGTATTTGTTATATTGGAAAGGGCTGTCCATCGAGGATAACTTTTTTGTTTTGCAAAAATAATATTTTCCTTTTCAATAGTCGGGGTTCTTTCTGAAAAAGTTTCCTTGACCAGGAAGTTTCCGGATTATTCAAAAAATGGCAGGGATAGTATTGAAAAATGTGATACTATTGCATATATTTGACCCAATGTCACTCAACCTTAAGCCCTTATGAAGAAAAAGCCCGCCATACTGTCCTTGCTGCCTTCGGCCACTGCGTCCGGTCTTGCCGTCAGCACCCTGTCCGGCTACGGTACGGCCTGGCCTTCGAACTCCTCTCCGGGAGCCAAGGGACTGCAGACCGGGAGCCGTACTTTCGTTGTCGGTGACGGGTCGTCCTTTTCGGCGGAGGCCGTCTACTACGACTGGCGTTCACAGCCTATCCAGAAGCACTGCATTGACCACCGGGGAATGCGGGAAGACCTCTTCCTGAACCTGTCGTTCACCGGCAGGACCGTCGCATCGAGGAAGGTGGTGACTCCTTATGGAGGTGCTGCCACGGTGGTGACCAGGGAGATGAGCTACGACGGCTGGGATCGCCTGGCCGGGGAGGTGACGACCGTCAGCGGTGGCGGTGCGGATGCGACGGACAGGGTGACATATTCCTACGACGACGTGGGCAGGATGATCGGGCGGACCTATGGTGAGCCGGGTTCTGCGGGTTCCACGGCCGAGACGCTCTCGTACAATGCCAGGGGCTGGCTCACCGGCCAGGCTTCCCCGGTCTATTCCTCGACCCTCCGCTACACTGACCCGTCCCGGACCTCGACAGCCGGACGGTACGGCGGGAGCATCTCCGAGTGGAGCTGGTCCCGGGGAAGCGGCAG
This sequence comes from Bacteroidales bacterium, assembly GCA_004552965.1. GTDB lineage: Bacteria > Bacteroidota > Bacteroidia > Bacteroidales > UBA932 > Cryptobacteroides. Next base: position 1,034 of record SFMU01000040.1, on the reverse strand, counting down.
CGGGATGCAGACCTACGCCTTCTCCTACGACGGCCTTGACCGGCTCACCGGGTCGAAGCGTTACATCGGGTCATCCACGGTCGCAACCGATGCCTTCACCGAGCAGGGGCTGGAGTATGACCGCAACGGCAACATCAAGGCCCTTGTCCGGTACGGGCAGGGCGCGGCCGATCCCGAGGATGACCTTCTCTTCACCCTCTCCGGGAACCGCATCTGCTCCATCTCCAACTCGGGGAGCAACGGCAGCGGCAAGACCTACAGTGCCTTTGCCTACGATGCCAACGGCAACACGACGCACGACGGGCGGACCGGCCAGGACCTTGTCTGGAATGCCCTCAACCTCCTGTCGGGGGCAACCGTGACCGAAGGCGGGGTGACCTCGACCCTGGCGACGTACACCTGGCTTGCCGACGGGACGAAGTACTCGACGGAACGACCGGACGGCAGCGGCTACGTGTACAAGGGCGAGCTTATCTACACCAAAGCGCCCGGCGGAGCCCTGACCCTTGACTGCGTGCTGACAACCGGCGGACGGATAGTCGCCGAAAGGGACGCCGACGGGACACTGTCCGGCTACTCTGTCCGTCACCACATCAGGGACCACCTCGGCAGTGTCCGTGCCGTCACCGACGGCTCCACCGGAGAAGTGCTCGAGACCTCGGACTACCTCCCGTTCGGTACCCGCTGGGCCCTTACCGGAGGTACCCAGGGCGCCACATCGACCATCACCGACCCGTCCAACCGCTGGCGCTACTCCGGCAAGGAAGAGCAGCAGGCCCTCAGCCCCGACCTCTCCCTCCTCGACTACGGCGCCCGCATGTACGACCCGACCCTCGCCCGATGGCTCACCCCGGACCCCCTTGCGGAGAAGCAGTATCAGTCAGGTCCTTATTCATTCTGTTACGGCAATCCGAACAATTATGTAGATCCTAATGGGGACACTTGCAAACTTCCGTGGCATAATGTGACATAAACATATACTTGAAGGTAGGTTTGTGTATCAAAAGACCTTACCTTTGAAGTATGGAAGACAA
>SFMU01000086.1 GCA_004552965.1 Bacteroidales bacterium | reverse complement strand
CAGCGGCAGCGAAAGGGGCCGGAAATCTCTCTCCGACCCCTTGTTACTGACGGGAATTCCGCGGCATCAGTCGAGCACTTCGAAATCGAAGTCGCTCAGGTGGCAGCAGGCCTTCTGGTAGTCGAACCCGTAAAGGCGCATATACGCCTCCTTGAGTTCCTGTGCACCGTTGGTGAACGGTGAAGTCTGAACGGAATGCCGACTGCCGAGCAATTGCACCGGGGGCTTCTATTATTGCAGCGAAATAGACATGAAAATGAAAGCAAGGATAGTAAGGATGAGGGATATTCACCTGGATGAGTCCCTTTTCCGCAATTACCTCGCGGGATATAAAGAAATATGTGGATGCCTATCAATGATGATGGCATCCACATGACCTGTTCATGGCGGATTCTCTATATTAATGAATGACTCCGGAAAGGCTGCAATGGGAGATGACGCCATTGTCATAGAGAAACATCTCTCCACCGGAGTTCAGGTCCCAGAATGCCGCCTCGGATTTCAGCAGCACCTTTGAATCCTTCGGGTCGGATACCCTCAATACCAAGCGGGTAGGGAAGTAGTCGAGAAGGGCTTTCACTTCCTTAGAGGGATGCCTGCTGGAGAGTATCAGGCGGATTCCGAGCCCAGATCCTTCCTTTGCAATGCGCAGGACGGAGTCCTTGACAGAGCGCCTTGAGTCCCGGCTGCCGAATTCCACAAGGTCGGAATATTCATCAATCACGGTCACAATCAAAGGGAACCCCGAGATGTCGACACCTACATTTTGCAGGGTCTCCCTCCTTTCCAGTTCGCGGCACAATTCTCCGAGCGTCTCGTCCGCATCCCAATGAGGCTTCGACGTGTCGATGACCCTGAATTGCATTCCGGAGGCTTCCGGACAGCTCTTGAGGGCGTCCACTATTATTCTTATAGCCGTGCTCTTGCCCTGCTTCGGGGCTCCGGTGACAAGAATGTTTGAGGCGGTCACATAGTCAAAATACCTTCCTTCGCCGCTCAGGAAGTCCCCGGCCAAATTGTCGTCTTTTCGGCAGTCCGGAAGCCTGGAGATGGAGATGATATCGGTCTGAAGCCGGTCTTTAATCTCTTCGCAGTCCATTCTCGGATGTTTGTCAAAGTCCTTAAGCAACCATCTGTGGCTCTCTTCTACCTCCTCCAGCTCGAAATATTCAATGCCCCTCCTCCAGACGAACTCCCCGAGGCTCTCTCCCGAAGGGCGGCTCTGGGCCTCGTGCATGAACTTGTCCACGAACTCCTGCTCGGTGCAGTCCTTCCACCAGAAGAAGCGCGTCCCGTCCTGCTCGCTTATCTGCTGCACGGTCACGTCCACCTTCACCTCGAAGGTGTTCATCCTCAGAAGGTCCGGAACAGGGTAGTCCTGATGGGTCACGACGGCGTGGGTCGCATAGCACATGCAGATATGGTCGAGTTTCGGATGCCTCAGCCAGCTTTCCGCCCAGGTTGTGCCGTCGTCGAGATGATTGTCGATGTCAAGCTCGGCATCGCTCATCGAGGACTTGTGTCCGCAGCCCGGATCCCATAATGGACGGCAGGAGATGATTTCCAGGTCGCCCTTGACATCCCTCTGGAGGGTGGCGTTGACAAGGATCATCCTCGTGAAGTCGGACCCGTAGAACCCGTCATCCTCCAGGTGTATAACGTCCTGCGCCGAGTCTCCCCAGTACTTCAGCGTCCCTTCCACCGTGAGGTCATCGTCCTTTGGATCCATCGGGAGGTCGAGGATGTTCCGGTACATCCTGCCGGTCCTGGAGAACATGTCGCAGGTAAGTTCATACAGATGCGCATTGACGCTCTCCATCCTTTTTACCTCTGCCTCGGAGCAATGGATTTCGAACATCTTCGAAAGAAGATAGTAGCGTCTCCCGAGCAGGTCTTCGACCTTTTCGGCTGTCCTCTCACTCTTCTCCCAGCGTCTTGCAGAGAGCTTCAGGGGGTCTCCCGTGAGGCGGAGTATGCTTTTCTCCACCTCCTGCACCTCTGCGCGGTACCTCTCTATTCTCTCTTCTTCCGGGAGTGTATCAAGAGCATCGATGATCTCGAACCATTTTATGTCCTGCTCATATAAATCGCCGTAATGTTTCATCGTTCTATGTGTTAATGCTGCAAAAATGCGACACTCCACTGCAATAACATGGCAGGAGAGAATCCTGCCGCAGAATTGCAGCAGAGCGTGTTTCCTTTGCGTTCAAACAACAGACGGCGATGGAAACAAACAATTACCCTGTCGGCCTTCTCGGAGGCCACACGGAGCTCGTCCCGTGTGCAGCCACCCATTAATACCGCGACATCGACTATGCCGCATTCTTGCAAAATACCTCTGAAACCCACAGTGTCCGACAGGACGGGCAGCGGGTCACAAGCCGATGTTCTTCCTTGCCACTTCATTGTCCGTGAAAGGAGCGAGTTTGTCGCAAGCGGCCTTTTCAGGACATTCGGCGCAGGTTTCGAAGGCTCTGGCGGAGCAGCACTTGCGCACTTCACACAGATAGGAACAGAAATATGTCTTGACTCCTTCCACCCTGCAGCCCAGACAGTTGATGTGCTCAGGTCTGATCTGGTCTGTATTGTTCATCTCGCACCAAAGCTTAGCCGTCTTGGCCCGGAGCTCATCGTCATTGTTCAACGTAGCGGTTCTGGCGTCACACAACTCGCAATCAAGACCGCAATATCCAATAAGTTGCTTCATATTCGTTAATATATCAATTCATTATGAGGGAATATGTCAAAGTGCCGCTGCTCCATGCTCATGCGCGTATGTCCCTGCTTGTGTATCTGGCGAATGCAATGCCGATGGACACAAAGGACAGGACCATGCCTATGCCTGCAAGGCACCAGTCGAGATTGGCTTCTGCAATGATGTCAGCGCCATTCTATTCTTTTATCAATGAATACATTACCATATCGATCACCTTACCGTCCCCGACTGCATTGCTCCGGAGAATTCCTTCCATCATGAAACCAATCTTCTCCAAAAATATAATCAAATATAACAACTGTTATATATATTTCCGAATATTTCGCCGAGGCATTTCCATTGAATATGAAAACACGACGGAGTCTGCTTCGGTAAATAAGTACTTGTCTGCTTTTCGCTGCATCTGCAACCATTGCCTGCGGAGAGAAAACGCAGTACGAGTAAACCGGGATTAGTGATTCAGTCCGCAAAATGCTTTCGATGGAGCTAATATTCAGTCGTAGAAGAACAGATGAACCTCCACTGAAACGAGGTTACAGGATTCCTATTTCGGTGGCTTTGCGGAGCATCTCGGAGACGTTCTTTACATCCATCTTGCGGTAAATGCGCTGGCGGTGGGTGTTGACGGTATTCACACTGAGGAACACCCGGTCGGCAATCTGAGCGGCGGTCAGACCTTCTGCACTGAGGCGGATAATCTGGATTTCCCGCTGCGAGAGGCCGATGTCGGCAATCCGGCGGCTGCGCTTAAGAAGGACGTCCTCCACATAATCCGCAATATTGTCATTGATTGTATTGGCTCCGGATACGATTTTCTCGCAACGCTCCCGGATCTGGTCCGGGGATAGTGTGGATACATCGGAAGAAAGTTTCGCAATTTCTCCTGCAATATTGCCCGAGGGATTCCTCAGGTCCTTGGAAAGGAACTCGATAATCTGCTCCTTGCTGTCGCTTATACGCTGGAGCGCAGCGGAGCGGCTTCGCATCCTGCATGCATACTCCCAGGCCTTCACTGCTATGGCAGCAGTTACCATCAGCGCCAGTAACAGAATGAGAATTCTGTAACGGTTGCGTTCCAGGGCGCGTTCCTTCTCCTGAACCTCGAATCGGGTCTGCATTTCCTGCAGGGTCTCCTCCTGCTTCTGCTGTATGTACTTCTGCATCCGGAACACATAATCGTCGTGGATGTCCAAAGCATCCTGATATCTTCCTGTGCGGGTGTAAAGCCTGACCAGGCGGTCATCCAGGGCTGATGCCGTGAGATAGTCCGTCTCCTCAAGGGCGGCAAGGGCCTTCTCGAAATATGTAATCGCTTCTTCATTCTTATCGCCCTGCTGGAACCAGCGGGAGCGGAAAAGGATACCGTTGCGCTTCAGCCGCGGACTGTTGCAACTGTCGGCAAGGGCCTGTCCGCGGTCCAGCCACTGACCAGCCGAGCGATATATTTCCGGGTCTATGGGATCCGACCAGCGGTTCTTGTTTATATAAAGAGAGCCGATTATATAACACGATTCGGCCTGTTCTTCCAGATTGGCCGTCTGCTCCGCCAGAAGAAGGGCTTCACGCGCGTAGGAGAGGCCTTCATCGTTGCGTCCTGTATCTGGAGAGATTTCCGCGTAAGAGCAGAGCTTTGCCTTGGATATGAGGATGGCCGCAAGTTCTTCCTTGAAATCATGCTCCCTGGCAATGTCTTCCGCCTCAATGGCTTTCTTCCAGGCATCGTCGTCGCGGCTCGCCATTATGTCTATGCCGACTATTGTGTGAAGGGTCCTCACCTTCAGGATGGGATTGGCTTCGGAAAGGGACAGAGCCTGCAAAGCCATATCCATAGCTTTTTCAAAGTCTTGGGCATCAATGCTTCTTGAGGCTTCTTCCAAAAGTGCAGGGACTGCTTCGTCGGAGTTGCTTATTCTTGAAGAAGATGAGCAGGATGAAACGCATCCGCAAAGCGCCAAACCTGCAAGGAAGGAGGTAAAGAGTATGTTGATTTTCATTTCCATATGCAAGAGACAAATTTACTGAAAATCTACTGGAATCATGCATCTAGGTAGTGTTTCATCGAGTGTGTCCGGAGAGGGTCCCTCAGTGAAACACTATTTCCGTATCACTTGCTGATACGGATTTTGGCGTATTTGTTTGTGGTTTTGATGCGAATTTCGGACAATTGTACTGCTATGACAAAACGGCAGACTATGCCGAACGTCATGTGGAGATCATTCCGCTTTATGCTTTCAGTAATCCATGTGGATATCATTTCGTTTTATGCTTTCAGTAATCTATGATTGATGAGGATGCTGAGTTGGCAGCTCATATCTTTTGGCATATTCATTGCAGCAACAGTAACCCGCTTACACAATAAAGCTAAAATTTTTGATACTATGATTTCAGAAAATCTTCAGAAAGCGTTCAACGATCAGATTACCGCTGAACTTTGGTCTTCAAACCTTTACCTCCAGATGGCTTTCACACTTAGAAAAGAAGGTTGGGACGGATTTGCACACTGGATGGAAAAACAGTCCGA
>SFMU01000039.1 GCA_004552965.1 Bacteroidales bacterium | reverse complement strand
TTAGGGATAGGGTAGCGTGGATAAAGATCATGACGTGAGCGAAAGTTCGCGTATGGTGGAAAGTCCACTGAATGATAAGTACTTGCAACTTGCGAAACTCAATTGACCAAGTTTCCGACTTGCGGAACTTGAGAAAGAATTTTGAAAAACAAACATAAATTTCAACATATATGAACCGAGGACTCATTGCAGCTTTGTCAATTGCATTGGCACTGTCTTCCGAGCTCATCGCCAATGGTCAGACAACAAAGACCGATGCCTTCCGCCAGGCCGTTGAATTCTATGACCGCGGCATGTTCGAGCGTGCCGAATCCATTTTCTCGGAAATCGCCGCTTCCGGTCAGGATGTGATGGCCAAAGGCTATGAAGCCCTTTGCGCCGTACGGCGTCAGTCGGTAGGAAACCGGAACCTTGCAGACCAGTACATATCGGAGTACCCATATTCGGGCCTTATCCCTCAGATCCGCTTCTACAATGCCCTTAACCTCTTTGATGAACAGAACTTCAGCACTGCCAGCGCCGAGTTCGCGCGGATCGACATGCGCAGCCTCAAGAACAGCCAGGTGCCGGAGTTCATCTTCAAGCAGGCATATTCCCTGTTCGAACTCGATGAATATGACAGGGCGGAAGAACTTTTTTCCAAGGCGGAGAAGATGCCGTATTCGGACTATACCGCCCCTTCGAGATATTCCCTGGGGTACATCGAATATGTCAGGAAGAATTTCGAAGACTCCTTCGACTGGTTCTCGAAGGCGGCCAAGGACCCAAGATTCACCGAACAGGCAGTCCCGTACATGATCGAATGTCGCTACATGCTGAAGGACTACTCCTATGTCATCAGCAACGGCGATGCGGCTCTTGACAGGGTCACACCGGAAAGGAAAAGGCAGCTTGCCCGTTTCATCTCGGAATCCTATCTCTCTGAAGGGAATGCAGCCAAGGCAAGGGAATACTACGAGATCTTCGGCGAAGGGGCAAAGGAGATGGACGATGCAGATCTATTCTATGCAGGCTCCGTGATGTATTCGACGGGAGACTACAAGGGGGCTGTGGACAAGTTCTCCAGGATGACATCCCGCGCGGACTCTATCGGACAGATCGCCAACTACGAAATGGCCTACAGCTACATCAAGACGGGCAACAAGGTTGCGGCTATGGATGCCTTCAAGGCTGCATCCTCCCAGCCGTGGAACGAAGACATACGCGAGGACGCGCATTTCAACTACGCGAAGCTTTCCTTCGACCTCAACAACAACCCTTCCGTCTTCAATGAATATATGAAAGCCTATCCGGGTAAGAAGAAGGACGACATCATCTACGGCTACATAGCCCTCGCATGCCTGTACGGCCATGATTATGCAGCTGCCGTGGATGCATATTCGAATATCGATCTGCTCGATTCCCGCCAGAAGGTCAACTACATGAAGGCTAATTACCTGCGTGCCCACCAGCTGATCGAAGGTGGTGGATGGAGGGATGCGGTTCCGCTTCTCAAGGCCGCTTCATACTATTCCGACAAGCGGGATCCTTTCAACCAGATTGCGCGCTACTGGCTCGGAGAGTCCTACTTCCGAAGCGGTCAGTATGACCAGGCAATCGATGTCTACACGACACTGTACAACAATTCGGCTCTGGAAGGCAAACCCGAGGGGGCTCTCATCCCTTACGACCTGGCCTACTGCTACTTCAAGAAAGATGACTATGATGGAGCGGCCAAGTGGTTCGATGAGTATCTTGCCTCTTCCAAGCCTGCAAAGGGAGAGGATGCCGCAGCGAGGAGGGCGGACTGTGATTTCCTCAGGAAGGACTATCCTTCGGCGATAAAGCTCTACGAGGCGGCCATCGCCCGTTTCCCTTACAAGGACAATCTTTATCCTTACCTTCAGGCCGGAATCGCCTACGGACTTACCGGAGACAAGAAAGGCAAAGTCAAGGTCCTCTCTTCCGTGGAGGAGGCCGACCCTTCTGCGGAATTCTACCCGGAAGCCATGTACGAGCTCGGAAGGGCATATGTCGCAGCATCTGACAATGAATCTGCCATCAGCGTTTTCCGCAAGCTCGGGTCTTCCACCAAGGACAACACCATCATAGCGCGTTCGCTCATAGAGCTTGGAATGATTTCCAGGAACATGTCCGAATATGACAACGCTCTGGACTGCTACAAGAAGGTCATCGACCTGATGCCTGACACGGACTATGCTGCCGATGCCCTGAGCGCGATCGAATCCATCTACCAGTCCGAAGGCCGAGGCGACGAGTTCCTCGACTATGCGGAACTGATCGGAGCCACCAGGGACAAGACCGACGCCGAGAAGGAACAGATGTACTTCAATGCTGCAGAGCAGGTCTTCATGACGGAGAACTATTCAAAGGCCATCTCATCCCTCAAGTCCTACCTGGACCGTTATCCTCAGGGCGTGAATGTCGCCCAGACCCAGTACTACCTTGCAGAGTGCCACCGCAATCTCGGTCAGAAGGAACTTGCCTGCGACTGGTATCAGAAATCCCTTGAGACCGAGCCTTCGGGACTTTGCTCGGAAAACGCTACCCTCAGGCTTGCCGGCCTCTCATTTGAACTGGAGCACTTCAAGGATGCCTATTCATACTACAGGTCCTTGCTCTCGATTGCCCGTCTGGATGCCAACAGACACACCGCCAGAGCCGGTATGATGCAGTCCGCCTTCAGGGGACTCGACTATCAGGAGGCTATCGCCTGCGCTGACGCCCTCAAGGCAGACAAGGCCAGCTCCGCGGCAGAAAAGCGTCAGGCCGATTATGTCTGCGCCAAGTCCAGCCTTTCTCTGGGCGAGAGGGACAAGGCTTACGCTCTGTTCCGGTCACTCAGCTCGGAGCCGTCGGATGCCGAAGGTGCCGAAGCAACCTACATGCTCATCCAGGATGCCTACGACCAGGGCAACTACTCCACTGTCCAGTCGATGGTCCACAAGTTCGCTGCCGATGCTCCGAACCAGTCCTACTGGCTTGCAAAGGCGTTCATAGTGCTTGGCGACTCCTTCGCCGAGCAGGAAAACTACGCTCAGGCGAAGGCTACCTTCGAGAGTATCAGGGACGGTTACACCCCTCAGGGCAAATCTGACGGGGTACTGGACAATGTCAACATGAGACTGGAGAAACTTAAGACTTTGATGTAATGATGAAAAAGTTATCATATTCATTGGCAATAGCGTCGGTTTTCCTCTGCTCGCGCTCCGCCGCGCAGAACTTCAATCCTACCGTGGAGGTTACCAACACCTACCAGAGCACCTCTGCCGATGCGGGGAAGCCGCTGTCGGAGATGGCGGTGCCGGATTCGCTGCTGCGCTTCGACCTGGATTACGACTATCAGGTCTTCGAGAAGAAATATGACGGCTCGTACAGCTTCAAACCGTACATGCTCAACATGACTCCGGAGAAGAATGCCTACAGGGGACGCCGTCTCTATCTGAAGGCCGGTGCCGGTTATTCCCTCCATCCTGTCTTCGATCTTGTCTTCGCTCCGACCACCAAAGGCGGTCTGGACCTGAGCTTCTTCGCTTCCCACAAGTCCTATTTCGGCAACTATGCGGGGATAGGGGCTTCCGAAGAGGAGGGTGTCGCCGTTCTCCGTCCGGGAGACAAGGTCTGGAAAGGTTACGATGCCCTCACCAGGGCCGGTTTCGACGGACATTACAACTGGAATGCATCTACCCTGACTTTCGGGGCCGGCTATTACGGACTCATGACCAGGGACACTGTCACGACCAGAGGTTTCCATGCCCTTGACTTCAATGCAAGAATGCGCTCGACCAGCACGGAAGAGAAGTTCTTTTTCTATGATTTCGGGATCAGGGGGCGTTTCGCCAGCGAGAGGAGCAAGTGGACGACTCCTTTCATATTCCTGGACAAGGATAATCCCACAGAGGCGCTGGAGCCTGTCGGAGGAAGTGTTTCCGAGGGAATTGTGGCTCTTGAAGGCACCTTCGGTCCGGTCTTGAACTATTTCAGCCGTGCCGTTGCCGACCTCGATGTCATCTCCGCGTCATATGGCGGAGACATCCACAGTACTTCTTCGCTCATCGCCCTGACTCCGAAGTATGAACTCGAGACAGGCCGCTGGAAGTTCAGTCTGGGACTCAGACTTGAGGCTCTGCTGCATTCGGCTGCTCCTGAAGAGTCTCCGGAGGCTGCCATGGGTACTCACAAGGGAAAGATCGTCTACCCTGCGGTGAACATCTCCTTCGCTGCCGCTGACAACGTCCTGCTCAGCGCCTCCGCGACAGGTGGTGCCACGCTGAATCCATATTCTTCCCTGATCGAAGACAATCACCACATCTCGTTCTCCCAGCCTTTCTGCGCACTGGATCCGTCTCAGGTCGGCGCGATGCCTTTTATGGACAATTCAGTCGAGGTTGTCAACGGAAGACTGGGGGTCAGAGGTAATCTCTGGAAGAAACTCCAGTTCGACATCGCCGGAGGCTTCTCGATGACTGAAAACGGTCTTCTGGAGAGCGGGATATTCGTCTTCGACAGACTTTTCCCGTCTATAACCTATCAGGACTACAACACCTTCTACGCCGATGCCCTTTTTGCACTCGATGCAGGCAAGGTGCGTTTCGATGCGGGAATCCATTACAGGAACATGGTCCGTCCGGTCGGAGAGGAATCCTCTCTCGGACTGAGCATTCCGGCTCTGACCGCGGATGCCCGTCTCGTGGTGGACATCAATTCCCGTGTCTATGCAGGTCTGAATCTGTCCGGCCGCACTTCGAGGAAGGGCAGTGTGCCGGGAATACTGGTGGATGAAGGTGAAGGCCTGCGTCAGGTGAGGATCCCGGGCTACCTTGATGTCGGCCTTCTGGCTGGCTATCAGATAAACAGGCGTCTGGGAGTCTGGGCTCAGGGAGGCAACCTTCTCTGCGAAACCCTTCAGCGCAATGTCGGATATGCTGAAAAAGGGCCTTGGGGCACGGTCGGAATCACACTTAATTTGTAGTTTTTTTCGTATATTTGCTTGTTTTTGGAAAACATAAGGTTTACGGAAAAATCATAAAGGAAAAATATGATAGAGAACGAAGAGATCAAGAAAGCCGAAGAGCAGTATTCCGCCAGCAGCATCCAGGTCCTCGAAGGCCTGGAGGCGGTCAGAAAGAGACCTTCAATGTACATAGGAGACGTTGGTGAACGAGGTCTCCATCATCTTGTGTATGAGGTAGTTGACAATGGTATCGATGAGGCCATGGCCGGATATTGCAATTCCATTTCCGTCACGATCCTTCAGGATAACTCCATACGTGTGGCCGACAATGGCCGAGGAATTCCGACCGGCATGCACCCCAAGGAGCACCGTTCCGCCCTGGAAGTCGTCATGACCGTGCTTCATGCGGGAGGAAAGTTCAACAAGGACTCCTACAAAGTTTCCGGAGGTCTGCATGGAGTCGGTGTCTCCTGCGTCAATGCCCTTTCGGACTCCCTCGTCGCCGAGGTCCATCGCGAGGGCCACATCTTCGTGCAGAAATATTCGAAAGGCAAGCCTCTTGGACCTGTCGAGATTACAGGTGACTGCAATGACACCGGAACCATCATCACCTTCCACCCGGATGCCGAGATATTCACCCAGACGATTGTCTACAAGTATGACACCCTGGCACACAGGATGAGGGAACTCGCCTATCTGAACAAGGGCATAGAGATTGTCCTGACAGATGAGAGGGAACTCGTGGATGTCTTCGAGGTGGATGAGAACGGGGATTCCAAGTCCACCGGAAAGCAGCAGTTCCGTCAGGATGTATTCTACTCCAGCGAGGGTCTCAAGGAATTCATCGATTACCTTGATGCAGGCGCCACCCAGCTGATTCCGGAGGCAATCTGCGTGCAGAACGACAAGGTGATTCCGATCGACATCGCGCTTTCCTACAACAACGGCTTCTCGGAGAAGATCTATTCTTACGTCAACAACATCAACACCATAGAAGGCGGAACCCATCTCCAGGGTTTCAAGATGGGACTTTCCCGTTCGCTCAAGAAGTACGCCGAGGAGAACAATCTCCTTGCCAAGTTCAAGGGCGACCTCGCTCCCGAGGATTTCAGGGAGGGTCTGACCGCCGTCGTTTCTGTCAAGGTTGCCGAACCTCAGTTCGAGGGACAGACAAAGACAAAGCTCGGCAATCCTGAAGCGACATCTGCTGTCTCCCAGGCTACTTCGGCTGCCATGGACCAGTATCTGGAGGAACATCCGAAGGAGGGCAAGATTCTCATCGAGAAGATCATCGTGGCTGCAAATGCCAGGACCGCCGCCCGCAAGGCTCGCGAGATGGTTCAGAGAAAGACAGCCATGACCGGAGCCGGAATGCCCGGCAAGCTGGCTGACTGCTCGGAGAGGGATCCGGAAAAGTGCGAACTCTTCCTCGTCGAGGGAGATTCCGCAGGCGGTACCGCAAAGCAGGGCCGTGACAGACGCATCCAGGCCATCCTTCCTCTCCGAGGCAAGATCCTGAATGTCGAGAAGGCTGCGGTCGACCGTGCCTTCGACAGCGAGGAGATCAGGAACATCTACACTGCCCTCGGCGTGAGCGTAGCCCAGGAAGGGGAGGACGGCGTGAAGAGGATGGACCTCAGCAAGCTCCGTTACCATAAGGTTATCATCATGACCGATGCCGATGTGGACGGAAGCCATATCGCCTGCCTCATCCTGACTTTCTTCTTCCGCTACATGTTCGACCTCATCAAGAACGGTTATGTCTATCTTGCGACCCCTCCTCTCTACCTTGTGAAGAAGGGCAAGGAGGAAGTCTACTGCTGGACTGACGAGCAGCGTTTCGAGGCTACCGCCCGTCTTGGCAAAGGTTCGGACAAGGGAGTGAATGTGCAGAGGTACAAGGGTCTCGGTGAGATGAGCGACCATCAGCTCTGGGACACCACTATGGACCCTTCCCGCAGAAGGCTCCGCAAGATCACTATCGAGAATGCGGCGGAAGCCGAAAGGACATTCTCGATGCTCATGGGCGACGATGTTCCGCCTAGAAGACGCTTCATCGAGGAGAATGCCCACTACGCCAACATCGACGCATAGTCTTTCACGAATATATTAACACCCAATACTACACTGATGCTTGATATTTTTGACAGAATCGAGAGGGACTCAGGTGGTCCTATCGGACAGTACTACGATCAGGCTTTCGGTTACTACATGTATCCGAAACTCGAGGGAGAACTCGGCCCTCATATGGTTTTCAACGGAAAGGAGGTTCTGAACTGGAGTCTCAACAATTACCTCGGACTTGCAAATCATCCTGAGGTACGCAAGGCAGATGCCGAGGGCGCTGCCAGGTGGGGTCTTGCCTATCCGATGGGAAGCCGCATGCTTTCAGGCCATACCGCTCTCCATGAGAAACTTGAGAAGATGTTCGCTGATTTCGAGAAGAAGGAGGATGCCTTCCTTTTCAACTTCGGCTATCAGGGAATTGTCTCCGCAATCGATTGTCTTACCGCACGTCACGATGTCATCGTGTATGATGCAGAGGCCCATGCCTGCCTTCTGGACGGTATCCGTCTGCACATCGGCAGCAAGTACAAGTACCGCCACAACAATATCCAGGATTGTGAGAAAGTTCTCGCAAGAGCCTGCAAGGAAGCAGAGGAAAGCGGCGGAGGTGTGCTCCTTATCACCGAGGGTGTGTTCGGCATGACCGGTGCGATGGGAATTCTCGACCAGATCGTCGAACTCAAGAAGAAATACAGCTTCCGCATATTCATTGACGATGCCCATGGTTTCGGACTCCTTGGCGAACATGGCCGCGGCACTTCCGAAGAGCTGCACTGCATGGACGGCATCGACCTTTACATCGGAGCTTTCGCCAAGTCCATGGCCTCCATCGGCGGATTCATCGCCGGTCCGCGCAAGATCATCAACTATCTGCGTCTGAACATGCGCTCCCAGATGTACGCCAAGTCCCAGCCTATGCCGCTGGTCTATGGCAACATCAAGAGGCTTGAGATCATAATGTCCCCGGAAGGAGACCAGCTCCGCAAGAAGTGCTGGCAGATCACCCACGCCCTTCAGGACGGTTTCCAGAAGCTCGGTTTTGACATCGGCGAGGCTCAGGCCTGCGTGATTCCTATCCACATCGACAGCGGCGGTGTCGCCCAGGCTACGAAGATCGCGATGGACCTCAGGGAGAACTACAAGATCTTCTGCTCGATGGTCATCTATCCTGTGATCCCGAAGGGTATGGTCATATTCAGGATCGTCTGCACCGCTTCGCACACGATGGAAGATGTCGAGTACACTCTCAACGCTTTCAAGGAAATCAAGCAGAAACTTGATGCCGGAATGTACGACGGTGACGAAGTTGCTGCCAAGACGATTATGTAAATTGATGAATAATAGCGACTTATATGCGTCTTGACTGTTTTGTAGACAAAGTCATCATCATTACAGGAGCCAGCTCGGGAATCGGGTTGGCTTCTGCCCGTCTCTTCGGTTCCCTTGGAGCGAAGGTCGTGATGGCTGCCAGGTCGTATGAAAAATTGCTCGAACTTGCCCCCGGAGTAAGTTCCGATCCGAAGAAAGTCCTCTGTGTCAAGACTGACGTTTCCGTCGAGTCCGACTGCAAGGAACTGATTGAGCGCACAGTCGCCGAGTTCGGCAGGATCGACATCCTGGTCAACAATGCCGGAATCTCGATGCGGGCAATGTTCAAGGATCTGGACCTCAGCGTGATTCACTCTCTGATGGATGTGAACTTCTGGGGTACGGTGAACTGCACGAAGTATGCCCTTCCGTGGCTTCTCGAGTCAAAGGGACAGCTTGTCGGAGTCATATCGATCGCCGGTTAGCGAGGGCAGGATATTCGTCATCGAAATATGCTGTCCGCGGCTTCCTCGACACCATCCGCATCGAGCATCTCAAGGACGGACTGGGTGTGCTTGTCTTCGCGCCCGGCTACACAGATTCCAATGTCCGCAAGGCCGCTCTGACAGCAGACGGTACTCCTCAGGGGGAGACACCTCTGAAGGAGGAGAAGCTGATGAGCGCCGAGACCTGCGCCATGCATCTTGCAAAAGCTCTGGCCAGGAGAAAGTCCCAGAAGATTCTGACCGCGATCGGCAAACTCACTGTTGTCGCCCATAATCTCTTCCCGAGGCTTACTGACCGCCTGACATATTCATACATCGCCAGGGAAGCCGGAAGCCCGTTCAAGTAGAATCGCACCGTTCAAATAGAATCGAATTGCAATGAAATTACCTAAGGTCTCCCTTCCATACAAGCTGTTCGTTCCTCTGTTCTCGCTATTCATCATCCTGTCTCTGTGTTTTCCGAGACAGGCCAAGTTTGCGTACGACTACAAGAAAGGTTCAGCCTGGAATCACGAGACCCTCATTGCTCAATTCGATTTCCCGATTCTCAAGACCCAGGAACAGCTGAGGCAGGACAAGAGCCGGGACAATGCTCCTGTCGTCCCTTACTACAGGTCCCGTCAGGAAATCGTGGACAAAGGCATGAAGGCCCTCGGGTCCATCGATCTCGGATCCTCTTCCTCCCTGCGTCCGGCAATCATCTCTTCGATGGATGCCATCTGGAACAACGGAGTCGTCACTGATGATGGAGTCCGGACCGACCACCGCTCCGAATCGGATGCGGGTTCGGTGATGTACATCCAGAAGGGCAAAAGGGTCTCCAAGAAGCCTGTGAAGGAGGTCTATCTCGAGTCGGAAGCCAGGTCCCGTCTTCTTTCGGACGTCCAGTCAAAGGCGCCTTCGAAGAACGTGGATTCGATATTCAGGGCAGCCGGTGTCTACGACATAGTGGTAGCCAACCTTGAATATGATGCCAAGACGACCGAGCTTTTCAATCAGGAGAATTCCACAAGGATCTCGAAGACTCAGGGTTTTGTCAGCGCCGGGCAGCTGATCGTCTCGGAGGGAGAGATAGTCACGGCAGAGATCGAGCAGATGCTGGATTCGTACAAGGCAGAGTTCGAGGACAATCTCGGAAGCGGCACCCCGAAGTTCGTCTTCTGGGTAGGCAATGCGCTGCTTGCCTTCATGATGGTCTTCCTCTTCTTCATCGTTGTCTATTTCCTCAATCCGGCCCTCTTTACACAGCTTAACAAGTTCACCTACCTTCAGTTCATCTTCCTGTTCACGGTTCTGATGACTCTGGCAGTGAACAAGTTCGCTCCCAGGTTCCTCTACATGGCCCCGTTTGCCCTTGCAGCCCTCTATCTGGAGGCCTTCTTCAAGAACAAGATGATAATGCCGTTCTGCTGCGTGGCCTTCATGCCTCTTCTGATCTTCGCTTCGAACGGAGTGGTCCTGTTCGTGATGTTCATCATCGCGAGCCAGGTGGCAGTACTGTCCTTCAAGTATTTCAACCACGGTTGGCAGCAATTCATCATGGCCGGACTGGTATTCCTCAGTCTCGTGGTGACATATTTCGCCTTCAGACTGGTTGACATGGTCGACGACAATCCTTATATCGCCGTGCTCTGCCTCGCTGTCGGCTCGCTTCTGACAGTTGCAGGCTACACCCTCATATTCTTGTTCGAAAGGCTCTTCAATCTCCTCTCGCTCTCCCGTCTGGCAGAACTTTGCGACACCAACAATCCTCTGCTCAGAGAGTTTGAGAGCAAGGCGCCGGGCTCGTTCCAGCATTCGCTCCAGGTCATGAACATGGCGGATGTCGCGGCCCGAAGCATCAATGCAAATGTGGCTCTGGTGCGCGCAGGGGCCTTGTACCACGACATCGGCAAGATGAATAACCCGCTTTGCTTCATCGAGAACGAGAGCCTGTCCACTTCGGGTACCAGCTATCATGCCGGGCTTTCTCCGATGGAAAGCGCCCAGTCCATCATCAGGCACGTCTCTGACGGCATCCGTATCGCAAGGGAGCGGAAGCTTCCGGATCAGGTTGTGGATTTCATCCGTACACACCACGGCACCTCCTGCGCCGGTTACTTCTACTCCAAGTACATAAATGCCGGTGGAGACCCTGCCGCAGCTTCGGCTTTCTTCTACAACGGGGTCAAACCGCAGACAAAGGAACAGGTCATCGTGATGATCTGTGACACCCTTGAGGCTGCATCGAGGACTCTCAAGGACAATTCCCCCGAGACTTTCGACAGATTCGTCGAGGAAATGGTCGCCATGAAACTCAAGGCGGGCCAGTTCGACAATGCCGAGATCAGCATCCATGAACTGGAGGTGGTCAAGGAGGGGCTCAAGAGTTATCTGTCCCAGCTCTACCATGAGCGGATTGTCTATCCGGGACAGAAGCAATGACAGAATAATCAGATAAACAAATAACAAGTTAAAGAAATGAATGTTACAAAAAACCAGATCGACGATCTGAACATCGAACTCACAATCGCCATCTCGGCTGAGGATTATGCGGAGAAAGAGAAGAAGAGACTCTCCGCCTACAGAAAGAATGCAGACTTCAAGGGATTCCGCAAGGGAATGGTCCCTGCCTCGATCGTCAAGAAACTCTATGGCGACCAGGCTCTCTATGAGGCTATCAATTCCGTCATCGGTGAGCAGCTTGACAAGTTCATCAAGGACAACAATCTGAATATCCTTGGAGAGCCTCTTCCAAGCGAGTCTCAGAAGGAGAACGAGTGGAAGTCGGGCAACGACTTCGAATTCAAGTTCGACCTCGGACTCTCTCCGGCAATCGACATTGAACTCGGTAAGGACGACAAGCTTACAAGACACAAGATCGAGGTCTCTCCGAAGGCTGTGGCAGACACCAAGGCAGAGATGCTCCGTCAGTACGGTTCCCTCCAGGAGGGTGAAGCCGCTGGTGAGGAGGACTATGTCATCGCCGATTTCAGGCAGGGAGACAAGGCTTCCGAAGGCGCTTATGTGGCTGTCAGCAAGGTTGAGGGCGATGCCAAGGCCAAGTTTGTCGGCGCCAAGTCCGGCGACACCTTCGACGTCAATGTCAACGAGGCTTTCGTCAATGAGACTGACAGGTCTTCAATGCTGAAGGTTTCCAAGGATGAGCTCGCAGCCCTTGACCCGGTCTGGAACGTCACCGTAGTCAACGTCAAGACCTTCGTCCCTGCAGAGGAGAACCAGGAGACCTATGACAAGATCTTCGGAGAGGGAGTTGTCAAGACTGCCGAGGAGTTCGAAGCAAAGGTGACCGAGAGGATCCAGAACAGCTACAACCAGGAATCCGACTACAAGCTTTCCCAGGACATCCAGGCCTATCTGGTCAAGAAAGCTGATGTCAAGCTCCCTGAGGCCTTCCTCAAGAGGTGGCTCTATGAGAACAACAAGGAGAAATTCACCATGGAGCAGGTGGAGAAGGACTTCGATGCCTTCCTCAAGGACTTCAGGTGGCAGCTCGTCAGGGAATCTCTGATGAAGAAGTTCGATCTCAAGATCGATGACAAGGACATGCTGGATGCGGCCAAGGGTTTTGCAGCCTACCAGTACGCGATGTACGGAATGCCGAATGTTCCGGAGCAGCTCCTTTCCGAGGCAGCAGTCGAACTTCTCAAGGATGAGAGAAGGCACCGCAACCTCGTCGAAAGCGTTGAGAGCGAGAAGGTAATCTCCGCTGTCAAGGAAGTCATCACCATTTCCAACAGAAAGATCACCGAAGAAAAGTTCCGCGCTTTGGCATAAAGGTTCCGTCAACGAACATGAAACAGGACGAATTCAAGAATTTCGCCGTCAAGGGTCAGGGAATCAATTCCTTGACCCTCGACAGATATAGCAGGACAACCGACGCCTACATCAATCCTACTATCATCGAGGAGCGCAAGCTCAACGTAGCATCGATGGATGTTTTCTCGAGGCTTCTGATGGACAGGATCATATTCCTGGGCGTTCCGATTGACGATGATGTCGCAAACATCATCCAGGCGCAGCTCCTCTTCCTTGCGTCCACAGATCCTTCTGCGGACGTCTCCCTGTACATCAACACTCCTGGAGGACAGGTCACTTCGGGCCTTGCGATCTACGACACGATGCAGCTCATCGAACCCGACGTGGCGACAATCTGTACCGGAATGGCCGCATCGATGGGTTCCGTCCTTCTCTGTGCCGGAGAAAAGGGAAAGCGTTCCTGTCTGCCTCACTCCCGTGTCCTGATCCACCAGCCGCTAGGCGGAGCAAACGGACAGGCTTCGGACATCCTGATAGCAGCGAAGGAAATAGAGAAGACCCGCAAGGAGCTCTACGACATCATCTCATCCCACACCGGCCAGCCTTACGACAAGGTCTTCGCCGATGCCGACAGAGACTATTGGATGACGTCGCAGGAGGCTCTTGAATATGGCATGGTCGATGAGATTCTCACCAAGAAGACCAGATAATGGCGAAGAAAAACACAGATAAGGGCCGGCATTGCATGTTCTGCGGCAGGTCCGAGACGGAAGTTCCGTTCCTCCTCCAGGGGATTGACGGCTGCATCTGCTCAGATTGCGTCGAACTTACCTACAACTACATGAGTGAGGCCTTGGGAAGGTCCTCACGGCAGACTTCACCGCAGGAAAAGCTCGAGAATCTCAAGAAACCTGCAGAGATCAAAGCCTTTCTTGACGAATATGTCATCGGACAGGACCGCGCGAAGAAGATGCTTGCTGTGTCGGTCTACAATCACTACAAGAGGATCAACCACAATCTCTGCAGCAAGGAAGAGAATGACGTGGAACTGGAGAAATCCAATATCCTGCTGGTGGGACCTACCGGAACGGGCAAGACCCTTCTTGCCAGGACGATAGCTAAACTGCTGGATGTTCCCTTCACGATTGTCGATGCCACGGTCCTCACAGAGGCAGGTTATGTGGGAGAAGATGTTGAAAGCATCTTGACCAGACTGCTTCAGGAGGCGGATTACGATGTTGCCAAGGCAGAGCGGGGTATCGTCTTCATCGATGAGATCGACAAGATAGCCAGGAAGAGCGACAATCCTTCCATCACCCGGGACGTTTCCGGAGAGGGCGTTCAGCAGGCCATGCTGAAACTGCTGGAAGGCAATGTCATCAATGTTCCGCCGAAAGGGGGCAGGAAGCATCCGGAGCAGGAATTCATCCATGTCAACACGCAGAACATCCTGTTCATCTGTGGCGGAGCCTTCGAAGGCATCGAACGCAGAATCGCCCAGAGGCTCAACACCCAGGTCATCGGTTTCGGCTCTTCCAACTCCCACAGGGTCGACAGGGATAACCTTCTCCGCTATGTCGATGCCCAGGACATGCGCGCCTACGGTCTCATCCCGGAGATCATCGGCCGTCTTCCTGTCATCACCTATCTCGATGCCCTTGACAGGGATGCCCTGCTGAGGATTCTCACCGAGCCTCGCAATGCGATAATCAAGCAGTATGAGAAACTGTTCGAGATGGATGGAATCAGACTCCAGCTCGAAGACGGTGTCAAGGAACTGATAGTCGACACGGCGATTGCCAACAAGCTTGGAGCCCGTGGTCTGCGTTCCATCTGCGAGAAGATTTTCGACGATGCGATGTACGATGCCCCTTCATCCAGGAAGAAGACGTTCACGATAACTCTCGAATATGCAAGGGAAAGAGTTTCCGACGTCATAATCTGACATATTCATACAACTTCAACCAAGACATCTGCCGCGTGAAAGAATATATCCGAAACAACAGAGACAGGTTCTTCGAGGAACTGTTCACCCTTCTCCGCATTCCTTCGATCAGTGCCAGGAAGGAACACAAGCCGGACATGGTCCGCTGCGCCGAAACCCTCAGGACTCTTCTGCTCGAAGCAGGAGCAGACGAGGCCGGAGTCTATCCGAGTGATGGTAATCCGGTGGTTTTCGGGCAGAAAATCGTCAATCCCGAATGGAAGACGGTACTTGTCTATGGGCACTATGATGTCCAGCCTCCGGAACCGCTTGACAAATGGGTTTCCGACCCATTCGAACCCGTGATCCGCAAGGATGCCCAGGGCCGTGACGCTATCTGGTGCAGGGGAGCGAATGACGACAAGGGCCAGCTTTTCATGCACATCAAGGCATTCGAGCACCAGGTCAGGACCGGGAAGCTGCACCATAATGTCAAGTTCATATTCGAAGGAGAAGAGGAAATAGGCAGTCCATCCCTTGCAGCCTGGGTCAGAGACCACAAGGACTGGCTCGGGGCTGATGTCATTCTTGTCTCTGACACGACGATGATTTCGGAGGAAGTCCCTTCGATCAACTGCGGCATGAGGGGTCTGGCCTATCTTGAAGTGACTGTAACCGGACCTGACCATGATCTGCATTCCGGCCATTACGGTGGCGCGGTCGCCAATCCTATCCAGACACTCTGCGACATGATTTCCAGCCTTATCGGAAAGGACGGAAGAGTGACTGTGCCTGGCTTCTATGACGATGTCATCGAACTCTCAGACTCGGACAGGGCTCAGCTTGCCCGCGTTCCTTTCGATCCGGTTGAGTTTAACAAATCGTTGGGTGTGAAGGCATTGCGTGGAGAGGAAGGCTATTCCCCGATGGAAAGGATAGGCATCCGCCCATGTCTTGATGTCTGTGGAATATGGGGAGGCTACACCGGTGAGGGAGCCAAGACCGTCCTCCCGTCGACAGCCCATGCGAAGATCTCTATGCGTCTGGTCCCTGCCCAGGACAGCGCAAAGATCACCAGCCTGTTCAAGGAGCATCTCGAGAGAATAGCTCCTGAGTATTGCCGGATCGATGTGAAGCCTTGTGAGGGTGGCGAGGGATTTCTCATCCCGATTTCTTCACCTGCATTCAGGGCAGCGTCCAGGGCAATGACAGATGTTTATGGCATAGAACCGGTTCCCAGCAGGGGAGGCGGCAGCATAGCCGTTCTTGCGTCCATGCAGAAGATTCTCGGTGTGGACCCGCTCCTGATGGGATTCGGCCTCGAAAGGGACACCATCCATTCACCGAACGAGAGTTTCCTTCTCAGCCAGTTCTTTGCCGGAATGGAATCGATATCAAAATTCTACGAATACTATGACTAGAGAAGAATTGTACCTTCAGATGAAGGCCAAGGGCTCCATGCTCTGCGTGGGTCTCGACACCGATTACGCCAAGATCCCGGAATGTGTCAAAGCCGGGAGAAGCATCGGGGAAGCAGTCCTGGAATTCAACAGGAGAATCATAGATGCAACTGCTTCGCACTGTGTGGCATACAAGCCGAATCTTGCCTTCTATGAATCTCTCGGCATCGAGGGCCTTTCTGTCCTTGACAAGACGGTCGACTATCTCCGCACCAATCATCCGGAGCAGTTCCTCATCGCCGACGCCAAGAGGGGAGACATCGGAAACACTGCAAAGATGTACGCCAGGAGTCTCTTCTCCACCTTCGACTTTGATGCCGTCACAATCTCTCCATACATGGGCTCGGAAACAGTCACGCCGTTTCTTGAATATCCCGGACGGTATGCCATCGTGGTGGCCCTTTCCTCCAACTCTTCATCAGCCGATTTCCAGACTGCACTCAAGGACGGCAAGCCTCTCTACAGGGTGGTTATGGAGAGAATGATGGAAATCTCCACTCCGGAAAACATGATGTTTGTCGTCGGAGCCACCAAGGCTGACAAACTTAAGGAAATCCGTCAGTTCTGTCCTGACAACTTCTTCCTGGTCCCGGGCGTAGGTGCCCAGGGAGGCAGCGCTGAAGAAGTGATGTCAAACGGAGCGAATGATAAAGGCGGCCTTTTGATAAACTCCTCACGGGGAGTGCTTTACGCATCTGCCGGTGAGGACTTTGCACAGGCTGCGGCACTTTCTGCGGCAGCTACCGCCAGATTTTGACCTTAGAGGAAACTTCAATCCGAATCATAAACATGAAAAAATTCTTTACAGCCATCCTGCTTTTCGCCTTCTTCATTGCTGAGGCGAAACCTACCGTTGCTCCGGTCAGCCTGACCTGCAACGACATGACTGATCCACTTTGTGTAAGCAATGTGAAATTCAGCTGGAAACTCTCTTCATCAGTCGATGCTGCCTGCCAGACCGCCTATGAAATATGGCTCGGAACCACTCCGGGATGCAACGGAAACGTCTGGAAATCCGGCAAAGTTGTGTCCGATGACCAGCTTGACATCGCTCTTCCTGAGGGAGTTGCTCTCCAGGATGGCAGGCTCTATTATTGGAAAGTCAGAGTGTGGGACAAAAATGACCAGGTATCCGCATGGACAAAGCCATCCCGCTTCACCAAGTCGATCGATAACTCCTGGGAAGCAGAATGGATCGGTACCGGCTCTGCCGAAAAGCGTCCTTTCCCATATTTCCGAAAGACCTATGACATCAGCAAAGGCAAGGTAAGCCGCGCTGTCGTCTATCTCTGTGGACTTGGCTGCTCCGAACTCTTCTTCAACGGCAAGTCCGTCGAACCTGAGAGAGTACTCGACCCTGCACAGACAGACTATGACAAGAGAGCCCTTTACAGCGCTTTCGACGTCACATCCCTTCTGAATAACGGAAAGAACTGCATAGGAGTGCTGCTCGGAGCGGGCTGGTACAACCAGGACACGGTCTGGGGTGGCGGAATGAACTACGGCATGCCTATTCTCAGATGCCAGCTCAGGCTTGAATATGCCAACGGAAAAGTCGAGATGCTCGGCACCGACACCACTTGGAAGTGGGCCGACAGCCCTCTCGTCAAGTCCAATGTCTATCAGGGCGATGAATATGACGCTACACGTGAGATCCAGGGATGGTGCACAGCCTCCTTCGATGACAGCGGCTGGGCTGATGCAGTGAAGGCTGAAGGCGTAAGGCCTGCCGTCATGGTTGCCCAGGAACTTCCTCCGATGATTGCCGGACAGCCTCAGAAGGCCCTCAGGATGTGGAAATCTTCAAAGGAAGGCAACGTCTGGGTCTATGATTTCGGAACCAATCTGACTTCCGAGGTCATCTTCAGCGGAGATTTCGGCAGGGGAGTACGTCTGCAGACCAGAGGTTCCGAGGAAATCTTCCCGGAAACCGGAGAAATCGACATATCCTCCACAGGTTTCGAGCACGTGGGCTATCAGCAGGACGCCTACACCTTTGCCGGTACCGGCAATGAAAGCTGGATGCCGAAATTCACATATCACGGAATGAGATATGTCGAGCTTTCCATCGAAGGTTCAGATGCCGAACCATCGCTCGAGACCATCACCCGCGCTCCCGTACACACCGCCGTCACCCCGATAGGTACATTCGAGTGCGCCAACGACCAGATCAACACCCTTCATGAACTTGCCCAGAGGACTTTCCTCAATTCTTTTGTGGGTCTTCCGGTCGACTGCAACCAGAGGGAGAAATGCGGATGGCTCGGCGACACCCATGCCTACGACAGGGCTGCCGACATGAGTTTCCAGATGAACAACTTCTGGGTCAAATACCTTGAAGACATCAGAACTTCGTCGGATGTCAGTCTTGAGAACACCCTGCATCATCAGTTCTACAACTACAGGTTCTACTATGCCGACAAGGAAGCAGGCATTCCTTTCATGATTGCCCCCGGCAAGCGCCTCTGCGGAGTTGCATCTCCTGACTGGGGAACCGCAGTGGTCCAGTTGCCTTGGCACCTGTATGTCTACTATGGCAACAAGGACATCCTCGAGGACTACTATGACATGATGAGCCTCTGGGTACGCCATATCGCGGAAACCGCCATCGACGGAATCGTCTATCAGGGTCTGGGCGACTGGTGTCCGACATTCAGTTCCCACGAGCACAACAACTCGCCGGTAGAAGTCACATCCACCGCATTCCATCTCATCGATCTGGGCATAATGGTCAAGGTTGCCACCCTTCTGGGAAGGGATGAGGACCTGAAGTGGTTCAGACAGCAGGAGGAATATGTCCGCAAGGCTATGATCGGAAGATTCTTCAATCCGGTGCAGTGCACCTTCGGCGGTCAGACCGCAGATGCCATGGCCCTCGAACTCGGCCTCTTCCCTGAGGACAGGAAAAAAGAAGCTACCGAATCCATCCTGTACAACATCAGGACCGGTCACGGGTTCATCGATGTGGGTGTCTTCGGTATGTCCAGGATCGGATCGGAACTGTCGAGAAACGGTGCGGCCGAGAGTGCCTACAAACTCTTCACCAAGAAGGGCGAGGACTCTTTCGGGGCGATGATCGACTCCATTGGAGTAACCACCCTCTGGGAATCTCTTCCTATGAAAGCTGACGGCCTGAGCAAATCTCACGGCTCTCACAATCATCCTATGCAGGGCGGTTATGATTCCTGGATCTATGAGGATGTTGCGGGCTTGAGACCATTCGCCGATTCTCCGGGATTCAAGACAGTTATCTTCCATCCGCAGCACACCTCGCAGCTCGAATGGGCAAAGGCTTCTGTAGACACCAGGTACGGCCTTGTCTCCACCGATTGGAGGAACGAGGGTGGCAGGCTTGTCTGGGACATCGTCATCCCTGCAGGGTCGGACGGTCTGGTCTACATCCCTGAAGGCAAGAAAGTTACTGTTGACGGAGAGCCGATAGACTTCCCGACAAGGACAATCGGAGGAGAGTCTTACTATGTCTTCCCGTCTGGAAGCTACCACATTGTTTCGGAATAAGGCAGATCACTGAATATTAAGTAATCCTTTTGAAAAATGATCATCCACACAATCAAAGGAAAGACCCCGGTTATCGGCAGTGATTGTTTTGTCGCAGAGACTGCTGCTGTCCTGGGCGATGTCACCATAGGCGACAATTGTTCACTCTGGTACGGTGCAGTCGTCAGAGGCGATGACAATTCTATCAGAATAGGCAGCAGGGTCAGCGTTCAGGATTGCGTTGTCATCCATGTCTCGGAAGGCGAGAATGGCGAAGTCGTCATTGGTGATGATGTCGTCCTGGGCCACAATGCAACCATCCATGCAGCCAAGATCGGCAACCATTGTCTTGTGGGCATGGGCGCGACTGTCCTTGACGGTGCAGTCGTTGAGGATGGAAGCATGGTGGCTGCAGGAGCACTGGTTCTTGGCCGTACGCACATCGGCAAAGGTGAACTTTGGGGCGGCGTACCGGCCAAGTTCATCAAGAATATCTCGCCCGAGGCCGTGACACGTACAATCGACGAGGGAGTCAAGTCATATGTCGAATGGGCCAAAGTCTATTCAGAGGTCCTCTCGGCAGGGGAATAGGTTTTTCAATTACCTATCCCTTCTCAGTCATCAAGGGTGTTCGCTTCTCTCCAGCTGGAAGGCGAGCACCCATATTTTTCCCTGAACATCCTGCTCAGGTTCTTGGAATCATCGTCCCCCAGAGAGATGGCAATGCTCTTGATAGGTTCCTTGGTGTGCATCACCTTTTCGGTGAATTCATCCAGTCTCAGTTTCATTATGTACTGGTATATTCCCATGCCGCATTCCGCCGCAAAATGCTTTTCGAGAAGTCTTCTTGATATGCTGGTCGCTTGGACCACATCATTCACACTGATTTTCTGATGAAAGTGCAGGTGGATGAACCTCGCTGCCTCAACGACATCCTGGTTTGCCGAGGGAATCGTGGCTGTGCTCATCCTCTCGATTACCCTTCCCGGTCTGTTGATGATGTCATATCCCTTGAAGTTCCTGTTTTTGAGGCAGATGTCCATCATCTCCGCGATTCGCCATCCGACTTTGTACATATTCATGTCGATGCTTGACAGACTTGTCCGTTTCATGTCGCAGATCATTCTGCTGTTGCCGATTCCCAGGATGGCCGCCTTGCCCGGGACATCGATCTTCAGCACTTTGCAGTATTCTATCAGATTGTTGCCAAACATATCCGACCCTGCGAGGATCAGGACAGGTTTGGGAATATTCCTGAGCCATGCCTTCAATACCATCAGTTCGCTTCGGAAATCCGCTTCCGGATCGAAAATGAAATGATCGAAAGTGGCAGAAGGGTTGTCCTCCAGGACCTTCTGGAATCCTTGTATTATGCTGTGTATTCTAGGATCGTTTGTGTGGCTGTAGAAGGCAAAATGCCTGTAGGAGCTGAAATGCTTCACACAGATTCTGCCATAGGTGGTATGGTCCGTGCGTATCGAAGGCAGTCCTGTGTCCATCAGCATGCTGTTCCAGTTGACGGCGATGATTCCGCTGTCTGCCAGCAGGTCAGTATCTTCGTTTCTTGAGAAGGATCCGAGCACGCAATCGACTTTCCACTCCCGGCACCATTCGACCAGACCTTTCATTCCGATGGAATCGACATATCCTTTTGATATCGTGCAGATGGTCGGATCCGGGACGTTCTTCTCGAGGACATAATCCTTTATGCCTGAAATGACGTCATAAATATGTCTTTCTTCATATTCGGTGATGATCAGCAATCTGGCCATAATCGATAGGGTTAGGATAGGTTATGCAATTCTTAGTGGATGTGCTACGTGCGAGCCCTTCCGTTGTTTACAAATATACGCAAAATGTCCATCAATTTACGCAATTTACGAATGAATATACATGTCAGTTTGCTATTTTTGCAACGTTGAAAACAAGTGGAAAGCTTCGCTTTCAGCTGTATGCTGAAGTATCAGATAATGACTACCTTACCACTTAACTTATGAAGGGTACCCGTGGGGATGATTCCTGAGACTTGAACAGTCATGGTTTCTCTCTTGGTACAATTTAAAGGCCGGCCTCATTAGTCATTGACAATGTCGCCGGCCTATTTCCATGCCTTTTCCTGCAGGGATGGCGTTCCTTATTCCCAACCTTCCAGTCTGGATGGATCTTCTGCCTTGAAGTCGTATTTGTTGAACACCGGATCCTTTATCCCCTCCTTTCTCTGTGCCGAATAGTCGGACAGGAGAGCGAATGCCTTGCCTCCCAGCAGGATAATGGCGCAGACGTTGGTCAGAGTCACCAATCCCATCGAAAGGTCCACCAGGGCCCATGCGGTGCTAAGGGTTATGAACACCGCCCCGACAATGATGGCGAACGAAGCCAGCCTGTAAATGGTGATTCCGGCCCTTTCCGCCTTGCCTGAAATCCTGCCGAGGATGAATCGCACGTTGGTCTCACCATAGTAGTAGTTGCCGATCACGGTGCTGAAGGCGAAGAGGAAGATTGCAGCAGTCAGGAATATCCTGCCGCCAGGACCGAGCACCGCTTCGAGGCTTCTGCTGGTCAGGATGATTCCGTCCTCACCACAGCCCAGCTGGCCGGAAAGCAAGATGATGAAAGCCGTGCAGGAGCAGATCAGCAGAGTGTCCACAAAGACTCCCAGAGCCTGCACTATACCCTGCTTTACCGGATGGGAAGTGTCGGCAATCGCGGCTGCATTCGGAGCTGAGCCTTCACCAGCCTCGTTCGAGAACAGACCTCTCTTGACACCTTGCTGTATGGCGACTCCAACCATGCCTCCGCCGAGCTGCTCCATCCCGAAAGCATTTCTGAAAATCATTCCGAACATCTCGGGCAGTTGTGCCACATGCCCTATCATCACATAAAGAGCTATGAATATGTAGCCCAATGCCATGAAGGGCACCATGTAGGCCACGACATTGGAAATCCTGTGCACTCCTCCCACAACGATGACCAGCAGAAGCACCCCGAGGAAAAGGCCGATTGCCAGCGGGTTGACAGAGAACGAATCGTGCAGGGAGGAAATGATGGTCTGTGCCTGCAGCATGGTCTGCGCAAGACCGAAGGACAGGATCATGAACACGGAGAAGAGTGTCCCCATCCATCTCTTTCCGAGTCCGGTTTCCATGTAATATGCCGGGCCTCCGTAGAATGAATCCTTTCCGCGTTTCTTGTAGAGCTGGGCAAGAGTGGATTCAACAAATGAAGTGGCCCCTCCCAGAAGAGCCATCGCCCACATCCAGAACACCGCTCCCGGACCGCCGACGAACATCGCCGAAGCAACTCCGGCAAGATTGCCGGTCCCGACCCTGGATGCCAGGGAGACAGAGAAGGCTTTGAATGAGCTGATTCTCTTCTTGGCACCGTTGAGAGGCCGGTGAGGACTTTTGTCCCTGCCCATGATGATGCGGATTCCGTCACCGATGAACCGGAACTGGACTCCCTTGCTTCGGATTGTGAAATAGACAGCTGCACCGACTAGAACTACGGTGATCACATACGACCATAGCAGGTCGTTCAATGAATTGATGAATGACATTGGGTCTAAGGTATAGCACTACTGTCGCCAAAAATGCAAAATATTCCTTATATTTACAATTCCTGACTGAAATATGTCATGATGCGGAGCAGGGTTTCCTCCCGCAGGCATGGCTTGGCATATTCAAGAACTTGAAAAACAGACATATTCAATGAAAAACCACAGATTCTTAAAGATGGCGGCAGTCATTCTCGCCGCGACAGCATTCTCCCTTCCATTTTCCCTTGATGCGCAGGTCGCCGGAAGTGACTCTTATGCCGCGACAGATGCCCTTGGCCGCAAGGTCGGGACTTATGATGCTCCAGCAAAGGACAAGACCGTCATAATGTTCTATTGGACCTGGCACCAGATGAAGGACACTCCGGGAGCACCGGTGAAGAACATTACCCAGATCCTGGGAAAGTATCCCGAAGCCATCCATGACTATGACCATGAGGCCTGGTGGGGAACCAGCGATGACCGCTACTGCTATTGGGACGAGCCTCTCTTCGGCTATTACCGCACTACCGACAAGTGGGTTCTGCGCAAGCATGCGGAGATGCTCGCCGATGCCAAAGTCGATGCTGTCTTTTTCGACTGCTCCAATGGCAGCCTGACCTGGGACGAGAGCACCGATGCCTTGATGGAAGTCTGGGACCAGGCGCAGAAAGACGGGGTCGATGTGCCTAGGATCGGCTTCCTTCTTCCTTTCGGTCCTGCTCCGCATGCCAGGGTGTCGCTGATGCATCTCTATGACAAGATCTACAGCAAGGGCCTGTACAGCAACCTTTGGTTCTACTGGAATGGGAAACCGCTGATTTTCGCCTATCCGGAGATGCTTGACGACACCGACCCGGCGCAGGCGGCCGCAAAAACCTTCTTCTGCTTCCGTCCGATGCAGCCTGACTATGTCGACGGTCCGGTCAAGGGACGCAATGACCAGTGGAGCTGGCTGGAGGTCTATCCGCAGCACGGTTTCGTGAAACTTCCTGACGGATCATTCGAGCAGGTCAGTGTGGGTGTCGCCCAGAACACCTTCCCGGGCACTAAAGGCCATTGCAGCGCATTCAACACCAAGGACTCCTATGGACGCTCCTACACTTTCAGGAAGGGTTTCGACACCAGGTCCAACTCATTCCTTTACGGCGCCAACTTCGATGAGCAGTGGGACAGGGCTTACGAGCTCGATCCTCAGGTGGTTTTCCTGACCGGATGGAATGAGTGGATTGCCGGCTGCTGGCCAAGTTTCGCAGGGAGCACCAAGGGCGAGCCAGCATTCGTCGACCAGTATGACTGGGACCACAGCCGTGACATCGAGCCTGTCAAGGCCTGGGGCAACTACGGTGATGTCTATTACCTTCAGGCAGTCGACCGCATCCGCAGGTTCAAGGGTACATCTCCTGCCCCTGCTCCTTCCGCTCCGAAAACCGTCAGACTTTCCCGCTTCGAAGATTGGGATGATGTCCAGCCGGAGTATTCAGCCTACAAGGGCAACACGGGGCACAGGGATGCTCTCGGAAAGTGCGACATCCATTATGTGGATTGCAGCGGACGCAATGACATCACCGGAGCCAAGGTCGCCAGGGACAATGAATATGTCTACTTCCATGTCCGTACGGCTGAAAAGCTCACTCCGGCCACGGACCGCAACTGGATGATGCTGTTCCTTGATGTGGACCGCGACAAGGCGACCGGTTGGGAAGGCTATGACTATGTCGTGAACTATGAGACCCCTGAAAAGGGCAAGGCAACCGTTAGCCGCAGCCGCGGCGTCAATGCCTGGAACTGGCAGCCTTGTGAGACTGTTTCCTATGAGGTTCAGGACAATCAGCTCGTCATCCGTATTCCTCGCTCTCTTGACAAGGCATTGGAGAAGGATCTTGATTTCGAGTTCAAATGGGTCGACAACATGCAGGACGAGGGCAATCCGATGGACTTCTATGTCAGCGGTGATTCGGCTCCGTTAGGCCGTTTCAACTACGTCTTCACAGCTCCCATCCGATAGCGGACAGTCCAGCCTCATCTCATGAAAAAAGGGTGACCGCGGTCTCTGACCGGGTCACCCTTTGAATTACTCTTGGTCTATTGACTGAAGGAATTGCTTATTTGCAGCACTCTTTGCCTTCAGCGCAGCAGCTGTCGGCGGCAGCCTTGCAGCAGCTGTCAGAAGCAGCCTTGCAGCAGCTGTCAGAAGCAGCCTTGCAGCAGCTGTCAGAAGCGGCCTTGCAGCAGCTGTCAGCAGCAGCTTTGCAGCAGCCTTCAGAAGCGGCCTTGCAGCAGTCGGCTACCTTGACGGCTTTGATCAGTTCTGCACCTTCAGCATTGAGGAATACTACGGTGTCGCTGTTGGCGGTGTAGGAAGCGATTGAGTTGAATGCATTGACGAACTCATCCTCACGGTACTCGGCAGGAACCATCATTC
Organism: Bacteroidales bacterium; assembly: GCA_004552965.1. Lineage (GTDB taxonomy): Bacteria > Bacteroidota > Bacteroidia > Bacteroidales > UBA932 > Cryptobacteroides. Next base: position 2,090 of record SFMU01000039.1, on the reverse strand, counting down.
TGGTCATGCCGCCTTCTGAGAGGGTCAGCTTGCCGTCCTTGTCCTCCTTGTAAGACGCGAAGATGCTGTTGCCTCCGACAGAAGCATTGCAGGTGCTGTCTTCAAAAGCGATGAATGCTGGCTTGTCACCGAGTGACTGGTATTCTGTACCGTTGAGTTCAATGATGTTGAAAGCCGAGTTGGCGATACTTGATTCTGCATTCTTGCAACAGCAAGAAGAGAGAGCAGCAATAGCAGCTGCGATGATGATTAACTTTTTCATAATGCTTTAAATTGTTATCTCGCTGCAAAGATAGACATATTTGGAAAAAAGTGTACAGAAAATTTAAAAATTTTAATAGCTCAACATCAGTCTGTACAACTATTTACGTTTTATATTCGTAAACAATCATTAAACTGTTTAAGCGATGTGGGACGCGGTGCGTTGAACTCCACGCTGTCTGCCCCGGCACTGATCGAACTGTGGCACGCGGTGCGTTACATTCCACGCTTTCTGCTCCGGAAAACTGAATGAACTTCTCAGAAGGTGTAGCCAAGATTGATGTAGAAGGCTCCTGCTCCGTCCTGGTTGTACAGCGGACTGTTCTTCATGAAGTGGGTGACAGGAGCTCCATATTCGGCAGCCACGATAAAATTCTCGTTCATGATGAATCGGGCTCCGGCACCGAAGGTGACGTGCGGGGAGTCCTTTTCCGTGCCGAGGACGTTGAAACTGTTCAGCAGGGAAAGTCCCTTGGTGTCGATGCTCCTGGTGGCCATGCATCCGTCGGAGAAGGCGCTCAGGCCGATGCCGATGTTCTGGTTCCAGAGGGTGAACTTGATCGGTCTCCATCTAAGTTCTACGGTGTAGGCGCTCATGTCCAGACCCACGACCCTGGTCCTCATGATACCTCTGGTGGTGTTGTAGCCTCCCATTCCGTCGGCATCGTTCTTCTCGCCCATCGCGGTCATGTAAGGAAGGGCATAGAAAGGAGCCTTGTTGCCGAAATTGCCTTCGTAGTTGATCCTGTAGGCCAGGGTGAGGACATCTCCCGGTATCAGACGGAAATACTGTCTCCAGGTGAATGAATATCTGTAGTATGGGATCTTCGAGATGTAAGGCAGGGCGGCGGTGATGTGGCCTTCGGCCCAGATTCCTTTCGTCGGAGCGCCTTCCTTGTCCCTGGAGTCATAAACCATTCCCAGACGCAGGCCGGAGGAGATTCCGCCGTCGGCCTCTTCCTCCGAAATGACACCGGCCATCCTGTAGAGCGAGTAGAGGGTCGGCATATTCTCGGGATATGCAGATGCCTCGTCCTTGCCTTTGTTGATGCTTGCGTAGTCGATCTCTCCGATCCGGTAGCTGCGGACGAACACTCCGGCCTCCCACTTCAGGTTCTGGCTGATGGCTCCTATGAAGTCGGACTTGAAGCTGATGTCGTTCTTCTTCATCCTGTAAAAAGGAGTGAAGCCGAATGCGCCACCCTCCTTGCCTTCTACGATCCTGTCGTAGTCGTAGAAGGAACCGTAGCCGTTGAAACCGTAGAAGTCGAAGGCTTTGTCGAGGTTTATCTTAAGGGCGGTGCTCCATCTGGTGTTCGGAATCAGTTCCTTGTCGTCGTAGTGGACCTGGATCAGCTGGGAGCCCTTCGTGAATCTTGAATATTCAAGATAGGTCTTGTTGTCATAGTTGGGGTAGTTGTGGCCGTCACCGTAATCATAGATCATGAGTATGGCTCCGTATTGGAAACCCTTGTCCGCATCGTAGGCGATTGCCGGCAGCGGTCCGAAGTTGAGGCCTTTCTTGGCTATCTCCTGTTTCTGGGCGAATAGTACTGTCGTCAATGAAAGGAGTAAGGAAATGAGTGTCAATCTCTTCATAATCCGATGATTGGTGTTTGGTTTGTTCTGGCTGCAAAGGTAATAAAAATATTCATGTACCTTACTCTTTTACCGTTCTGCCGGTTTTGAAAATATGCAGCGAATCAGTAACTTTGCATGATAGACGGAACTTAGTAATCCTCAAAAAATAACCTGCATCATCTTTGAAAATCTTTTCGGTCCATATTTCCTCCCTCATCAGTCACATAGCTACGGCTATTGACCGGTCC
>SFMU01000005.1 GCA_004552965.1 Bacteroidales bacterium | reverse complement strand
GCCTGCGGGTATGACCTCGTGAACCATCATCACGCCCTCGCCGATGCAGAGGCATGTGCAGCGATAGCAGTGAAGTTGCTGCAGGATACCGATGAAGCATTATGAACTCAGCAGGATAATGAGTTCATGAACCTCGCCGACGCGATGACTCCTGCTGCTATTTTTCTTTCCTGCACTCATAACGATTTGTGTTCTTGAAAACAAAAAAGACTGACTTAACAGTCAATGACCTGTAAGCCAGTCTTTTGTAGCGGGAGGAGGACTCGAACCTCCGGCCTCCGGGTTATGAGCCCGACGAGCTACCAACTGCTCTATCCCGCGATGTTGGACTACAAAGGTAGCACTATTTTTTAATTTTGCAAAATTTTTCTTTCAATCTCTACGAAAGGAAGCCGACAATCGCATCGAAATCATCCTTGGCGAACTGTTTCTGCTCGCCGGTGGAAAGATTCTTGACCTGGACAATACCCTGTTCCATCTCATTTTCTCCATTTATGGAAAGGAATGGAATGGCCTTGCGGTCGGCATAGTCGAACTGCTTCTTCAGCTTTGCCGCATCAGGGAATATCTCGACGGCGACACCGCGCTCGCGAAGACCGCGTGCAACCGGAAGAGTGTAGAGAAGTTCCTCCTGCCCCATATTCGAAAACAAAAGTTTCGTAGCTGAACGGAGTCCCTCAGGGAACTTGCCAAGGCCCTTCAGGACATCGTAAATCCTGTCTGCGCCGAAACTGACACCGACGCCGGACATGCCCGGAAGACCGAATATACCGGTAAGGTTGTCGTAACGCCCGCCGCCGCAGATGCTTCCGATGGCAAAGTCCAGAGCCTTGACCTCGAAGATGGCTCCGGTGTAGTAGTTCAGTCCGCGCGCAAGGGAAAGATCTATCTCGACAGGAGACGTGATGCCTGCTGCTTCGATGAAACCGAACAGTTCCTCCAGTTCGTCAAGTCCCTTGAGGCCCTCGGCGGAAACCAGTCCGGAAGAAGAGCCTCCGTTCATCAGGGAGCGCATGACTGCCAGCTTTTCGGAAGTCGTGCCGGAAAGCAGCAGGATCGGCTCCAGCACGGCCACAGCTTCCGGAGTGAGACCCCTCTCGATCATCTCGGCCTTCACTGCCTCGAGACCGATCTTGTCAAGCTTGTCGATTGCGACAGTGATGTCCACGACCTTGTCAGGGAAGCCGCAGATTTCGGCAAAGCCGGTCAGGACCTTGCGGTTGTTTATCTTGATGAGGACATTCACGTCAAAAAGGTGAAATACCCTGTCGACAATCTGGACCAGTTCAAGCTCATTCAGCTGGGAAGTACTGCCGATGACATCCACATCGCACTGGTAGAACTCACGGTAGCGTCCCTTCTGCGGACGGTCGGCGCGCCATACAGGCTGAATCTGGTAACGCTTGAAAGGGAAGGAGATTTCGTTCTGGTGCTGAACGACATAGCGGGCGAAAGGAACAGTGAGGTCATACCTCAGGCCCTTCTCGCAGACCTTCATGGACAGAGCCTTGCTGTTGTAGGAGCCTTCCCCGTCCCCGGTACGGAAAGAATCATAGTCGATTCCGGAGAAAGCATCGCCTGAGTTGAGGATACGGAAAAGGAGCTTGTCACCCTCCTCGCCGTACTTACCCATAAGCGTGGAGAGGTTTTCCATCGCAGGCGTGTCGATCTGCGCGTACCCATAGGTTTTGAAGACACTCCTGATCGTGTCGAAAATATAATTCCTTTCAGCCATTTCCTGCTGACCGAAGTCCCGTGTCCCTTTCGGGATGGAAGGTTTCTGAGCCATCTGATGCTAATTATTAATGATAAATCTCGAAAGAATGCAAAGATAGCATATTTTCACCAAAAGCAGATTCGCCTGTCACGGAAAATGCTTAACTTTGACCGCTTGCAGCGGCATCTGACAAATCCGCTGACATTGACTCCCAACGCGAGAGCAGGCGGCAGCGGAATGCCGGCATATTCCCGCAAGGGCAAAAGGGGCTGTGCGTGTGGATGGAAGTTTCGCGAGTACGCACGACACTCCGGACAACAGGCAATCATAAACTTGCGAAACCAGATTGAAATATTTTTACAGCATGAAAGAATTCATCAAATGGGTCCTCGCAGTCCTCTGCGGACTTGCAGTCTGGGGCATCATCAAGATCATCATGTTCTTCATGATGATAGGCTCCATGGCAGGACTGGCAGCTACAGGCGCTTCATCGACAGCGCTTCCAAAGGAAGGAGTCCTCGTGATCGACATGGCGACCCTTGCGATCACGGAACAGACCACCCAGGCAGACATCATCAGTACCATCCAGAACACTGAACTCAGCCAGGTGGGAATAAGGGATGCAGTAAAGGGTCTCAGGGTGGCCGCAGAAGATCCTTCCATCGAATATGTCCTCCTGAAAACGGACACTCCGGCCTCTGGCCTGAGCAAGATCGAAGAATTCCGCAAGGCTCTCATTGAGTTCAGGAAGAGCGGCAAGGCAGTCGTCGCTTACGGCGAACAGTTCACCTCGGGATCATACTATCTCGCATCGGTAGCCGACAAGATCTACACTACCAGCCACCACGGAGGCAACAACTTCTTCGTCGGCATCAGCGGCAGGATGATATTCCTGAAGGACCTGCTCGACAAGCTCGGGATCAGATTCCAGCTCATCCGCCATGGAAAGTACAAGAGCGCAGGCGAGACCTATGTCAAGAACGCGCCAAGCCCTGAGAACATGCTTCAGAACCAGGAGATGATAGATTCGATGTGGGAGACCATCGCGTCCGAAACCGCCGAAAGCAGGGGGCTGAGTGTGGATTCGCTCAACTTCTTCATAGACAATCTTTCCATCAACCTGTCTGGGGACATGGTGCAGCACAAGCTTGCCGACGAGGCATTCACAGTCGAGGAGTACAAGGAAAAGCTCGCGTCCCTCGCAGGGAAAGACAGCTACAAGGACGTAAGTTTCATCATGTTCCCTGAATATGTCGCCGCAAAGGTCAAGCCGGAACTTGGGGCAAAGGACAAGATCGCGGTCATCTATGCCAACGGTGACATCGTCGAGCAGGAAGACCCGATGAACATCTGCGGAGACACCTTCGCAGGCATCATCGCAAAAGTACGCGCCGACTCCACTGTCAAGGGAGTGGTCCTCAGGGTCAACTCTCCTGGCGGAACAGTGCTTGCCGCATCCAAGATCAAGGAAGAGATCGATCTCACGAGAGCCGTCAAGCCTGTCGTGGCGTCCTACGGTGACTATGCGGCTTCCGGCGGATACTGGATTTCCAACAGCTGCGACCACATTTTCTCGAACAGAACCACCCTCACCGGTTCGATCGGAGTGTTCTCCGCCATACCGGAGTTCTCCGGAACGCTCAGGGATGTCGCCCATGTCAACATCACGGCGGTCAACTCTCACAAGCATTCCGACATGCTCAATCTGACCAGGCCGTTCGACAGCGAGGAGACTGCATGGATGCAGAAGTCTGTCGATGACATCTATGACACCTTCGTCAATGAAGTGGCACAGGGCAGGGACAAGACGGTCGATGCAGTCGACAGCATAGCCCAGGGCCGCGTCTGGACCGGTTCAGAAGCTCTCAGGATCGGTCTCGTGGACGAGATCGGCACCCTTGACGATGCCCTCGCCTACACGGCCGGACTCGCAGGCAACCCGGATCTTTCCGCCTGGGGTATAGTATCCTATCCGAAGCCTCTGACCCCGTTCGAGAGGATTTTCAGCCAGCTCGGCGGCAAGACAGGCGAGGAAGAGGCCATCGGAATATTCAAAGGCACCCCTGCCGAGCCTGCTGCCAGGGAGGTGATGAAATGGGCAAGAAGATGGAACACAGGCAACGATGGAGAGCCTGTAGTCTTCGCCCGTATGCCATATTGGATTTCAGTCCGTTAGGCAATCTGAAACTGATTCGGATCCGCATGAGATCATGCGGGCTGATATCTGAAGATTGCCATGGGAAATGATTACGGTCTCCGTTCGATAACGACAACGGAGGCCGTTTTTTCAGTCACCTTGAAAGAGTCGTCAATCCTCTCCCAGAGAAGCGCAGCCACATGTCCCGGGGCATTGCCCTTCCCGGAAGGCTCGACGACAGGGGCAACCTCCTTTTCCGGAAGTGAATAGCCAAGATCGACGAAAAGGTCACTGATTTTCTTGCGTCCCCTGCCACCCGAAGAATTCCTGAGGCCGAGCGGACAGAGCCAGTCGCCATTTTCCCACAGACGCACGGAGAAAGGGAAACTCAATGCGGAGGAATCGAATACAAGCATCCCGGGAGTGTTGCGCAGCGGCATCCCCTCCTTCCACTCGCGGAGAGTCACGGAAAAACGGATACCCGCAACTGAATATTCCCCCTCCTTCCTTACTTCCACACCGGAACGGTCTCTGGTCCGGGAAGCCGGAACAACGATGACCGATGTGCCTGAAGTCACTGCGCGGAAAGCTTCAGAATGGAAGACCTTGCCGGAGAATGTCCCCTGGCGTCCGATGAGGGAGCACAGATCGCTGCAGACCGGGGAGGTAAAACCGTAAGGCTCGAGAAGACGGAACAGGAGCCATTCGGGATCCGGCATATTCCTCAGCCTCTCCGCGTCGATTCTCAGCCTTTCTTCCCCGACAGGCACGGAAAGGACTGATGCAGCCTCGGAGACGAACTGCCGGTCGGCCGCCTCCTGCTCCCTGAAGAGTCTTGACATGTCGGCCGAGATGGTCTCCAGAAAGGAAGGATTGAGCCTTGAGAACAGCGGCAGAATCTCATTCCTGATGCAGTTCCTCTTGAATGTGGTGTCCGCATTGGTATGGTCCTCGTGCCAGATGACACCGGACTTTACGGCATATTCAAGGATTTCGCCCCTGCTGAAGCCCAGAAGCGGACGTACGAGCCTGGTGCCGGACCCCGGAACCGGAACTGCAGAGACCGCCTTCATTCCTGTCAGGCCTTTGATGCCTGTGCCCCGAAGCAGATTCAGGAGGAAGGTCTCGACATTGTCATTGGCATTGTGGGCGACCGCCACGAAAGAATATCCCCGCGTCCTGCAGAGTTCGTCAAACCATTCGTAGCGAAGGGTTCTCGCCGCCATCTCAAGGCTGACCCCATGCTCGGCGGCATATTCACAGGTCGCGAAATCCTTTTTCAGGAAAGGCACGCCCGAACGGCTGCACCAGTCCCTGACAAGGGCTTCGTCGCTGTCGCTTGCCTCCCCTCTCAGGTGGAAGTTGCAGTGGGCGATCTCAAAAGGAATATGTGACTCCGAGTTCAGGAAAAGCTCCGCCATCACCATCGAATCAACACCGCCGCTGACAGCCAGAAGAGCTTTCCGACAGTCATCCAGGGATGAGAGGATCGAATCGAAGCGGGCTTGCACTGGAGCGGGGGTTATTTCTTCGGAACAGGGAATGAATAACTGAAATTCAAACCCAGGATTTCCTGAAGCTGAACCCTCTGCTTTCCGTCAGGGTATTTGTCGATGTCATCCGGATTGCGGATCATCACCTTGTCGTCATACAGAAGGAAAGTCTTGAACGACAGGGAAAGGTTTTTGGCAAGTATCCAGGAGACAGCACTTGAATAGTTGACCCTCAGGTTCTGCGGATTGTCCAGATAGTTGGAGAAAAGGATAAGAGACGAGGAGAACATGAAATTGGTGTTGATCCTGATGTTGAGATTGGCCACAAGCTGGGATCCCAACTCGAAACGGGTAATCTTGTAATACTCTCCGTGATTGACCGTCGTCCCATCCGGAAGCGCCTCCGTGTAAGGATATTCCGCCTCATCCCTGTACTGCTTGAGACGATGGTTTCCGTAGGCCCTTCTCAGTTCCTTGTTCGCCACCACAGTGAAACCTCCGGTGATCGGAGAGAAGTTGATGACCAGCCATCTGTTGGCCGGATTCGGCACAATGTCGAAACCGAGTCCCAGATGGGCATAGGCAGGAGACAGGAGACCGGAACGGATAGTCCTGGCGTTTCTCCAGTCCTTGGCGGTCGGCGAATCGCCTTCAAAGCTGGACGGATAATTGTAGTTGTAGGTGTTTGAAAACTGCGAGAGGAAGTCTATCCTGGCAGAAAGACCGAACTTCGGGCTCTTGGAGTAACCGCAGACACTCTCGAAGTAGAGCCTGTCCAGGTTCTTCTGGACGAAAGGCTTGTCCTGCTGGTAGATGAAGCCATAGTCGCATTCGATCTTGTTGTTCCAGTAGGTTTTGCCTTTGGCGAAGTTGGCATTCCCTCTCAGAGCCGCGTTGAGTGTGACGTTGTTGACACCTCCGGCAGCCCAGTTGCTGAGCTTCTGCTGGCTGAATCCGAGAGATGTGGTCGCTGCCTTTTTCCAGTAGACAGGCTTCGGAGGAGCGGCCTTAGGGACCTCCGTCTGAGCGAAAGCTGCTGCTGCTGCCGCTGCGGCATCGGCAGCGGACTGTGCTTCCTTCTTCTCCGTCTGCTCATTCTGGGCGCGGAGAGGGAAGGCTGCCAGAAGCAGCAATGCAGCCAAAGCGGTGAATCTGACAGTTTTCATAGAATAATATGTTTATGTTTATATCAATATGAGATGGCGAAGACCACCCTCTGTCTGGATGGCTTGCCGGAGTAGATGTCCACTCCTTCCTCCTCGCAGACAAAGCTGTCCACAGGAATGCACCTGATGGTAGCCTTGGTCTCGTCCTTGATCTTCTGTTCGGTCTCGGCTGTCCCGTCCCAGTGGCAGAGAAGGAACTTTCCGGTCTGGATCTTCTCCTTGAACTCGTTCCAGTCGTCGCACTTCTCGACATTGGCGGCTCGGAAATCGAAGGCCTTCTGATAGATTGTCTTTTGGATGTCGTCAAGAAGATCGGCGATCGTCTTCTCGATACCATCGAGGGCAACCGTCTCCTTGGTCAGAGTGTCACGGCGCGCGACTTCCACTGTTCCGTTCGCAAGGTCGCGCGGACCCATGGCAAAGCGCACCGGAACTCCCTTGAGCTCCCATTCGGCAAACTTGAAGCCCGGGCGCAGGGTGTCACGGTCGTCGATCTTGACGCTGTGTCCCTCGGCCTCGAGAGCCTTCTTGAGTCCGTACATTCTGTCGAGGATGGCATTGTGCTCCTCTTCGGTCTTGTAGATAGGGACCATGACGACCTGGATAGGTGCGATTGCCGGAGGAAGCACCAGTCCGTTGTCATCGCCGTGAGCCATGATAAGGGCACCCATCAGTCGGGTCGAAACGCCCCAGGAAGTTGCCCAGACATATTCCTGCCTGCCCTCCTTGTTGGTGTACTGGACGTCGAAAGACTTTGCAAAATTCTGGCCGAGGAAATGGGATGTGCCGGCCTGAAGTGCCTTTCCGTCCTGCATCATCGCCTCAATCGTCAGGGTGTCGAGCGCACCTGCGAACCTTTCGTTAGGGCTCTTGTGGCCGACGATGACCGGGAGAGCCATGGTGTTGCGGGCGAAGTCGGCATAGACATTCACCATCTCTTCAGCCTTTGCGGCAGCTTCTTCCGCAGTGGCATGGGCAGTGTGCCCCTCCTGCCAGAGGAATTCTGCAGTACGGAGGAAGAGGCGGGTCCTCATCTCCCAGCGGACCACGTTGCACCACTGGTTGCAGAGGATAGGAAGATCCCTCCATGAAGTGATCCAGTTCTTGTAGGTGCTCCAGATTATGGTCTCCGAAGTCGGTCTGACAACAAGTTCTTCCTCAAGTTTCGCTTCTGGATCCACGACTACACCCTTGCCGTCCGGGTCGTTCATCAGTCTGTGATGGGTGACGACTGCGCATTCCTTCGCGAAACCGGCGACGTGCTCAGCCTCACGGCTGAAGAATGATTTAGGGATGAACAGAGGGAAATATGCATTCTGGACTCCGGTTTTCTTGAATGCGGCATCCAGCACGCTCTGCATCTTTTCCCAGATAGCATAGCCATAAGGCTTGATCACCATGCAGCCGCGGACGGGAGACTGCTCGGCAAGGTCAGCCTTGACGACAAGATCATTATACCATTGAGAGTAGTTCTCGGACCTTTTAGTTACTTCTTTTGCCATATCGTTGAATTGGTGTTTTGCTACATTTTCACTATTATTGTGCAAGATTCCCCCGAGGAATGGATTTTGTTGATCGGTACCCGGGTAAGGCCGGACAGTACGTCCGTACACAATCCGGTTGCGAATTTAACGAATAAATTTCAATTATAGGAGATTCAACCATGAAAAGACGCATCATACTCCTGGCGGCATCCGCATTGGCATTGGTGTCATGCGGCTCCGCAAAGCAATTTGCAGACGCATCCCAGAATCAGCAGTTCCGGGATGAAGTCTACTACAACCCGAAGGGATCAGGTGCAGACAGGCAGGCCCGGACGATTGCAAAGGTCGAAGAGGACTTGCTGGTGAAGAAAACGAAGGAATCCCCGATATTCATGAAAAGCGGGGAAAAAGTAGATACCCTGTTCATCCCTGAAGGGAAGAATGCAAGAATAGAGTTCGACAAGGAAGGCAGCACCACATCAGTCTTCGTCACCGACAGCGGCTGGGAGACCTGGTATGCCTACCAGCCGTGGTATGCACGAACCTGGTACACCCCGTTCCATTCATCCCTCTACTGGGGCGCCAACCCTTGGTACTATGCAGGCTGGTATGACCCGTGGTATTACGGCCGCTGGTATGACCCGTGGTACTTCGGAGCCGGCTGGAGTTTCGGCTGGTATGACCCTTGGTACTGTGGAGGCTGGTACGATCCGTGGTTCTACGGATGGTACAACCCTTGGCACCACTGCGGCTGGTATGACCCGTGGTACTATGGACATGCACATATTCACTACCCAGGACACGGAGGTCCGGGATGGTACGGCGGAGACAGGGTCTACACTTCAAGGACCGTGGCCAACGGCTCATCCGTCAGGGGCGGCATCGGTTCCGTTTCAAGGAATGCAGGCAGCAGGAGTTCCTCGACCACCAGGAACAGGAGCGGACTGAGCACTTCGGCTGTTTCACGTTCCTCAACCGTCTCGGCCGCAACCAGAGCGTCCCGCACCAGGACAGCCGGTGGCGGAGCTGTCAGGTCATCCTCTTCAACAGGCAGGGCCACATCCGCGAATCCATCCCGGAGCAGCGTTTCCTCAACAGGCAGCAGGTCTTCTTCATCTTCCTACAGCAGGTCTTCCTCATCCTATAGCAGACCTTCCTCATCCTATAGCAGACCTTCTGCATCGTACAGCAGACCGTCATCTTCCGGCAGCAGCTACGGCTCTTCTTCAAGCAGCCAGAGCAGGTCTTCCTACGGCAACTCCGGCAGCTACCGGTCTTCCGGCAGTTCTTCCAGCTCACGGTCATCCTATTCTTCCGGCAGTTCTTCCTCCGGCAGAAGCGGCGGTTACTCGGGCGGAGGCTATTCCGGTGGCGGATACTCGGGTGGCAGAAGCAGCGGTGGCAGCGGCGGAGGACGGAGATAGGCAGATTTCTCCGAAGCATCCGGAGACTCCGAATGATTATCATCCAAGACAGAACTACAGCGGAGGGTGGTCATACTGCCCTCGAACAATTCAAAATTATTTGACAATATGAGAAAGAGCATATTCGTGATTTCCATTTTCCTGGCCGCATCTGCCGGTGCAGGTGCCCAGACAATGTATGACGCGCTGACCTTCAGCAGGAATGACTACTACGGCACAGCGAAGTCGATTGCAATGGGCAATGCGATGACGGCAGTCGGAGGAGATCTCGGTTCCATAGGAATAAACCCGGCGGGTTCCGCAGTGTACAGCTATTCACAGTTCTCAATCACTCCGAACCTTACAATCAGCTCGGAAACCGGTTCCTACAGTGCCTATCCGGTCAACGGCAGCGATGTGTTCATCAACCCGCAGCTGACGAACCACACCAGGTTCTCCGTTCCGAACTTCGGTACCACACTGCACCTTAAGACCGGCAACAGGCGGGGCGTCAAGGGAGTCACCCTGGGAGTAGTCTTCAATGGGACCAACAACTTCACAAGCAAGATGATGGCCGGAGGCTACAATGACAAGACCAGCTATCTGAGCTCAATGGCAGTGGACGCTTTCGGTTTCGACTCGGACTTCATGAACGGCAACGGGACCATCGGTGCCGACGGCAAGTACAATCCGTTCCAGAAGCCTGACACCAGCTATCCGTTCATGAACCCTGACGACAGAGGGATGTACGCTCCATGGAATGTCATCACCAATGTCCAGTCCGGGGCGCTTTCGACCTTCGGAGATCCTGCCGACCCTGACTACAATTGGCGTTACATTGCCGCGACCGAGGGTTATGTGGACACCGGTGCAAAGGACGAATACGGCAACAGGATCTATGAAATCTTCCTGGGCGGACCTCTCAACCAGTCCTACGGCAGGATGGTCACGGGAGGCAAATACGAGGCAATCATGAACGTCGGCATCAATGTCAACGACAACCTCTATTTCGGCCTCAACTTCGGAGCGACAACGATGAACTACAACTATGACGAGTACTTCAAGGAGGCCGCAAACGACCCGTCAGATTTCGTCATCGAATATGAAGATGCTTCCACCTGCTTCAAGGACTACCGCGCACGCTATTCCTACTCGGCAGAAGGTGCCGGAGTCTACGCGAAACTGGGATTCATCGCCCTTCCTCTGCCCGGCTTGAGAATCGGAGCCGCCGTCCAGACTCCTACCTGGATGAACATCTCGGAAATCTGGCGCAACTCATCGGAGGTCAACTACACCGACGCCGGATTCAACGGTTCATCAGTCTCTCCTGAAGGCAACTTCTCCTACATGCTCCGCACCCCGTACAGGGTCAATGCAGGCGTTGCCTACACAGCTCTGGGCTGCTTCCTGATCAGCGCCGACTATGAGATGGCCGACTACAGGACAATGAGGTTCGGCAATGACGATTTCAACTGGAGCGCCGATTTCTCAGATGTAAACTCTGACATCAGAAACTCTATGGGCGTCTCGCACATGGTCAGGATCGGAGCGGAATTCAAGCCTGTCCAGGGTCTTGCAGTACGTGCCGGCTACAACTACACCCTCACTCCGGAGTATCACGACGACAACGGATTCAGGTCCACCCTCAAAGATGTTGTCAATGCGTATTCGGTAGGACTTGGATACTCTTCCAACAAGTCATTCTTTGCAGACATTGCCGCACGCATGACCACATTCTGCGACGAGTACATCTACCCTTATCCTGACTATCTGGATGATGTGGCTTCACCTGCGATCCTGATCAGGAAGGAAAGGTACAGCATCACCGCCACGATAGGCTGGAGATTCTAGACAAGTCGCTTCAGATAGGATATCGAATCGGGACCTTCATTGAACAGAAGGTCGATGATAGAAAGATTGGGAATGAAACCGTACTTCCGGGCGAAAACCTGGAAGTACGGTTTTTCAAGTCCCAGACCGGCGAGAACCGTGTCCGGGCGCTTCGGGTGAAGCAACTCTCGGTAATCGGCCCCGTAAGGACCGGCTTCAAGGGCTTCTGTGCGGGAGCGGACAGGATAGTACTCTTCGGTGAACCTGATTTCCGCCGGAATCCCTATCTTCTTCAAGAAGAATCGGATAAGACTTAGATTGAGCTCGAACAGAGTGTCCGGACGGGAATCCATCAGGGCAAAGAGTTCGTCTCTGTAGTAGTCGAAAAAGGCAGTCTTGTCGTAAGCTGCCGAGATTGCCCTCTGGGTCCTGAGAACCCAGGGCGTGGAATAGTTCACCTTGACTTCGGAGATGCGGACGTGCCCCGTCCCGGTGTGGACAACAGGAAAATTCAAGTCCTGCGGGCCGTCTGCGGCATAGAAACGGAAGCGGTTGCGCCAGCTCTGCTTCTGGTAGTTCTCACATGCCTCAAGATAAACCACAGACGGAATCACCCCGTCCGAAGACAGGGTGAAATCTTTCGCAATCAGCGCAAAAAAACTGACAGGCGGGAAATATGCCGTTGAAAGAAGCATGCCCTCCTATTCAAAGTCCGTGTGGTCCTTGGAATCGTTTGCCCTGATGATACCTCGCTTGGAAGCTCTGATGAAGTCAAGGATAACGTCCCTTTCCATGCTCGGTGGGAAACCGGCCTCGACCTTCGCACAGCCGTCAGTGATGTTGAGGCCCTCGAAGTAGATGGTGTTGTAGATGTCCTGGATGTTTCTGATCACCTCTGATGAGAATCCCCTTCTGCGGAGGCCTACGATGTTGACACCGCAATAGCAGAGAGGCTCCCTGCCGCAGAGTGCGAAAGGAGGGACATCCTTGTTGATGCGGGAAGCGCCGCCGACCATCGCGTGCATTCCGATACGGGAGAACTGGTGGGCCTTGGTGCCACCGCCGATGATCGCCCAGTCGGCAACCTCGGTCTCTCCGGCTATTCCCACATAGCTGACGAGGATACAGTGCTCACCGACAACGCAGTCGTGCGCGATGTGTACATAGGACATGATGAGGGTGTTGCTTCCTACCTTGGTCACACCCTTGCCGCTTGCCTTTGTACCGCGGTTGATGGTTGCACATTCGCGGATGGTGACATTGTCACCGATTTCGACATATGTAACCTCGCCGTCGAACTTGAGGTCCTGCGGGACGGCGCCGACTACCGCTCCCGGGAAAACCGAGCAGTTCCTGCCCATCTTGACATATTCGAATATGACGGCATGAGGAAGGATCTTGCAGCCGTCACCGATTTCGACATTGTCATCGATGTAGGCGTACGGACCGATTTCAATGTTGTCTCCGAGCTTTGCGTTCGGGCTCACTGTCGCCAGTGGAGAGATTTTGTTCATATTGCGTATTGTTTTTATCCGATTACTAAATGCGGTTTTTCGGATTCATTGCATCCAAAACCGCCTTTGCCGCACGGGTATTTATTCCATGACCGGGCTTGTAGGCCGTCACCTTCGCCGAAAGGACTCCTCCGCACAGCATCAGGTCGCCAATCATGTCCATCATCTTGTGCCTTCCGCACTCATTCGGGAAGCGGAGGGTGAGATTGTTGAGATAGCCCTCGCTCACCGAAAGCTCGGGAACATTGAAAAGGGCGGAGAGCCTCTTGAGCTGGTCGTCAGAGACCGGATGTTCAACGATCACGATCGCGTTGTCCACGTCCCCTCCCCTGACCAGATTGTTCTGGAACAGGAACTCTATTTCATGGAAAAAGACAAAGGTCCTGCACGGACCGAGTTCCAGGGCATATTCAGTGCCCTCATCCCAATGCGCCGTCTGCACTCCCAGGACCTTCGAACCGAAATCCACGGTGATGTCGAATGAAGGGACATCAGAAGGAGTGATCCTGATCCACGAGCCGGACTTCTCGTCCGAAACGAGTATTTCCTCGGGGATCCTGACATATTCCCTGTCGGCATCGAGGGTCACCAGTCCGTCTTCCCTGAACGCGTCGACGTAGGCTCTGGCGCTTCCGTCCAGAATCGGGACTTCGACATTGTCAATGTCGACGTAGGCATTGTCAATACCCATCCCGCAGAAAGAGGACATCAGATGTTCAATGGTGGAAACGGACACTTCGCCGTTGCTTATGGTTGTGCTCCGCGCCGTCGATGACACATTCGAAGCGAGGGCGGCGACGGTTGCGCCTTCTCCGAGATCCACCCGGCGGAAAACGATTCCCGTACCGGCAGGCGCCGGCTTTACGGTCATGTGTGAATATTTCCCGGTATGTAGTCCTTTCCCTTCGAAGCTGTGCTCGGAAGCAAGAGTTTTCTGCTTAATCTTTGAAGTCATAGATAATGCTGCCGCAAGTTTTAATATAGTCTGCAAAGATACGTATTAATCTGAATAATAGCAAGAAATAGGCCCATAACCACCAGGGTCAAGCTTACGTGTCCGAGGGCCCCGGCAACGGCATCACTGGATGAAATGGGAGAAGACCGAGGCTCCGATCACGGTGAGAAGACCGCAGACTACAATGGAAAGACTGCTCATCGCGCCTTCGACGGAACCGATTTCCATCGCCTTTGCAGTTCCGACCGCATGGGAGCTGGACCCGATTGCTATTCCTTTGGCTATGGGTTCCTCGATTCTGAACAGCATCAGGACGCCTTCAGCTATCACATTGCCGATCACACCGGTGATCACGATGACAACCACGGCCAGGGGAACATAGCCTCCAAGCTCTTCCGCCACACCCATGCCGATCGCAGTGGTGATTGACTTCGGAAGGAAGGTGACATAGGTCTGATGGTCGAACCTGAAGAGGAGCGCCAGGAGCAGGATGCACACAAGACTCGAGACGACACCCGAAACGATGCCGGCCAGGACTGCCTTCCAATGCTTCTTGAGAAGGCTGAACTGCTCGTAGAGCGGTACTGCCAGGCAGATTGTAGCCGGCGTCAGGAGGTAGCTGATCGAATATGCCCCCGCGGCATAGGTCTGATAGCTGAGTCCGGTGACGGAAAGGAAGAGGATAACCAGAATGATTGAAATCAGCAAAGGATTCATGAAAGACAGCCCGGTCTTTCTCCTCAACCATATTCCCAAAGCATACGAAGCCAGACTGACAAGGACTCCAAGATAGGCCGAATTTTCGATGATTTCTTTCATTTCCGACCTCCTCTTCTGATCAGTCTCTGGGTAACCCTGCCGGAAACGGCCATCACGACTACTGTACTGACCAGAGTGACGACCACATAAGGCAGCCATGCCTGGCAGATCACGTCCCAGGATTCGATCACTCCGACAGCCGGAGGAAGAAACATGATGGGCATTATCGCAACAAGGAACGAACTGGTTTCCTTCACCTGATGGAGTTTGACAATCTTGAATTCAAGGGCAAGGAAGAGAAGGATGATTCCATAGATGCTGGAGGGAACCGGCAGAGGAATGAGCAGGTGAAGCAATTCTCCCAGAAATGCAAACACCATAATGACCAAAAACTGAAATACAAATTTCATTGTAACACTACTAAACAGCCGGCAAAGATAGCAATCTTCGGAAAAATACCGGCATCTTTCGTGCAATCAAAGGGGAAATGCCTGCAGAAATCACTTGCCGATTCGGCTGACGGCATCTTTGCCGGCTCCCGTGCCCTTGTACTTGCTCCGGGGCGAGTTGAAGCGTGCGTTCCACGCAATGACAATCAATAGTTGCATCCGTCATCCGAACGGACACATCCATTAGACGCAGCGATGCGCGATATGCTACAGGCGAAAAGAGAATATGTCGGAAAATGTCAACGGGAAGACTCCGGATATTCGTAGCCGAAGTAGTTGCCCTTCCGCTCGGAAGGTATGCCATACTTCATCCATGCAGGTTCAGGAGCGCCCTTCAGGTAATGGTCGAAAAACTGCTGGAGCCTGATCGAAAGATCCTTGGCATTGCGCCTCTGGGACAGGTTATGCGCCTCGTTGTTGTACTCGAGCAGCCAGGCCGGCTTGCCGAGTCTGCGCAGCGACATGAAGAATTCGATGCCCTGGTACCACGGAACCGCCCCATCATTGTCATTGTGCATGATCAGGACGGGGGTCCTGACATTCGGTGCGTAGAAGACAGGAGAATTCTCGATGTAGAGATCAAGACCGCCCTCATCCCAAAGAGACTTGCCGATGCGGCTCTGACCATATTCATACTGAGTGATGCGGCTGTTGCCGGACTCCCAGCGGATGCCGCCATAGGCGCTTGTCATGTTGCCCACCGGAGCACCGGCGCCGGCTGCAGCGAACATGTCGGTACGGGTCACAAGGTAGGCAGTCTGATAGCCTCCCCAGCTCTGGCCCTGGATGGCCATACGGCTCCGGTCGATGAAAGGGAACTGCCTGCACATGGCCTCGGCCCCGGAACAGATGCAGTTGTAGGCACTTTCGCCCGGATGGCCCGGAGTATAGACGACATCCGGGACAAAAACCACATAGCCATTGCTCACGAACATAGGGATGTTGATGATGGAACGGCTCGGAGCAGGCGAACGATAGCTGTACAGAGTCTCGGAATTCTTTTCATAGAAGTAGACCATCATCGGATACGAAGCCGCAGTGTCCAGGTCCTCGGGAACATAGAGCAGGCCCTTCAGAGGTGTCCCGTCGTAGGCATTCCAATGTACCAGCTGCACATCGCCCCATCGATAGTCAGCCTGCTGAGGATTGATGGACGTCAGTTTGCGGGCATCCTTCATTTTCCCCGTCGTGCTGACATACAGGTCCATAGGGTTCCTGAAATCACCCATGGCGAAACTCAGAGTCGCACCTTGCGGAGCACGGCGCACTGAAGAGAAGCTTTTCCCGGACAGTTCGTAACTGAACCTCGAAGGTCTCTTGACATCAACCGACCCGAAACCATTGCGCGAGTCCTTCCTGCAGAACGCGCTCAACTCGATAGGCCCTTTTTCAGGATATGTGAATATGCTGGAGTACAGCAACGGATTGTTCCTCGGAACGAAGTCCACCGGACGGAAGACGACCTCGGAAGAGCGGCCCTTCCCTCCGGTAAGGTTGACCGCACTCCTGCCGTCAGGAGAGAACTTCCAGACATCGAACTCATCGCAAAGCAGAACCGCCTCATCCTCTCCGACCCACTGAGGCTGGGCAACCGGCATCTTCGGAGACGGGTGGTCGTCCTCCGTATCGAAGAAAGGAACGCCGGTCTTTCCGGTGAGATTGACTCTCTCCCCGCTGCCAAGACTGATGCAGATCCAGTTGCAATCCGAGGAATCGAACCACATCAGGTATTTCCCGTAAGGAGAAACATACACGTGGCCCTCGAGAGCCTCGGCAAGAAGGGTACGGTCACCTGTCGTCAGATCCACGACGCTCACATCAGACTTGTCTTCGGCAGCGAAGAGATTCTGCCGGACGTAAGGTCCCTCATCCATGGACAAGGCGAAGGATGCTTCAGCGCCCACAGGGTACTGAATATGATCATCCGGACTCAGGCTCAGGACTCTGAGCTTCCCGTCCGGGCCCAGCGGGACTGTCGCGCTGAGGCTCCGTTTCCTCTCGGAGGCCTTGTACATCGGAGGAAGAATCTGGGCATCGTAGTTCCATATGTCCAGCTGCGGAGCTTCGAAATCCACCACCGTAGTGTCCTTCGGCGGGAACTTTTCATTGAGGCTCAGCAATATGCGGGACGAGGCATTGGAGAAGGAAAGCTTCGAGTGCCTGGAGATTATCCATCCCTTCGGCAGAGACTCATCTTCGGCATCGACCAGCTTGCGGCAGCCCTGAGTGTCGGAAACATACAGACTGAAAGCCGGAGTCCCGTCCGTCTTTTCCTTCTGGTCCGTGACGAGGAAGGCAAGACGTGAAGAGGAGTAGTCGAAACGCAGAGCGGCATATTCCTCGGCTCCTTCATGAAGGGTTACAGGGCTGCCTCCGCCGAGATTGTAAAGGACGACCGATCTTTTTGACAGGGAATCCTTTTCCTCCCTGGCAGTGACCACACAGAGCCTGTCGCCTTCTTTCGAGACGGCATATTCGGAGATGTTCCTGAGGGTATCTACCTGAGATCCATCTGTCGGGACAATCAGCAGATTGTTGCTCTTCCTGCCCTTGACACTCTGACTGACAAAGACATACGGTGCAGAATCATAACCGGACTTGCTGGCCTTTGCTCCACCGATCCGGCAGACTTCCGACATTGTGGCGGTGCTGATCACGACCAGGGTGTCGGCAGGCATCTCATCAGCTTTCTTCTTGTCGATCTTTGCCTGCCTTGTGACCGCATAAGGAGGGTTGACGGTGCAGAACACGAACTTGCCATCCTGAGGGAACGAATACTTCAGAGCACGCCCGACCTCGATGGCAGCCCCTGTCCTTAGGTTTTCCACGAAGACACTGCCATCTCCCTGCTGGGGTCCGACAGCATAGACCAGCACCTGCCCGTCTGCGGACATCATGCTGGACTTTACGCTTTGCCACGAATCATAGACAGAGTGGTCAAGTGGCTTTTTCTGAGCAGAGACTTCGACACCTGCCAGGCCAAGGAAGGCCAGCAGGAAAAGGGCGGTAACGGAATACTTCATGTTGATTGCAAAAGATTGTTACCGCAAATAAACAAAAAAAACGTGACAGGGAGGATGCTACTGCCCCTGTTTTTTGAACACGGCGTAGCTCCTGAGATAATTCTTCAGAGGAATTGCCGGAGAGCCCATCACCACCTGGCCCTCTTCCTTGATGCTGCTGATGACTCCGGACTGGGCAGCGATCGTGGTGTTGTCCGGGATTGTGATGTGACCGACAATGCCGACCTGACCTGCTATGATGCAGTTGCGGCCGATCTTGGCGGAACCCGCGATTCCTGTCATGGCAGCCATCACGGTGTTGTCACCGATGACCACATTGTGGGCAATCTGGCAGAGGTTGTCGATCTTGACCCCGTTGCCTATGATGGTCGATTCCATCTCGGACTTGTCGATGGTGGTCCCGGCTCCGATCTCGACATTGTCACCGATGACAACGTTGCCGATGTGCTCGATCTTCTCCCATGTACCGTCAGGAAGAGGAGCATTGCCGAATCCGTCCGAACCGATGACGGCATTGGCATGGATTATCACATTGTTGCCTATAACCATCCCCGGATAGATCACCACACCGGGGTAGATGATGCAGTGGTGGCCGATCACGGTGTTGTCTCCGACATAGACATTCTCGTAGATTTTCGTGTAATCGCCGACTTTGGCATGATGGCCGACATAGGAATGGCTTCCAAGATAGACTTTCTTGCCGAACTTGGTAGTCAGGAACCAGGATGAACGGAAACCTCTGTGCCTTCGGTCCGTGCGTTTCTGGACGGTGACATACTTGAGGAGGTCCGCCAGCGCCTTGTACGCATCATCCACCCTGATCATCGTGGGAGTGACCGCCTGCTTCGGCTGGAAATCCTTGTTGACAAGCAGGATGCTGGCCTTGCAGGTGTACACGTACTGTTCATACTTCGGATTGGCATAGAAGCAAAGCTGTCCGGATTTCCCGTGTTCGATCTTTGCGAAAGAAGTAACTCTGGCCTGAGGATCGCCCTCCACCGTTCCCTTCAGGACCTGGGCCAATTGTTTTGCAGTAAATTCCATCTTGTTCTATCTGATAACGATATTCAAAAATCTGACGTTCCGATGCATATCAAAAATCGTACAAAGAAAACAATAAATTTTCATTTACGCCAAAGAATGACTATATTTGCAGAGTTGTGAGAGATAGGTGACGGATGCGTCTCCTATCTTTTTTTTAAGAATATTCAGAAATGGACAAAGAAAAGGCGCTTCAGACAATCGCTCCGGTCCTTGCCGAATCGGGCTGCTTCCTGGTCGGACTGGACATATCGAAGGACAATGACATAACCATCGCCATAGAAAAGGAGCACGGAGAGGTTGACCTCGATGACTGCATCAGGGTCAACGATGTGTTCGTGGAAGCTTTCGACAGGGACGTGGAGGACTATTCCCTTACCGTGACTTCCGCAGGGCTGGACCAGCCGTTCAGGGTGATGGGCCAGTACATCAAGGCCATCGGATCGGCCGTTGATGTCAGGTTCAGGGGCGGAAAGAAGCTTACCGGGATCCTCGTCGCCGCAGACGAAGAGGGAGTCACCCTCAGATATTCGCAGAAAGAGAAGACCGACGGAAAGAAAAAAGTCACCGTGGAGCACGAGGATGCATTCCCGTTCGGTGAGATCAACTCGGTAATGCCGCACATAGAATTCAGCAAATAAACAATAAAAGAAACATAAATGGAAAAGAAAGACGAAATCACTCTGATTGATGCCTTCAAGGACTTCAAGGAAGAGAAGAATATTGACAGGCCAGTGATGATGGGTGTACTCAAGGATGTGTTCCTCACCCAGATTGCCAAGTCATACGGCTCCGCCGACAATTTCGACGTCATCATCAATGTCGACAAGGGAGACTGCGAGATTTACCAGAACTTCGACATCGTTGAGGAGGTCGAGAATCCCAACACTCAGATAACCCTCGACCAGATCTATGCCGAGACCGGCGAGGACGACTACGAAATCGGGGATGTCTACACCAAGAAGCTCTCTCTCTCGTCATTCGGCCGCAGAGGTATCCTCAACATCAGGCAAAACCTCCAGGGCAGGATCATGGACATCGACAAGGCCAACATATTCAAGGCCTATTCAGACAAGGTCGGCGAGATATTCACAGGTGAAATCTACCAGACCTGGTCCAAGGAGGTGATCATCCTCGACGAGGACAGCAACGAGCTGCACCTTCCGAAGTCAGAGCAGATCCCGGGAGAGCGTTTCAAGAAGGGCGACACCATCCGCGCCATCATCAAGAGCGTGGAGATGAAGAACAACACCACTCCGTACATCACTCTTTCAAGAACCAGCAACGACTTCCTGGAGAAGCTGTTCGAACTCGAAGTTCCGGAAATCTACGACGGTCTGATCACCATAAAGAAAGTCGTACGCGTTCCGGGAGAGCGTGCCAAGGTGGCCGTGGAATCCTACGATGAAAGAATCGATCCGATCGGAGCATGCATCGGTGTGAAGGGTTCGAGGATCATCGGCATCGTCCGTGAGCTTCGCAACGAGAACATCGACGTCCTCCAGTGGACATCCAACACCCAGCTTCTCATCCAGAGGGCTCTCAACCCGGCAAGGGTCTCATCCATCGACCTCGGATCTTCGGATACCGACAAGATAAAGGTCTTCATGCAGCCTGACGAGGTCAAGAAGGGTATCGGCCGTGGCGGCTGCAACATCAAGCTCGCCGGCATGCTGGTAGGCAGAGAGATCGAAGTCTGGAGGGAGCTTCCTGAGAATGAAGGAGCAGAGGAGGAAGACGTACTCCTCAGCGAGTTCTCCAACGAGATTGACGAGTGGGTCATCGAGCGCCTTGAATCCATCGGATGCGACACTGCAAAGAGCGTCCTCGCCTTCACTCCGGAAGACATCGCCAAGAGGGCCGATCTCGAGGATGAGACCGTAGCGGAAGTATTCCGTATCCTGAAAGCAGAATTCGAAGACTAATCAAAAGACAAAGGGGTTTATATGGCAGAAATCAGACTGAACAAACTAATCAGGAAATACAACATCGGGCTTCAGAACCTTGTGGAATTCCTCAAGAGCAAGGGAGCCGACATAGAAGAGAATCCGAATGCAAAGATCGGCGAAGAATACCTTCCGGCCATCGAGAAGCAGTTCGGCAAGGATCTCGAAATGAAGGAAGCGTCGGAGAAGATCGACATCAAGCTCACCGAGATTCTGGAGAAGACAACACGCAAGCAGAAAGAAGAGGCAGAAGATGATGAATATGACGACCTGGACAAGGAAACCGTCATCAAGTCATCCATATTTACACCTATTGCACAGGACAAGCCTGTGCAGCAGGCAGATCCGACGCCTAAGGCAACGGTAGAGACGGAGGAGGAAACCGCTCCGGAGATCGAAGTTCCGGAAGTCGTAGTTCCGGAAGAGCCTGTGCCGGCACAGGCCGAAGAGACCGTGGCCGAGGAAACGGAGGATGATACCCCTGCATATTCAGAGACCGCAGAATCGGAAGAAAAGAAAGAGACGGTGGAACAGGCAGCTCCGACCCCGGCTGCAGTTGAGGCCGTTCCTGATGTGGAAGCCGAAACTCCTGTGGAATCAGCCCCGGAAGCTGAAGCAGATTCCGATGACGCGGACAAGGAGACTTCATCCGAAGTCCAGCCGGCCGTGACCGAGGAGAAGAAGACTGTCGAGGAGGCGGCTTCCGAAGAAGGGAACGGGCTGAGGATTCTCGGCAAGATCGATCTTTCCCAGTTCGACCGCAAGCACAGCAAGAAGAGGGAGAGGATTTCAAAGAGCACCCAGAAGGTCGATGTCGCCAAGGAAGGCAAGAATGCCGACAACAGCACTTCCCGCAAGGAGAAGCGCGATGGTGGCAAAGCCGGTGCCGGCAAAGCCGCTCAGGACCAGGGCAAGGGCAGCAAGAAGCGTCAGCGCGGAGCCGACAAGTTCAAGCCTGTGATGTCCGAAGAGGAGCAGGAGGCAATGAAGAAGGAAATCCAGAAGCAGGTCAAGGAGACCTACGCAAGGATGAACGACAACAAGAAGAGCAACTTCGGAGCCAAATACAGGAAGGAAAGGAGAGAACTTGCAGCAGCCAAGAGCCAGGAGGAAATAGAGAATATGATGGCAGAGAAGCAGGTGCTCAAGGTCACTGAATTCGTGACCGTGAACGACCTGGCGACCCTCATGGACAACACTCCGGTCAACGAAGTCATCAAGGCCTGCATGGATCTTGGCCTGATGGTTTCGATCAACCAGAGACTCGATGCCGAGGCGCTGGTTCTCGTGGCGGAACAGTTCGGCTACAAGGTCGAGTTCGTGACCGCCGAACTCTCCGAGGAGCTCAACACCCAGGAAGACAGGGAAGAGGATCTCGTTCCGCGTCCTCCTGTGATCACCGTGATGGGCCACGTCGACCACGGCAAGACCTCCCTCCTGGACTACATCCGCAAATCCAATGTCATCGCCGGTGAAGCCGGAGGTATCACACAGCACATCGGAGCCTACAATGTCAAGCTTCCTGACGGAAGAAGGATCACCTTCCTCGACACTCCTGGCCATGAGGCCTTCACGGCCATGCGTGCCCGCGGAGCCCAGCTCACCGACCTTGCGATCATCATCATCGCAGCGGATGACGCAGTGATGCCGCAGACAGTCGAGGCAATCAACCATGCTCAGGCTGCCGGTGTTCCGATGGTCTTCGCAATCAACAAGATAGACAAGCCGGGAGCCATGCCGGAGAAGATTTACCAGCAGCTCTCCCAGATGAACATTCTCACAGAGGCCTGGGGAGGAAAATACCAGAGCCAGGAGATTTCCGCAAAGAAGGGTCTGAACGTCGACAAGCTTCTTGACAAGGTTCTCCTCGAGACCGACCTCCTCGAGCTCAAGGCCAATCCGAACAAGAATGCCATTGGAGCAGTGATCGAATCATCCCTCGACAAGGGTCGCGGCTTCCTCGCAACCGTACTGGTCCAGGAAGGCACCCTGAAGGTCGGTGACATGGTTCTGAGCGGAAGCTACTACGGCCGAATCAAGGCCATGTTCAACGAGCGCGGAATGAAGGTCAAGGAGGCCGGTCCTTCGACACCTGTTTCCATCCTCGGTCTGAACGGAGCTCCTTCAGCAGGTGAGAAGTTCAATGTAATGTCCGACGAGAAGGAGGCCAAGGCAATTGCCAACAAGCGCGAGCAGCTCATCAGGATCCAGGGCATCAAGACCCAGAAGCACATGACCCTCGACGAGATCGGCCGCCGTATCGCCATCGGAAACTTCAAGGAACTGAATGTCATCGTCAAGGGTGATGTGGACGGTTCCGTGGAGGCTCTCGCAGACTCTCTCATCAAACTCTCCACCGAACAGGTCAGAGTGAACGTCATCCACAAGGCCGTCGGCGGAATCTCCGAATCCGATGTCATCCTTGCCGAGGCTTCGGATGCCGTCATCATCGGATTCCAGGTTCGTCCTTCGACCGACGCACGCAAGAGTGCCGAGGAGCAGGGGATCGAAATCCGACTCTATTCGGTCATCTACGACGCAATCAATGATGTCAAGGATGGTATCGAGGGCATGCTCGAGCCGATCAAGAAGGAGGAAATCACCGGAACCGCCGAGGTCAAGCAGACCTTCAAGATTTCCAAGGTCGGTACGATTGCAGGCTGTCTCATCCGGGAAGGCAAGATTTCCAAGAGCTCACACTGCCGTCTCATCCGTGACGGTATCGTCATCTACACCGGTGACCTGTCCTCGCTCAAGAGAGGCAAGGACGATGTCAAGGATGTATCAGCCGGCATGGAGTGCGGTATCGGCATCGAAAAGTTCAACGACATCAAGGAAGGCGACGTGATCGAGGCCTTCATCGTAACTGAAATCAAGCAGAAGCTCGACTAGGATTCAGGAATCTGCAGATTGATTCTACAGCAACAGAAGGATGGCTGAAACGTTGAGGATGAAACCCTCGAACTGAAGCCGTCCTTTTGTGCTGTAATCAAGCATCTCTTCGGCAGGATCATCGCCGGAGCGGGAAAGGAAGTACTCCCCGTCAGGAAGGGACCTCACATTGAATTTCCTGATCAGCTGGCCGTCGCTGAACCAGGTTGCACCGCCGTTGGCACGGTTGAGTGTCAGAAGAAGTTTTCTGTCTGCATAATAGGTGCAGCCGGAGATCTTTTCCCTGGCATCCGGAATGATCGAAGGCAGACCTTCCATCGCTTCCCGGCTGGAGTTGACGAGCAGCAGAGGTCTGAAGCCGGCATCCTGCGCACCCTGGATCGCATCCGCGATGTTGACCCAGACTTCTCCCCTGACCCTGGCAGGGTCATAAACCGAAACCACGAGGACATTGCCATCAGCGGCAAGATGGTCCATACTGACTCCGAGGGAGTCGTGGAAAGGCAGCGCAGTCTTGGCATCGGAGACATCTGTCCTGTTGAAATGGACCGTCTCGGTGCGGATGAATGTCCAGGTCGAATCAGGAAGATTGTCAAGAGTGAAGACTCCCTGCTGACCGTTCTTCTCATAGACGAAGACAGATGAATATTCCTCCTCTCCTTCGACATCATCCTGACTGACAAGCAGTTCGCTCCCTGGAGCGAAGGCTGTGAAGTCGACCATAGGGATGTTCAGCCATGAATAGACCAGGAAACCTGCAAGCAGGACGGCGGCAATGCTGAAGGAAATATCCTTGCGGACCTTGTTGGTACCGAGATTCCTGTACGGGTAGAAGGCAAAGAGAGAGAGAGCCATCAGGACAACATTCTTCAGTAAGGACTGAAGATGGGTCAGATGGACAACCTCGCCGAAACAACCGCAGTCGATGTTCGGATTGAAGATGGCAAGAGCCAGGGTGAGCAGGGTGAAGAAGCCAAGGAGAACAGTTGTGACAAAAGCCACGGCAACCCTCCGGATGCCACTGATCAGCGCCGCTCCAAGCAAGGACTCGAACAGGGCGACAGCCACCGCAAGCGGCTTGGCCACAGGCAGAAGAAAGTCCAGATGTACCAGTCGGAAATATTCCTCCAACACAAGCCCGGCCCCGACGGGGTCGAAGATTTTGAATATTCCCGCAAGAAGGAAAACGAGGCCGACAATGGTTGCGCACAGCCTCTGCAATTTGCCGAAAGTCCTGCCTTGTACCATAATCAATGAATATGTTCGTCAACAACCGATCTGACTTTTTCGGAGATGGCGCCGGGAGGAAGCATCCTTCCATCCGCATCGGAGCAGTCAACCCTGATGAAGGTCGGGTCAAGCTCGGTCTGCCTGAGGTAGATCGACCTGACACATTTCTGGAAGTCGATGTCGGATTCATGAATATCCTGCCTTCCCATAAGATACTCCCTGTCATTGCCTTTTCTCGAGGACTCGAGCCGTCCTTCGACAAAGGAGATCGGCACATCCAGGAAAATGTTCAGATCAGGCTTCGGAAGATTGAATGAATCGTATTCTGTCGTGAATATCCAGTCCCGCAGAGCCTCCCTGTCCTTTTCCGAGGACAACTTTGCGCACTGGTAGGCGATGTTCGAATAGACATAACGGTCGAGCAGAACGGTACCGCCTTCATCAAGAATCCTGCGCATGGAAGGAGCTGCCGCGTGGCGGTCTTCAGCAAAGAGGAGAGCCACCAGCTGAGGATGAACGGCCTCTATCGACCCGAACTCCCCTCGGAGAAAACGGCTGATGAGGTCACCGTACACAGGGGCATCGTACCTCGGGAAATGAATATATTCCATGCGGGCACTGACCGTTTCGAGATATTCTTTCAGCCGGCGGACCTGAGTTGACTTTCCGGCTCCGTCCAGGCCTTCCAACACGACAAGCATTGCGATAGGGATTTGCTGAAACGCAAATATATTCATTTTTTGGTAAATTTGCAGTACGATTTGAAAACTATGGCAACTGCAGAAGACAAGAGCATCATCATAATGGCGATCGTCAACCTGACAGACGATTCATTTTATCCGGGCAGCCGCTGCCTCTCCGAGGGAGGCACCTTTGACATCGAAGGCTTCCGCCTGAGAGTCAGGAACATGGTGAAAGAAGGAGCCGGCATTCTCGACCTCGGAGCCTGTTCCACCAGACCCGGTTCGCGCTCGGTCAGTGAAGAGGAAGAGTGGGAAAGGCTGCGTCCCGGCCTGCTTGCAGTCGCCGAGGAATGCCCCGGAGTCAGGGTTTCGATAGACACCTTCCGCCCGGCGATAGTCTCCAGGGCCTACGACCTCATCGGACCCTTCATCGTCAATGACGTCAGCGGCGGATGCGCGGACATGTGGTCAACAGTCGGCGAACTCGGCCTCGAATATGTCGCCATGCACACCAGAGGCACCCCGGAGACCATGCAGCAGCTCACTGAATATGATGATGTCACCCTCGAGGTCATCAGATTCTTCGACACCATAGCCGAGACAGCGGACAGGTACGGAGTCAAGGACTGGATCCTCGATCCCGGCTTCGGTTTTGCCAAGACGGT
Organism: Bacteroidales bacterium; assembly: GCA_004552965.1. Lineage (GTDB taxonomy): Bacteria > Bacteroidota > Bacteroidia > Bacteroidales > UBA932 > Cryptobacteroides. The sequence goes on along the minus strand of SFMU01000005.1, from coordinate 38,168 downwards.
GGAGCAGAACTGGGCCCTGCTCAGGGAGATGGACAGATTCGGGAAGTTCGGGAAACGGATTCTGGCCGGCCTGTCCAGGAAAAGCTTCCTCTACAAGCCTCTGGGCATAACTCCTGACGATGCTCTGACGGCCACCCAGATAGCGGATTTCATCGCCCTGGACAAAGGTGCTGACATCCTCAGGGTCCACGATGTCGCAGAAGCATCACGGACCATAAAGCTATTCCGGCTCTACAGGTATTCTTCCGGAGGCAGTTCTTCTCAGAAACCGGTATAATTCCATGGAGTGACGGCACGGAGTTCCTCCTTCACCGTCTCCGGGACATCCAGACTCTCGACGAAGCGGGCGATGGTGTCCTCATCGATGGCCGCTCCGGTCCTCGTGAGATTCTTCAGAGTCTCGTAAGGATTCGGATAATTCTCCCTTCTGAGTATGGTCTGGAGAGCTTCCGCCACTACGGCCCAGTTGCGGCGCAGGTCCGCATCGATCGCCTCACGGTTAAGGATGAGTTTTCCCAGACCCTTCTTCAGGGACGCAAAGGAAATCAGACAGTGGGCAAAAGGCACACCGACATTCCTCAGCACGGTCGAGTCGGTGAGGTCGCGCTGCAGGCGCGAAACCGGAAGCTTCATGGAAAGGAATGTCAGGACGGCATCCGCCATGCCGAGATTGCCTTCCGCATTCTCGAAATCGATAGGATTGACCTTGTGAGGCATCGCAGAGGAGCCGACTTCGTTCTTTGCCACCTTCTGGCGGAAATATTCCATCGAGATGTAAGTCCACACGTCACGACAAAGGTCGATGAGGATCGTGTTGATCCTGCGCATGCAGTCGAAGATGGCGGCAAGGTTGTCGTAATGCTCGATCTGGGTTGTCGGGCAGGATCTCTTCAGACCCAGCGAGGAGACGAAACTGTCGGCGAATGAAGGCCAGTCGATGTCCGGATAGGCAATCTTGTGGGCATTCATGTTGCCGGTGGCTCCTCCGAACTTTGCCGGATAGGTCAGCTGAGACAACTGACGGATCTGCTCCTCGAGGCGGGCGATGAAGACTTCGATCTCCTTGCCCATACGGGTAGGAGTGGCAGGCTGGCCGTGGGTCCTGGCAAGCATGGTGACATCCTTCCACTCCAGGGCATCGGCGCGGAGAATGGAAAGGATTTCCTGAAGCCGGGGCATATATTCATTCTCCAGGGCTTCCTTCAGCATGATCGGCTGGGAGGTGTTGTTGATGTCCTGGGAGGTCAGCCCGAAATGCACGAATTCCTGCCACGGAGTAATTTCCAAAGCCTTGAAATGCTCCTTTATGAAATACTCGACTGCCTTGACATCGTGGTTGGTGACTTTCTCGATCTCCTTTACACGGGAGGCTTCCTCCGGAGTGAGGTTCCTGTAGATGTCCCGCAGGGCGGCGAAAAGCTCCTCACGGGTCTTTCCCGTTCCTTCACCGAAGTTGGAAAGCTGAGGCAAAGGGATGCTGCACAGGGCGATGAAATATTCGATCTCCACCCTCACCCTGTTGCGGATAAGCGCGAATTCGCTGAAATATTCCCTGAGCGTAGCTGTCTTGGAGGCATAGCGGCCGTCTATCGGAGATACCGCCATCAATGAAAAGTTGTCCATATCTGTCATTTCTTGTCTTCGATTATGAATACGTCGTCACCCGGCTCGGCAAAATGGAAGTGCTCGCGGGCGAACTTCTCAAGCGAATCCCGGCTAGAGGTCAGCGAGCGTATCCGGTCGTCCATCTGATCGATCTCCCCGGCATATTTCCGGATCTGCTTCTCCTGACGGCTGATTTCAAAGCCGGCCTTCACCCAACGTACGATGTTGTTGGTGTTTACGAATCCCACCAGTATGACGAAAATGGTGGTTGAGACAATGGCATAGCGGATGAAAGAACGCTTCTGTGCATTCCCGCCGTCCTTGTCCCGGTTCCATATGTCTTTGAATCTGTCCAATTTGCAGAAGATTGTGAGGCTTGATTATCCGGCCGCCTGTTCAATAGTTCTGCAAAATTAACTATTTTTGTGCAAATAAATCTAAACCAGAATCAAACATAATAACATGAAACCTACACTTCTTGTTCTTGCTGCCGGTATGGGCAGCCGTTACGGCGGACTCAAGCAGATGGACGGACTCGGTCCCAACGGTGAGACCATAATCGACTATTCAATTTATGACGCGGTGGCAGCCGGGTTCGGCAAAGTCGTCTATATCGTAAGGAATGCCTTCCTGGATGCCTTCAAGGAGACTGTCAGGCAGAAATATTCAGGCATAACATGCCCTGACGGGACTCCTTTCACTTTCGAATTCGTCACCCAGGAACTTGACAAGATCCCTTCAAGGTTCACCCTCAATCCGGAAAGGCAGAAGCCTTGGGGCACCGCACACGCCGTCCTGATGGCCAAGGACGTGATCAAGGAGCCTTTTGCCGTCATCAACGGAGACGACTACTACGGAAAGAGTTCCTTCAGGATTCTTGCCGACTGGCTCATTGCCCACAAGGACTCGAAGGGCAGATGCGCGATCGTCGGATTCGAACTCGACAACACACTCTCCGAGAACGGCACTGTCTCCAGGGGCATCTGCTCTTATGACAGCGACATGAAACTCGGCAACATCACCGAATTCCTCAACATCGGCAAGGAGGCGGACGGCAATGTCTACGGCGACAACTCATCCACAGGCGAAACCCATGTCAGGATCGAAGGAACGAATCTTTGTTCCATGAATATGTGGGGATTCACTCCGGACTACTTCGAGTTCAGCGACAGAATCTTCGGAGAATTCCTCGAGGAAAACATCAATGAACTGAAGAAGGAGTTCTACATCCCGTTTGCCGTGGACACCCTCATCCACAGGGAAGGCTACAGCTGCGAGGTTCTCTCGACTGATTCACGCTGGTTCGGCGTCACCTTCAAGGAGGACCGTCCAGGCGTGGTAGCGAAGTTCGCCGAACTGGCACAACAGGGTGTCTATCCTACACCACTCTGGAAATAGGAGGCTGAAGATGGGCTTCTTCAATCCTCGCAAAGTCGAGAAAAGTTACGACATATTGGGATCATTCTCCTGGTATGTCCCCGGTTTCGCCGGCATCTTCTCCATCCTCGGATGGTTTCTTGTCGGAATGCTCGTGTCGATGGTGATAGCCGTTCCGATGACCCTTTCCGGGATGCAGATGTGCTATGTGATGCTGGTGATCTACCCGCTGCAGTTCATGCCGGTGTTCATATATTCAAGAATCCGAAGCTCCAGGAACGCCACCTTCGAACGCGGGTACAGACTTGACAGCAACCACTTCGGGAAAAAAGGAGGGGCAGCGCTTGCAGTCCTGGCAGGCGTCGGCATGCTGGCGGCATCGCTGATGCTGGAGGTGGTCAACAACTTCCTGCCGGAAATGTCGGAACAGCTGAAGACCACTATGGAGATGATGACCGGCGGCCCGCTGGTGCCGAGTCTGGTCTGCGTAGGGGTTTTCGCGCCATTGTTCGAGGAATGGATGTGCAGGGGACTCGTGCTCAGAGGCCTTCTCAACTATGGCAAAGGCCGTGACGGAAGCAGCCGGAACGGCAAGGGAGTCTCCCCTGCCCTGGCGATAGTCATCTCCGCCCTGTTCTTCGCCGCCATCCACGGCAATCTCTGGCAAGGGGTTTCGGCATTTCTCATCGGATGCCTTTTCGGCTATGTCTACTACCGCACCGGCTCCCTCAAGCTTACGATGCTGATGCATTGTGTCAACAACACCTTCAGCGTCCTGCTGAGCCATTTCGGAGGCGAAGCCGTCAAGGAGGCGAAAACCATCATCGACATATTGCCACTCTGGGAATATGAAGTCCTCTTCGCTGTCAGCGCCGCCGTGCTCTGGTACTTCGTCAGGGTCCTCTCCCGGATCGATGTCGAAAACCCGAACGGGAACAACTGCGACATGATTCCGAGCCCGGAAGATCTCCTCGGGAAAGAAGAACAGGCATGACATGGTCCCCTAAGGGATTGCCGGCATGGTTATTTGAAAAATCATAGCTTCCAATCATTATTTTGCCACAATCATTTTGAGATAAGTGAAATAATGATTAAATTTGCAAGCTTTCCACAAAATACGGAAAGAAAAGTATTATTAACAATTACAGATTTTTTGCGAAATGGCAGAGTATTTAATGGCCGACAAGAAGCAAGAGATTTTCGCAAAGTACGGGAAGTCTAATACGGACACCGGCTCGCCAGAGAGTCAAGTTGCTTTATTTTCCTACCGTATCAATCATCTTACCGAGCACCTGAAGAAGAACAAGAAGGACACTGTTACCCGTCGTTCCCTTCTCCGTCTTGTAGGTAAGAGACGTTCAGTTCTGGACTATCTCCAGAAGACTGACATCGAAAGATACAGAAAGATTGTCAAGGAGCTTGGACTCCGTCGATAATCCAGCTATAGGAAAACACTGAAGGGGATGGCTGTGACAGAGTTACGGCCTTCCCTTTTTTGATGGAACGAAGATTAAGACGTTATAGAAAAACAGTAATGAACATCATCAACAAGAAAATCGAATTATCCGACGGAAGGATAATCGAAATCGAGACCGGAAAGCTTGCAAAGCAGGCTGACGGCTCCGCTGTCGTCAGGATGGGCAACACCATGCTTCTTGCCACCGTCTGCGCAGCAAAGGAAGTCAAGGAAGGCACCGATTTCATGCCTCTTACAGTTGACTATAAAGAAAAATTCTACTCTGCCGGACGTTTCCCGGGAGGTTTCATGAAGAGGGAAGGCAAGTCTTCCGACTATGAGATTCTCATCTCCCGCCTCATCGACCGCCCTATCAGACCTCTCTGGCCGGATGACTTCCACCTCGAGGTATTTGTCAATGTCACACTGATCTCTGCCGAGAAGGACATCCAGCCGGACGCCCTTGCCGGACTTGCAGCCTCATGTGCCCTCGCCACCTCCGACCTTCCATTCGGAGGCCCTATCTCTGAAGTCAGAGTCTGCAGGATCGACGGAGAGTACTGCATCAACCCTACTTTCTCCGAGATGGAGAAGGCCGATCTCGAACTCATGGTCGCCGCAACCGAAGAGAACATCATGATGGTCGAAGGCGAGATGAACGAGGTCAGCGAAGAAGTGATGCTCGGAGCCATCAAGTTCGCCCACGAGGAGATCAAGAAGCACTGCCGCGTACAGAAGGAACTCATGGCCGAGCTCGGAACTGACAAGAACAAGCGCGACTATCCTCACGACGAGGAAGACGAAGAACTCAAGAAGCAGATCCATGAGTTCTGCTACGACAAGTGCTACGAACTGGCAAAGTCAGCCAAGCCTAAGCACCAGAGAGAAGAAGGCTTCGAGGCCATCAAGGCAGAATGCATCGAATCGCTCGGACTTACCGACGAAGAGAAGGAAGCAAAGAAGATGATGATCAACCGCTACTTCGGCAACGACCAGAGGGATGCCCTCCGCAACCTCCTCCTCGACGAAGGTCTCCGTGTCGACGGACGCAAGACCACCGAAGTACGCCCGATCTGGTGCGAGACCGACTATCTGCCTTGCGCCCACGGTTCAGCAATATTCACCCGCGGTGAAACCCAGGCCCTGGCTTCCGTCACTCTCGGAACCAAGATGGACATGAAGCAGACCGATGAGGTTCTTATCCAGGACGACCAGCAGTTTGTCCTCCACTACAACTTCCCTCCTTTCGCAACCGGTGACGCAAAACCGCAGAGAGGAGTCGGACGCCGTGAGATCGGCCACGGAAACCTTGCCTACAGAGCACTCAAGGCAGTCATGCCGAAGGCCCCTGAATTCCCATACGCCGTACGTGTCGTTTCAGACATCCTTGAATCAAACGGTTCTTCATCACAGGCTTCCATCTGCGGCGGCTGTCTCGCCCTGATGGATGCAGGAGTGCAGATCAGCAAGCCGGTGGCAGGTGTAGCCATGGGACTCATCACTGACGAGAAGAACCCTAACGGACGCTATGCCATCCTCACCGACATCCTCGGAGACGAGGACCACCTCGGAGACATGGACTTCAAGGTAGCCGGCACCAAGGACGGCATCACCGCCACCCAGATGGACATCAAGGTGGACGGCCTCTCATACGACGTTCTGGCCAAGGCTCTCCAGCAGGCCAAGGAAGGCAGGATGCACATCATGGGTGAAATGATGAAGTGCATCGACAAGCCTCGCGAGGACTACAAGCCGTTCGTTCCTAGGATCAAGTCCTTCGAGATCGACAAGGAATTCATCGGAGCCGTCATCGGAAAGGGTGGCGAGACCATCCAGAAGATCCAGGCCGAGACCGGCGCTGTCATCGCTATCGATGAAGTCGACGGCAAGGGCATAGTCGACATCGCAACCAATGATGCAGAGGCAATGAAGAAGGCCTACGACTGGATCCAGGCCATCTGCGCTGTCCCTGAGGTCGGTGAGACCTACCACGGAAAGGTTGTATCGATCCTCGAATTCGGTGCGTTTGTCGAGATCCTTCCGGGGAAGGAAGGACTCCTCCACGTTTCCGAAATCGCATGGAACAAGACCGAGAAGGTGGAAGATGTACTCCAGGTCGGTCAGGAAGTCGATGTCAAACTCCTTGAGATCGATTCCAAGACCGGCAAGATGAGGCTTTCCATGAGGGCGCTGGCACCTAAGCCGGAAGGCTATGTAGAGCCTGAGCGCAGACCTCGCGGAGGAGACCGCAGGAATGACCGTCGCGACGACCGCAGAAGCGACGACCGCAGAAACGACAGAGGTGACAGAGGTGAGCGCAGGAACAGCGACCACCGTGGAGACCGCAGGAGCAACGACCGTCACGACGACCGCAGAAGCAGCTTCCGCGATAGGAGAAATCCTGAACCGAAGCCGGTAGAGGAGAACACGACAAATGAAGAGTTCTTCTAGCGGATGGATGAAGATTACGGCATTCCGTAGATAATCGATGGGGGTGACAGTGCAAGAAAAGCCTGCCTCCCCCATTTTGTTCAAGGCAGTGAAAGGATGTTGCACAATGCGGAAAGGCCGGATAACAAGATTTCCGGCAATAAACATTGACTGCATCCATCCGGAATCCTCAAAATTGAGTAAGTAATATGATAATAATAAGTTGCGTCAGATTTGAATTAGGTTTTCGAGGTCAGATTTTCACCCGAAGAAGGAGCATAGCCGTAGCTATGTGACTGATGAGGGAGGAAATATGGACCGAAAAGATTTTCAAAGATAATGCAAGTTATTATTTGAGTATTACTAAATTTGCACTATGAAAAGAATAACCGCTACATTGATGACACTGGCCGGTCTGGCCTTCCTTTTCGCCGGATGCAAACCGGATGAACCGACAAAACCAAATGAATACCGACAGAGCTACGGAATCCCGACCGTTTCCATAGTGACCGACAACAAAGCTCCGGTCGTCACGAGGGAAGATCATATTCCATGCACGGTAAAATTCTTCAAGACCGGGGCCTCCGATCCGGAATTCACCTCCAGGGGAATCATCCACACCAGAGGAAACGCCACATCCGGCTATCCGAAGAAGCCATACAAGATCAAGCTCGAGGAAAAGTACAGCATGTGCGGATTCCCGGCCAACAGGGACTGGGTGCTCCTTGCGATGTACTGCGACCATTCTCTCATGCGTGAGTGCTACATGTACACCCTTTCAGAGAAAGTCGGGCTGCCATTCACTGTCCGCCACCAGCACGTGAGCGTCACCCTGAACGGCGAGCAGATGGGAGTCTATCTCCTTGTTGACCAGGTGGAGAAGGCTGAGGAGAGGGTCAAGCTGGACGACAATGGCTTCATCATTGAAAGGGACGGCTACTACAGCCGCGAGCCACTGTACTTCAAGACAACGAGGACAGGTTCCCCATTCACCTTCAAGTATCCGGATGCGGACAACGGTAAAATTGTCGAGGGGGATGCCGAATACAACTTCATCAAGGACTATGTCAGCAAGTTCGAGGAAGCTCTCTACGGGAGCAACCCGACCGATCCGGAGAATGGCTACAGGAAGTACATCGATGTCAGAAGCTGGGCGAAATGGTATCTCGTCCAGGAACTCTCAGGCAACATGGACACGAACCACTATTTCATCCTCAGGAACCACAACAGCAAGCTTGAGAGAGGTCCTGTCTGGGATGCAGAATGGAGCTACGGCCTGGCGGCAAGCGGAAAAAACGGCTGGGCGAAACCGAGCGAAGGGATCAAACCTGTCGTCCAAGGCTCCTACCGCAGACACTGGCCATACATGGCAGAGGTCTTCTCCGACCCATACTTCGTGGGCATAGTCAAGGATGAATGGGCGAAGCTCAAGCCCCAGATGGAAAGCATCCACAAGGAAATGGCCGACCTGGCAGCCTCCATCGACAAGGCCCAGCGGTACAATTTCAAGGTTTGGCCAATCCTCAATGAATATACCAGCGTCGGACTCGTCTATTTCGGGGACTGGAACAAGGAGGTCGAATATGTCGACAACTTCCTGACGGAGCACATGGAATGGTTCGACACCTGGCTCAAGAACAAGCCAAGCATCTGACGGAATATTCAGACATCATAGAATCTTGCTGAGCAGCCCGGAAAACGGGCTGCCACTCGTTCTGCCTGCTCCTCGCCTGCAATCATCAGGGTTGTGCTGAGGACCTCGGCATCAAGGGCGTCTTCCGAAACGACTGTGACTTGGCGGCGGGCTGTCACATATTCACCTGTAAACGGGTTGATGATGTGCGCTCCATAAGATGGGGTATTACCCGAAGTCGACATCGCCTGGTTTCTCAGGGTTATGTCTTCCAGCACACCCGGGCGGAAAGGATTCCTCACCCCGACGGTCCAGCAGTCGCCGAACGGATGATGGCCAAGACCCAGGATCGAACTGCCTCCGAAATCAGCGAAAAGACTGCCCACACCCTCAGCGGCGGCAGCGGAACCCAGCCGGCTCAGAAGCAGTCCCTTGGCCATTCCGCCGAAATCCAGCACGCGGCCTCCGAGATCAACCAGATCGGAATCATCTATGGAAACCTCATTGAGATTCCCCTTGGCGACATCAAACAGGCCCTCGGTAAGACGATGGTAGCGGATTGCGGTACGAATCATCCAGGAAAGCGTCTCACCGGCACGGACAGGGGCGACAGACCGGTTGAGAATGGAGAGTTCACTGTCGGGATCGAAACGGTCCAGGACCTTCTGGAGGCGGGCAGACTCTACACAAAGCCATTCCCAGAGGCGGGAGACAGCCTCCGGGGCACCCTCGGAAACAAGAATTTCCAACCGTGTCCCCATCAGGGAATCGATCGAGCCGTGAAAAGTCCGGGAAGGCCCGACATACTCTTTTTGAGTTCGGATCATAGCGGACAAATATAACAAATTAACACAGACCGGGAAATCAATCGGCTCAACGAAAACGAATTATTCGTATTTTTGGTATTTGGAACCTTCCGTCACCGAAGGTGCCCGAAAACCACCTGACACAAAAATGAAAACTGACAAGAAAGACAACCAGGTTGACCTCGGCCTCAGAAGTTTCATCAAGAATCTCGCCTACGCGACTGGCGGTGCCGCATTTCTGGCCACGACCGCTCCCTGGCTTTCATCCTGCACTCCGGAGAAACTGGAGGAGGTACGTAAGGAAAAGGCCCGCGTCGCTCTCATCGGAGCGGGGTCAAGGGGACAGTATCATATTCACAACCTGCTGAAAATCGACCATGCCGAGTTGGCTGCCATCTGCGACACCTACCCGGTCAATCTTGAAGCGGCAAGCCTTCTCTACCCTTCTGCAAGGACAGAGACCGACTACCGCAAGGTCCTTGAGGACAAGACCATCGACGGAGTGATCATAGCCACTCCCCTGCATCTGCACGCTCAGATCACCCTCGATGCCCTCTCCGCCGGGAAGCATGTCTTCTGCGAGAAGGCGATGGCTCTGCGGATGGAGGACTGCAAGGCTGTCTACGATGCCTACAAAGCATCCGACAGGGCCTTGTACTACTGCATGCAGAGGATGTACGACAAGAAGTACATCAAGGCTCTAGGCCTTATCAAGGAGGGCCTCATCGGAGAGGTAGTGGGGATGAGATGCCACTGGTTCAGGAATGCCGACTGGCGCAGGCCCGTGCCGTCGCCCGAACTCGAAAGACAGATCAACTGGCGTCTGTACAAGGAATATTCCGGTGGCCTGATGACCGAACTCGCCTCCCACCAGCTGGAGGTCTGCAACCTTGCCATCGGCCGGATCCCTTCCAGGGTCACAGGAATGGGAGACATCGTCTACTGGAAGGATGGGAGGGAGGTCTATGACAGCGTCAATGTCATCTACCGCTACTCGGACGGCCGGAAGATCAACTACGAATCCCTCATTTCCAACAAGTACAACGGGATGGAGGAGCAGATTCTCGGAAAAGACGGGACCATGGACCTTTCCCGGGGCATCTACTACCTCGAGGAAGACAACAGCATTCCGGGAATGAGACAGCTGCTCGACCAGATCAGGACAGGGGTTTTCGCATCGATACCGACCGCCGGTCCAAGCTGGAGGCCGGAACTCAAATCCGAGTACCATCCGCACGCTGTCATCGATGGGCAGGTCAGCGTGAACGGCGGGCAGAGCATGGTCTCCTCGGACAACGACGGTTCCGACGAGATTCTCTCAGCCTTCTGCCAATCCTGCATTACCGGCGAAAAGGCAGCAAACGTTGTCGAAGAAGCCTACTATTCAAGCATCCTCTGTCTCCTGGGCAACCAGGCCATGGACGAAGGTCGGACACTTGATTTCCCGGAGGAATACAAAATCCCTTACCTCACTTTCTGAACGCCATGAAGGACATCATCATAACAACCCGCCACATACGCAGGGAAGCCAGATACCTTCTCCTGTCATTCGTCGCCGCCTTCGGGATGAACGTCTACGCAATTGTCAGATACACCAGACCGGCAACCGAGCTCTTTTCGATGATCGGCTATGTGATTGTCACAGCCCTTGTCATCTACCTGCTCCTGCTGCCGGTCCGATGGATTGTCAGTCTTGTGTCAAGACTTCTGACGCGTCATTGAGACTTCTATCGTGTCATCGACCTGATGACTCTGGTGTTGACCTCGTTGAGTTTCTTCGCATCCATCTTGATCACCTTCCTGTCATAGGTCATGAGACCGTTGACTTCACCCTCCACGTCGGTTGTCTGGGTGTAGACGGCTGCTGCGACGCCCTGCTTCACAAGGTTCTCAAGCATGACGGCAAAGTTTGCATATTCATTGAAGACATCGTCGCTGTTCTTGTACTGCACATAGCCCCAGTTGCGGTCAGGCTGCCAGAGATGGCCTTCGAGAGGGAGGCCGATTCCGCCATATTCACCGACCACATTGATCATCTTCGGATCCCACTGGAACATTGCCGGGAACGGATAGTTGTGATTGTCGAGAACGTCTCCGCAGTCAGCGACCCAGCTTCCGCCGGAAGACATGTTGATGAGTCTGGTAGCATCCTTGCTGCGGGTGAATTCAACCACCTCGCGGGTGTCGAACTGGCCCCAGGCCTCATTGAATGGCACCCACATGACGATGCACTGGAACTTTGCAAGCTGGTCCATGATCTCGCCCCATTCCTTGTAGTAGTTGAGCTTGGCGGCAGTGGTTGCCGGGAAATCGGTACCTTGGTCATAGTCGCTGCGTCCCCAGACGTTACCCCCTGCGGCAAAGCATGGCATATCCTGCCAAACCATGATTCCGAGCTGGTCGCAGTAGTAGAACCAGCGGGAAGGCTCGACCTTGATGTGCTTGCGGATCATGTTGAATCCGAATTCCCTGGTCTTTTCGATGTCGAACTTCAGCGCCTCGTCGGTCGGTGCGGTGTAGAGTCCGTCAGGCCACCAGCCCTGGTCGAGAGGTCCGAAATGGAAGAGCGGCTTGCCGTTCAGACCGCAGGCCTTCATGGCGGCGTTGATGACAGAAACCTCACGCATCGAGGTGTAACCCTCGACAGAGTCGATAACCTTACCGTCACGCACAAGGGAGATCCTCAGACCGTAAAGGTAAGGTGAATCAGGAGACCAGAGCCTGACATCCTTCACAGGGACGGTGACAGTGCCCCCTGGGATTCCGGTGACTGATGCCAGTTCCGGAGAAGCGGTACCGGATTCGGTGCTGTAGAGGATTCCTCCTTCCAGAAGGGAAACCTTCACCAGGTCGCCTTCCCTGGTACCTTCAGCATCGACCCTGATGTCGATTGTGCCGGCATGAATGTCGGAGACAGGGAGATAGTCGACGATGTGTGCCTCTGCAACAGGCTCGAGCCAGACAGTCTGCCATATTCCGGAAACAGGAGTATACCAGATCCCATTCGGGTTCATGACCTGCTTTCCGCGAGGCTGTAAGTTGTCATCCGTCGAATCCTGAACCTTGACCACCAGAGTGTTGGTCCCTTTCTTCAGATAAGGGGTGACATCGAAGGAGAAATGTGTGTAGCCGCCGGTGTGAGTACCTACCTGGACATCATTGACGAAGACGTCGGTTCTCCAGTCGACTGCCTCGAAGTTGAGCATCAGCCTCCTGTTCTTCCATGCCGAAGGGACAGTGAAGGTGGTCTTGTACCACAGGGCGTCTTTGGAAGTGAACTGGCGGCCTACGCCGGAAAGTGAGGACTCCACTGCAAACGGGACCAGAATCTTGCCTTCGAAGCTTTCCGGACAGGACTCGTTCTTCGGAGTTATTGAATATTCCCACAGACCATTGAGGTTCTTCCAGTCCGGACGGACCATCTGCGGACGCGGATACTCCGGATGCGCATTTGAAGGAGAGACCTCTTCAGCCCATGGTGTCTTGATCTTGTCACCCGCCGGAGCCCATTCCTGGGCATTGGAGGCGAAGACTGCAGCGGCAATTGCCGCAATGACGGTGATTGCTTTTTTCATGATTCGTTTATTATGAATATGTTATCAGTTCAGTGCCAATAGATGCAGCAAATATATCCAGATTAGCCCATTAATCCAAGAGAAAGACAGAGAAGAAATTATTTCAAAACAGTTTAATAATGACTACATTTGCAAGTCATTTTCAAAAGACGATAAAACGAACAGAACCAATCATGTATTCATTCATCATCAGCATTGCCGCCCTGGTCTGCGGGTACCTGGTCTACGGCAAGTTGGTTGAGCGCTTCTTCGCCCCGGAAGACAGCCGCCCCACCCCAGCCATCTCCAAAGCAGACGGAATCGATTACGTCCAGATGCCCACCTGGAAGGTCTTCATGGTCCAGTTCCTGAACATTGCAGGAACCGGTCCGATTTTCGGCGCCATCATGGGAGCCAAATTCGGTCCCTCGGCCTATCTGTGGATTGTTTTCGGCTGCATATTCGCAGGTGCCGTCCATGACTATCTCTCGGGCATGCTTTCCGTCCGCCACGGTGGCGCGGGCCTCCCCGAACTGGTCGGCATCTACCTTGGCAAACACACGAAAAGGGTGATGCTCACCTTCACCGTAATCCTCCTGGTGCTGGTAGGGGCCGTGTTTACCTACAGCCCAGCCATAATCCTGGGAGACCTCATCGGTGACGGAAGCCCGGCATCCATGATGCTGTGGGTCTTCATCATATTCGCGTACTACATTCTTGCCACGATGCTCCCGATCGACAAGATCATCGGGAAAATCTACCCTCTCTTCGCCTTCGCCCTGCTGTTCATGGCAGTCGCCCTGATGATCGGCCTCTTCATCAAATGGCCAAGCCTGCCGGAATTATGGGACGGTCTGGCCAACAGAGGTCCTTCGGTAGGCGTGAAAGGACAGCCGATCTTCCCGTGCCTCTGCATCACAATCGCCTGCGGAGCCATCAGCGGATTCCATGCGACCCAGAGCACAATGATGGCCAGATGCCTCAGGAAGGAATCCCTCGGAAGACCTGTATTCTACGGTTCGATGATCACGGAAGGCCTTGTCGCCCTGGTCTGGGCCACGATCTCCTCCTACTTCTTCTTTGACGGAGGCGCAGCCGAGGTGGGATCGGACATCAGCGCTTCCGCCCCTGCAATCGTATCAGCAGTCTCGGTCAAATGGCTTGGAGCCCTCGGAGGAATACTATCCATCCTGGGTGTGGTTGCCGCCCCTATCACCAGCGGCGACACCTCCCTCAGAAGTGCCAGGATGATTGTTGCCGAGACTTTCCACATCGACCAGGCTCCGATACGCAACAGACTGATTGTCAGCATCCCGATCTTCATCGCCTCTGCTCTTCTGCTCTGGTTCAACATAGCCGACAAGGACGGTTTCAACACCATCTGGAAGTATTTCGGCTGGGCCAACCAGACATTGGCAGTGTTCACGCTCTGGGCCCTGACAGTCTTCCTGGCGAAGAAAAGAAGCGGTATGAAATACCTCGTCACACTGGTCCCGGCCGCATTCATGACAGCCGTCTGCAGCACTTTCATCCTGGTGGACAAGGTCGGCTTCGGGATAAGCGCGGCTGCCGCTCCATGGCTCGGAATGCTGTTCTTCTTCGGTTCGGCCGGTCTTTTCGCCATCTGGAAAATCCGTCAGTCGCGGAAAGACAACCCAATACAGAAAACCCAATAATTCAAGAATATGTTCGATTCCAACAACGGGCTCTGGATAGCCCATTGCCCGGATGGGCCTCTCTCGATTACAGGAAAAATGGCAAACCGGCACGGTCTGATTGCCGGAGCCACAGGTACCGGCAAGACTGTCACCCTCCAGGTCATGGCGGAAACCTTCTGCCAGGCCGGTGTTCCGTGCTTCATGGCCGACATGAAAGGTGACCTGTCCGGCATTTCCCAACCCGGAAGACTCAGCGGATTCATCGAGAAGAGGATGCCGGAGTTCGGAATCAGCGAAGCAAAATTCCAAAGTTGCCCCGTACGCTTCTTCGACGTGTTCGGAGAGCAGGGCCATCCGATGCGCTGCACCATCTCCAGAATGGGGCCTCAGCTTCTTTCAAGAATCCTCGGTCTCAACGACACACAGGAAGGGGTGCTCAACATCCTCTTCAGGATAGCCGACGAAAGAGGCCTTCTCCTCATCGACATCAAGGATCTGCGCTCGATGCTCAACTATGTTTCCGAGCATGCAGCTGAATATACCGCCGTCTATGGCAACATAGCCCAGGCCAGCATCGGAGCAATCCAAAGATCGCTGCTGACTCTCGAGAATGAAGGAGCCGGAAGTTTCTTCGGAGAGCCATCATTCGAGATCAGCGACCTTCTGGCAACAGAAGGCGGGAAGGGCGTGATGAACGTCCTGGCCGCAGACAAGCTCATGCTCAAGCCACGGGTATATTCAACATTCCTGCTCTGGCTCCTCTCCGAGCTCTACTCCACCCTCCCGGAGGTCGGAGACATGGAACTCCCGAAACTGGTCTTCTTCTTCGACGAGGCGCACATGCTTTTCGAAGGAACCGGCAAGGCGCTGACCGACAAGATCGAGCAGGTCATCAGGCTGATCAGGAGCAAGGGAGTCGGAGTCTATTTCATCACCCAGAGTCCGACTGACATTCCGGAATCCATCCTCGGCCAGCTTGGCAACCGCGTCCAGCATGCCCTCAGAGCCTACACTCCGAAAGACCAGAAAGCCGTCAAGGTCGCAGCAGAGACATTCCGTGCCAATCCGGCTTTCAACACTGCAGACACCATCATGAACCTCGGCACCGGAGAGGCGCTGGTCTCTTTCCTCGATGAGAAGGGAGCCCCGTCCATGGTTCAACAGGCCAAGATTCTGTTCCCTCTGAGCCAGATCGGAGCAATCGATGAATCCCAGAGAAGCCAGCTTGTCAAGGAATCGAGAATATTCGGAAAATATGACAAGGCAGTCGACAGGGAAAGTGCCTTCGAGGTGCTTCTGGCAGAGAAAGAGCAGCAGCTGAAAGAGGAAGAGGCTCAAGCCAGGGAAGAGGAGGAAATGCAGACTCGGAACAGCAGGAAGGGTTCGAAAGGTTCCTCTTCCGTACTCGGCAAGGTAGCCAAAGCCATCTTCACAGCAGTCACTGCGACAGTGGCCACATCTGTCGGGAACGCCGTTTCCGAAAAGGTCAGCGGAAAGGGGAAATCCTCAGGCAGCAAAACCGCCAAAGGGAAGAGCACCAGAAGCAGCGGAACTTCCAAGGTTGTGAAGAATGCCACCACGGCAGCGACAAGAACCCTGACCCGGGAAATCACGAGATCGATTCTCGGCAACCTGGTCAAATAAGAAGGACCGGCCTTTAGCGGCAGAACCCTGCCCTATTCGGTGGAAAAGAAAGAGAAGTGGACACGACCGTACCGCTTCTCTTTTTTGAAATGGCGGTGGTCCCTGAACGAATGCTCATCACCATGCTCAAGGATGAAATAATTTCCCGAGTGGAGGATGTCCAGAGCGAATATCCTGTCCGGAAGAGTCTCCAGTCCCTGAAGGGCATAGGGAGGATCGGCAAAAATCAGGTCGAACTTCTCCCGGCAGATAGGAAGGAAATCGAACACATTGTCCCTCACCATCGTCACATTGTCCAGACCCAGCCTGGCAGCCTCAGTTTTGATGAAAGAGGCATTTTCCCTCGACATCTCGACTGAATATACCCGGGCGGCTCCCCTCGAAGCGAATTCGAAAGCCACGGCACCGGTTCCTCCGAACAAGTCAAGGACCTTGAGATCCTCGAACTCATATTCATTGCCAAGCACATTGAACAGGCCTTCGCGCGCGAAGTCTGTGGTCGGACGTGCGGCATAGCCTGCGGGCGGGTTGATCGTCTTTCCGCCAAGTCTTCCACCGATGATTCTCATAGCCTTTCGACACCTTTGAAATATCTGTAGAGAGAGAGCTCCTGCTCTTCGGAAAGAGGTGTCCTGAAATGGATGACCGAAACCTCGGGATTGAGCTGAAGCTTCTTCATCGCAAGGAATATGTAGTACTCTGCAGTCGTGAAATCCGGAGCCTCGAAAACATTGGACAAGAGAAGAGTCCTGTCCTGGGCGATGGCCAGATGGAGATAGCCGTCAGCGTAAGAGGCCACTATCCGGTTGTAATGGTCCAGCTTCAGGATGTCCTTCAGCAGGAAGAACATCTCGGGAAGCGGATCCGGAGCTTCAAGACCGGGGACAGAAGGAACAGGCTGCATGCAGCCGTCGAGAGAAAAGACAAGCCATGCCGAATATTCCTCCAGACGGATCCGGCCAATCTTGTCGGAAGGGGCCAGTTCAACGGTTCGGGAAAGCAGTTCACCTGCAGTCTGAGGATCGAAAAAGGTATCAGGCACCAATGTGATCTTGGGAGTCATGACCGAGAGCAGCACCTGGTCATAGGTCCCGGTCAACTCGGACGCAGACTCCACCTCCCCGGACGGAATCCACCCGGAACAGGAAACAAGTTCCCCGGCCTCGTATATTCTAAAAGAATATCCACTCAAGCTGACTTGAATGGATATTCTTTTCATCGGTATCTGATCCATCAGCTTTTCCTACTCCCAGTTTCCTGCATTGTTGTTTGGAGCGGAAATGCTGCCGACCTGAAGCCCCTCGTAGCGGCCCTGTTCCCTGCGGTCTGCATCGAGGTTGATTCTCAACTGGTTGTCAAGGCCGTTGAGGAGAGCCTTGTAAGGAAGCTTGGCTTCGAAGAGAGGCACATCCACACCGGAAACCTTCTTTACGATTGCATCCATCTCGATCTTCTGGCCATCGGTGAAAGGAATGATGTCGATGTTCTCGATGCTGAAGTTATCCCTGCTGCGGAAGAGGGTGTCCTTGACAGCAATCTTGTTCTGAATCGAGAAAACGAGGTTCTTGTCACCCGCCTTGTAAAGTTCGAAAAGACCCGCATCGGTAATCTTCCTGTTGGCCTTCCTGATGGCGTTGGTGTGAGCTACAGCAACCGAGTCGTCAAGGGAGCCGATCTGCATGAGGACGCTCATCTGACCTTCCTTGTAGAACTGCTTGAGAGTGTCGAAAGAGGCGGTGTACCTGTTGTTGACGCTCTTGTAGGCAACCTGAAGGTCACGGATGTCCTTCAGCTGCTGGATGGCGACCTTCTCCCTTGCAGCTTGTTCCTTGTTGAATCTTACAGGCTGCATGATGCTGTCGTAAATGAGGTAAACGAGACCGCAGATGCAGCAGAGGAGCACCAGGCTGATAATCGTTTTCAGTGTCTTGTTCATTATTCTTTGTTTTTAGTTTTTCCCCGATTGTAAAAAAAGACGTGGCGTCAATTCTGGACAAAGTTAGAAAAATGATTTATGAAATGCAATATAATTTGTAATTTTGCAGAAGCTTATGGACAAGATAAAGAACCTGGAAAGACTGATAGCCGAATCATCAGCAATCACCGTTGCAGTACACACCCATCCGGACGGAGACGCCCTCGGGAGTGGACTGGCTCTTGCCGGATTTCTCCGGGATTGTCTCGGCAAGGATGCTGTCCTCGCCCTGCCTGACAGCCAGCCTCAGTCGCTGTCTTTCCTGATCGAGGAGAATGCATCGATCCCTGTCCTGGTCCACACCGAGAACCCCGTGGAGACAGAAAGAAGGATTCTCGCCAGCAACCTCGTCATCTGCATAGACCTGAACGCCTTCGACCGGACCGCCGGACTGAAGGAAGCCCTGGCGGCATCAACGGCCCCGAAGGTGCTCATCGACCACCATCTCAACCCTGACACCGAGTCTTTCGACCTCGTCTTTTCGACCATTGAATCATCTTCCGCCTGCGAAGTCCTCTTCAACCTTCTGATGAAGACTGACTATCTTGCTGGTTCGGCGGCCAGGCTCCCGCGGCACTGCATCAACGCCCTGATGACCGGCCTCACCACCGACACCAACAACTTCGCCAACTCCGTCTTCCCCTCGACCCTGGAAATGGCTTCCAGACTGATTGAGGCGGGAGCGGAAAGGAACCGGATCCTGAACTCTCTGTACAACTGCTACAGGGAAAACAGGATCAGGCTGATGGGATACATGCTCGGAGAAAACCTCACGATCACCCCCGACGGAGTCGCCTGCATGATTCTGGACAAAGCCATTCAGGAGAGGTTCGGATTCATCCGGGGCGAAGCTGAAGGCTTCGTGAATATGCCGCTAGCCATCAGGGAGGTCAGGATGAGCATCCTCCTCACCGAAGATGACGGCCTCTTCCGTGTTTCCATCCGCTCCAAGGAAGGAACCTCGGCAAACACTTATGCGAAAGAGTACTTCCACGGAGGCGGACACGAACTCGCAGCCGGCGGGAAACTGTTTTTCCCGGGAGATATTCCCGAAGCGGGAGATGCTCAGGCATACATCTTGAATACATCCTCCAAGTTTTTCCGCAGATGAAGAAGACCGTACGCACACTGCTATGCGCCATAGCCGCACTGCCGCTCCTTGCCGCCTCATGCTCCAAGGACACGGACGCCATGTACAGCAAGCAGGAAAAGTACATAGAAGAAATCGTCGGGACCCTGGTCAGCACCTACCCCGAGGCCACGGTCGACTATCCCGGAGAGATCGTCAGGGTGACACTTGCTTCCGGAGACGGAGAGGCTCTGGCCAAGGACGGGAAAGTCACCCTCTATTACGCAGGGTACAGAATCACAGGCGGATCCATCTCGGCTTCCAACCTGTTCAGAACCAACCTTGAAGAACTCGCCACTGAAGTGAAATGGGCGACAACGGACCCCGACGCATTCAACGAACTGACAATCGACATGGCAGAAGACGGACTCATCGAAGGCCTGCGCAAAGGGCTGGAGGGAGCACGGCCCGGAGACCAGCTCGTCGTCCTGTTCAACAGCAAGTTCGGATTCGGCAGGAAGGCCGTCGGCACCGTGCCGGCGAATTCCGCCCTTGCCTATCAGCTCTGGATCACCGGCGTGGACAACCGGTGACCCGGCAAGACATAAACAATGAATATGAAAAGAACAACAAGATACCATTCCTACGGAGCGGCCCTGCTCGCAGCAGTCCTTCTCCTCCTGACATTCTCCTGCGCCAAGGAAAAGGCGACGGGAAGCAACGACAACAGCAGACTCTACTTCGAATCATGGATGAAAGTCCATTATCCGGAGGTGAAACCGACCGGGCTCGGAGTCTACATCATTGAAGACACGCCTGGACAAGGCGAGACGCTTACCGACGACGATGCCTTCATATTCATCCGCTACACCGCCACCGACCTTGAAGGAACCATCACCGGAACCACAGAAGAAGATGTCGACAAACAGCTCGGCAACTATTCGCAGAGCAACTACTACGGTGAAGAGATCTTCGCCAACAGCAGCGAAAACACCTCCGCTGGCCTTGTGGAACTGGTCAAAGGGATGAAGGTCGGCGGGACCAGGAAGGGAGTGATCCCGGGATGGCTCAACGTCAGCGAACAATACTCCACCGAACAGGAGTACCTGGACAACTGCTCCGGTTCGGACATGATCTGCACCGTGACCCTGACCGGCAAGACCGACGACATCTACAAATGGGAGATCGACACCCTCGAGAGATTTGCCGCACGCTACATGGGCGGTGTCGATTCCACCGAATTCGGCTACTACTACAAGCAGCTCAGGGAGCCCGATGACACAGCCTCGATCCGCACCGACAGCACAATCTGCATCAACTACGTCGGACGCCTGATGGACGGCAAGGTCTTCGACACCACCATCGAGGACACCGCCAAGGTCTGGGGAATATACAGTCCATCCAAGCAATATGCCCCGGTCTACATCTCCCTTGCAGCCGAATACCCGGACATCACCATGTCCAGCACAGAAAGCGGGGAAGGTTCGACCATGGTCGACGGATTCTCCTACTGCCTGAGCAACATGAAGAAGAACGAGAAAGGAATCGTGGCATTCTACTCGGTCTACGGATACGGCACGAACGGCAAGGGTTCCATCCCGAAATATGCCCCGATCTCCTTCGAGATCGAGCTGGTTCCAAAGCCGGAGGAATAGCAAGCCTGAATCTCCGCTCACTTCAGCATGAAGATAAGCAAAGGAATAACACTATTGACGGCAGCGCTCTCCACGGTGCTGCTGTTTTTGGGAGTTTCCCTGTTCAGCAAGAAATCCTCCGCGGAGGAGGCAGTGGCAGCGAGGCTTCCCGTAAACCTCAACGAGACCCTGACCAATGAGATGTCCGACACCTCGATCCTGGCCGGCATCGACGCGAAAGTCAAGGAATACATGACCTACTGGGGGCTCAAGGGAGTCTCCCTTTCAGTGATGCGGAACGACTCCCTGCTCTACGCCAAAGGCTTCGGCATCGCAGACACCGACAGACCGATGGAGCCCGGTAACATCCTGAGGGTCGCATCAGTCTCGAAACTTGTGACCGCTGTCGGCATCATGGTCCTTCAGGACAGGGGGCAACTGAGCATCAGAGACACTGTTTTCGGCCCGGGAGGCATACTCAACGATTCCCTTTACGTCGCAGCCATCAGAGACCCCCTCTACAGGACAATCACCGTCGAAGACCTTCTGCGCCACAGGGGCGGCTTCTCCAGGAGAGGAGGAGACCCGATGTTCTCGACTAGGTGGATAATGATGCAGAACGGATGGACCACGGTACCGACACATGAGCAGCTGATGGAGCTCCAGCTCAAAAGACCCCTGCGGTTCGCCCCGGGAACTGCACAGGAATACTCGAACTTCGGCTACCTGGCTCTTTCGATGATAATCGAAAAAGTCTCGGGTATGAGCTACGAAGACTTCATCCAGCAGAATGTCCTGCACCCGGCCGGATGCCTCGGCTTCAGGATTGCCGGCAACTACTACAAAGACAAGTATCCCGAAGAAGTCCGGTACTATGTCCAGCATGACGATGAACCGGCCGACGAGTTCAACAACAGCGGAAGGAAGGTAACCAGATGCTACGGAGGCAACGACGTCACGGGGCTTTCCGGAGCCGGAGCCTGGGTGGCTTCAGCGCCCGAACTTGCCCTGCTGGTGGCCTCCATAGACGGAAGGCCGGAAGTGCCAGACATCATCAGTCCCGAAAGCGTTGCCGCGATGACTGAATATGTCGACGAGAACACCTACGCCCTCGGATGGAACGACACCAAGCCTGACGCCGGGTGGACCCGAACCGGCACTTTTGCCGGGACAAGCGCACTTGTAAAGTACTTTCCGGATGGAGAATGCTGGGTGTTCATCACCAACACCAGCACCTACAAAGGCCCTGGACTGGCTCGGTTCACCAACAACCTTTTCGAGACCCTGAGGGCCTCATATTCAGATAAATTCCCGGCAAGGAATCTATTTTACGCCGACTGATGACTTTTTTCACTATCTTTACACGACAACAGGAGTGCAGAGATGGTTGAGGAGAGAGATTTTGCCCTGGTGGGCATCCCGTTCGCGGCAGGCATTGCCGCAGGTCTTGCAGTTTCGGATGCTGTCAGCGTCCAGGCAGTACATTCGGCAGCTTCACTGACATATTCAGCGACACTCGCGCTGGCGGTCATCCTTCTGTCAGGAACAAGGCGCAGCAATCCCCTTCCCCGGAAACCGGGGCCCGGAATCGCCCTCCTGTTTCTGATCTGCGGCTTCTTCTGCTCAGCCAATTCATTCCTGTGCGGAATATTCCCGGAAAACCGGAATAACCTGAAATGGGCGTCCGAGGCAATGGGATGGCTCTCCGACCTCCTCGAAGGCATGCCATTCTCCGACCCCGGGACGTCTGCCCTCCTCAAAGCCCTCCTGACAGGAGACAGAAGCGCCCTCCCGAAGGAAACCGTGACCGCTTTCAGGGAAGCCGGTGCCTCGCACATCCTGGCACTTTCAGGACTCCACCTGGGAATCATCTACCTATTCTTGTCCAAGGTCACCGCACCTCTTGGAAACAGCCCTTCCGCCCGATTGCTCCGATACCTGCTCAACGTCGGCTCGTCTCTCGCCTACTGCATCGCGACCGGCGCCGGTCCTTCCCTTGTGAGGGCCTTCCTGTTCATACTCATTGGTGAAACCGCTGCAATCCTGCACAGGGAGAAAGTTCCGACACTGACTCTGATGGCCGCGATGACTGTGCAGCTCGCCATCGAACCCGAAGTCATCACTTCCCTGGGCTTCCAGCTCTCCTATCTGGCAATGGCAGGCATCATGCTGGTCTATCCCCATCTCGAACGGATCTACCCCGGGTCGGAATCTGCTTTCCCGGGAAGATTCGACCCCATGAGAAGGATATGGCAGAGCGCGATGCTCTCCATCTCCTGCCAGCTTTTCACCGGACCACTGGCCTGGATAAGGTTCCACTCCTTCCCGAAATACTTCATAATCACCAACTTGACTGCTTTGCCTCTGACCAGCGCAGTGATGCTCCTTTCCGTCTGCGCCATCATCCTTTCCGCCCTTGGGATATGCCCCGGCATCCTCGTCAGAATTGATGAATATGCCGTCAGAACATTGGTATTCTGCCTGAAAACCATAGCGGAAATCAGGGTCTGAAGGCAGATGCCGGGGATGTCAACGGAAAACCGACCGGATTGCACGTGCCACATCGTGGCAGAGAGTGCGGATAAAGGCCTCCGTCCTTCTGGTCAGGGAGAGAGAGGGATCAAGCATCGCAGGGATCTGCCTGGCATCGGTAGTCGTTGCCAGGATTCCAGGGGCCAGGACCCTCGGCACCCCTGCTGAAAAAGGCTTTTCCCCGCAGCCATAGTCAAAGAAAGACTGCGTGAATATGTCGGAAGGCAGTGCCACCTTGGTGAAAGCATCACGAGGAACGAAAAGCATTGCGGTATCGTACAGATGGCATGGTATGGGGATTGTCGGGTCAGGCTCCAGGAGTTTGCCGCGTTTCGAATGGCCTCCATAGACTATCTTTCCGTCCTCCCCTGCCACGGAGCAGGCAATTATCGCCTTATGGCGCAGGAAGCCGGAATTCAGCATCAGGGAACTCAAAGCATCATCCTTCAGGATGACAGGCCTTCCGAGCCATAGACAGAAATCGGGCAAGGCAGCGGGATCGGAATCCCAAAGAGTGCAGCCGGCGTCCCCATCGTCATTCATGATGATCTCAATGGAATCCGACTCGGAAGTGATCAACTGGTCACACTGCCTGCGGCACTCATCCACGCAGGCGGAGACTGCCTCAGGATTTCCCTTCGAACTGACAACAATTCTGGCAATCACTTCTATTCAAGTTTCAAAACAGCCATGAATGCGCTCTGAGGCACCTGAACGGTTCCTATCTGACGCATACGCTTCTTTCCTTCCTTCTGCTTCTCAAGCAGTTTCCTCTTTCTTGTGACATCACCGCCGTAGCACTTGGCTGTCACATCCTTGCGGACCTGCTTGACAGTCTCCCTCGCGATGATCTTTGCTCCGATGGCAGCCTGGATAGGGATGTCGAACTGCTGCCGGGGAATAAGATCCTTGAGTTTAACGCACATCTTACGGCCGAAGTCATAGGCATTGTCCTCATGGATGAGGGAGGAAAGAGCATCAGCAGGCTCTCCATTGAGGAGGATGTCCAGACGGACAAGACGGGCAGGACGATAGCCCGTGATGTGGTAATCAAATGACGCATAGCCCTTCGAAATGGTCTTCAGACTGTCGTAGAAGCCGAAAACGATCTCGGACAGAGGCATGTCATAATTCAGTTCCACACGGTCGGCAGTGATGAAGTGCTGGCTGACAAGGGTTCCTCTCCTGTCGAGGCAGAGCTTCATGATGGCCCCGAAGAAATCCGACTTGGAGATGATCTGAGCCCTTATGAACGGCTCTTCGATGTGGTCGATAAGGGTAGGGGCCGGCATACCGGAAGGGTTGTGCACCTCAAGGACCTCTCCCTGTGTCGTGAACACCTTATAGGACACATTCGGGACAGTCGTGATGACATCCATGTTGAACTCGCGGAAAAGCCTCTCCTGGACGATTTCAAGATGAAGCAGGCCAAGGAAACCGCAGCGGAATCCTGAGCCCAGAGCCAGGGAAGACTCCGGTTCGTAGACGAAGGAGGCATCGTTGAGCTGGAATTTCTCCAGAACCGAACGGAGTTCCTCGAATTTGGAGGCATCCACGGGATACATGCCGGCGAAGACCATTGGCTTGACTTCCTCGAAACCGGCAATCGCCTTGTCGCAAGGATTCTCGACGTGGGTGATGGTGTCACCGACCTTGACTTCGGAAGCGCTCTTGATTCCGGAAATGATGTAGCCCACATTGCCGCAGGAAATCTCGCCGGTCGGCTGGAGTTTCAGTTTGAGGACTCCGACCTCATCTGCGCAGTAATCCTCTCCTGTACTCACGAACTTGACCTTGTCGCCGGTACGGATAGAACCGTTGACGACCTTGAAATAGGCGATGACCCCTCTGAAGGAATTGAACACGGAATCGAAGACCAGAGCCTGCAAAGGTCCGTCAGGATTGCCTTTCGGACATGGGATCCTGTCCACGATGGCATCAAGGATCGGTGCGACTCCCTCTCCTGTCCTCGCCGAGACGCGGAAGACTTCCTCCGGAGTGCAGCCCAGAAGGTCGCAGACTTCGTCGCAGACCACGTCCGGACGGGCGGAGTCCATGTCGATCTTGTTCAGCACGGGGATGATTTCCAGACCGTGGTCTATCGCAAGATAGAGATTGGAGATAGTCTGTGCCTGAATACCCTGGGAGGCATCCACGACCAGAAGAGCGCCCTCACATGAGGCAATCGAGCGGGACACCTCATAGGAGAAGTCGACGTGCCCCGGAGTATCGATGAGATTGAGGATGTATTTCTTGCCATCCTTGTAGTGCTCCATCTGGATCGCATGGCTCTTGATGGTGATCCCCTTTTCCTTCTCAAGGTCCATATTGTCCAGGACCTGTGCCTCCATGTCCCTGCTGGACAGAGTCTTGGTCAGTTCGAGCAACCTGTCGGCAAGAGTACTCTTGCCATGATCTATGTGAGCGATTATGCAGAAATTTCTGATGTCTTCCATACTTTCAAACCTGGTATGCAAAATTAACTAAAAGCAGTCAAAAATCATAAGTTTGGCAAAATACTTGCTATCTTCGCCTTACCGGCGAAGATGACAGACAACGAAATCCTAACATCAATCCGCAACGGATCGTATCAGGAGGCCTTCCGGTCGATAGTCGACAACTATTCCGAAAGGCTCTATCATCATGTCCGGAAGTTCCTTTGCTCGCACGAAGAAACTGACGACCTCCTTCAGGACATATTCATAAAGGTCTGGCATTCGCTGCCTTCTTTCAGAGGCGAGTCCCAGCTTTTCAACTGGCTTTACCGCATAGCGACCAACGAAGCCCTCAACCATCTCAGAAAGATGAAGATCAGAAGCGCCCTGCGTTTCGAGAGCCTGGAAGCCGTGCAGGCCGAGATGATCGACTCGGACCCTTGGTTCGACGGGGACGAAGTCGAAAAGCTGCTTTCCAAGGCAATCGCCTCCCTGCCCGAGAAGCAGAGGGCGGTTTTCCTGCTAAGGTACTATGACGACATGGAATATGGCCAGATTTCCCAGATTCTCGGCACTTCGGAAGGAGCTCTCAAGGCATCGTACCATATTGCCAGAAAGAAAATCGAACAGTTTCTCAGCGAAAAAGACGGTTCTTTCTTTAAACCTCCGGCCGAATAATGTGTCTTACCAGTGAATTGAATCAATTATGGACAGAAAAAAAGTGAAAGAAACGTACCGGGTACCTGACGGGTATTTCAGCGATCTGCGCACAAGGCTGTACGCGATCTCTGAAGAGGCCGGTCAGGTACAACGGAGTTTCATGGCCACCATAGCGCCGTACGCTGCCCTTGCGGCATGTTTCGTGGTCATGTTCATTGCCGGGAACGCGATTCTGGACAGGACAGTCAATGAATATGCCACCGATCCGGAGACCGAATACTATGCAGCCCTGCTCTCTTCCCATTCGGACTATTTCTACGGAGAGTATGATGACATGGAGGAAGAAGTATCGGAAGATGACATCATTGACTATTTTATCGAAACCGGTACCGATATCGGAGAACTGATTGAAGGACAGTAGTTGAATTAAATCATATTTGTTATGAAGAACCAGATCTGCATATTCATATCAGCATTTCTGCTGACCCTGGCAGCATCGCCGATGACTGCGCAGGAACGTCGCCAGGACGGAAACCACAGGAAATGGGAAGAAAGCATGAGGGCGGAGAAAATAGCCTACTTCACAGAAGCCCTTGAACTCACCAGCGAGGAAGCCGAAAAGTTCTGGCCGGTCTACAACAAATGCGAAAAGGAGAAGCAAAAGGCTTTCGACTCACAGATGAAGGCTCTCCGCAGCCTGGATGCAGCCGTCAAGGAGAACAAGAGCGACAACGAGATCTCATCCTTGCTGAAGACCTACATCGACTCGTTTGACAAGAGGAATGAAATCGACAGGAAGTACATTCCGGAGTACCAGAAAATAATCTCCGACAAGAAAGTCGCCAAACTTTTCCTCACTGAAGAGTACTTCAGGCGCCACCAGCTGAACAAGCTCAAGAAGGGCGGAGCGAAGCCGGCGGACAGCAAGTAAGGAAGGTAAGGCCGGCGGACAACCAGAAGCAAGATCGGAGCTGACGGGCAACCAGTAAGCAAGGTCGGCGGTCAGTCCGGCTGGTCCAGAAGAAAGTCAGAAACGAGGGAAGCGTACCCGGGGGTACGTTTCCCTTTTTCGTCGCAGAGGGTGAGAGTCTCATCAAGAGGGGCGGACAAGGTGCGGCCTCTTTGGAACTGGACCACCAGCCGGGAAGGCTCCTTCCGGGCGACAGTCTTGACTCTCAGCGTTTTCCAGGGGAAGAAACCGCACATCGCAGCATGGCGGAGGAGTTGCTTCTCAAGGTCCGAGGGAAGCACCAGACAGACGCGGCCGCCGGGGCGGAGGGTCATTTCTGAATATTCAAGGACCTCCCTGAAGGAAAGCGGCTCGATGCCGGGATCGGTCAGCGGATCGGCAACGTGGCGGGCACTGTTCCGCCTTGCCTCAGGGGCTTTCAGCGAACTGTCGAAATAGGGTGGATTGGAGAGAATCAGGTCGTAGCGGCGGTCGGTCCCGAAGGATGCCAGACCGGTCCTGCAGGCTGTCAGGTGGTCTTTCCAAGGGGAACCGGCAAAGTTTGCCGAGGCCTCCTCTGCGGAAGGGAGGTCGATGTCGATGGCATCAATCAGAAAGTCTTCGCCAAGAAAGGAAAGCCGCTGGGCTATCATCAGGGCGACGGTGCCTGTGCCGGTGCCTATGTCCAGCACATTCCGGTCGGTGGGCAGGACATCAGCTGCCGCCCCGAGAAGGACTCCGTCAGTGTTGACCTTCATCGCTGAGCGTTCATTGCTGACATCGAAGTGTTTGAAATGGAAGACAGCCATATTCGGGCAATTACATGTCAGTGTTCGGGCAAGCGCTTGCCAGTACCCCGGCAATTGCTTGTCAGTCCACCCTATTCATCGACAAAAAGGCCGTCACGCATAAAGAGCGAACGGTCGCACATGGCCGCGAGAGCGGGATCGTGGGTGACGATGACAACGGTCTGTCCGTGGTTCGCCCGCAAGTCGAAGAAAAGCTGGTGGATTTCGGCTTTGGTGTGGGTATCGAGGTTGCCGGACGGCTCGTCTGCAAAGAGTATGGCGGGATTATTTACAAGGGCTCTTGCTATTGCAACTCTCTGCTGTTCACCGCCGGAGAGTTCCGATGGTTTGTGTTCGAGCCGATGGGAAAGGCCCACTTCGTCCAGAAGACGGGTGGATTCCGACCGGGCTTCTTTCTCGGAACGTCCTGCGATAAGGGCCGGAATCATCACGTTCTCAAGAGCGCTGAACTCAGGCAGAAGATGATGGAACTGGAATACGAAGCCGATGCGGCGGTTCCTGAAAGAGGAGAGTTCCCTGCTGCCGAGATGAAGCACATCGGTTCCGTCGATGAGAAGACTTCCGGAGTCCGGGGTTGAAAGCGTGCCGAGTATCTGCAGCAGAGTGGACTTTCCTGCACCCGACGCTCCCATTATCGAGACCACTTCGCTCTGCGACACCTGGAAATCAATCCCTTTCAGGACCTCCAGATTCCCGAAACATTTCCTTATTCCTTCTGCTCTTATTATCATATTCATCACTCAGTTTTTGATCCGTGTCAGTTCTATCGTATTCATCGCTCAAGTCTATGGTCCGCGTCACTGCTATCATATTCATTACTCAAGCTTATGATCCGTGTCACTGCTATCATATTCATCACTCAAGCTTATGATACGTGCCACCCTATCGTCGTTTGCAGACAATGCTCTGCCAGAGGGTTCCCCGCTTGGCCGGACACATTTCAAAGATAGGTTATTTTTCCATAATGCGGGACTCAAAGAGGGCTGTTTAACGAAGAATTGAAGATTTTTCGCAAAAAATGACAATTTTTTTGGCCGATAATTTGATTATCCGAAAAAATGGACTAACTTTGTAGTCCTTTCAGATGAGAGGGCAACTCTCAAATGAAGCAAATCGGGGTGTGGCGCAGTTGGCTAGCGCATCTGGTTTGGGACCAGAGGGTCCAGTGTTCGAGTCACTGTACCCCGACAAAAGGATGATCTTCGGGTCATCCTTTTTTGTTTTCATATTACTAAATTCTTGCATGATTCACAGCTATCTCTTACTTTTGTGAAAACTATTAAAACCAAAACATTATGAATAAAAAAGTACTGACAGCTGCTGCTCTGATTTCTCTTTCTGCAGCAGGATTACAACAGCCAATGACTGCCTCAGCCTGCGCTGAATGATAAGTACTTGCAACTTGCGAAGCTCAAATCATTGATATACTTTGAATTTGAAGTAAACATACCGACTGCTGAATTCATGGTTGCAATAACCGTAGCTGACCTCTATGATCTCATCATACTCAATTCGAACAATTAATATCACGAATATGTTCAGAGCAAAAACGGCACTGGTAACAGTGCTTGTTTTGTTAAGTTGCGTCTCCATGCAGGCCCAGAAAGCGGACGTGTTTGGAACATTAGTGACAGGCAAGGCCAACAATCCCGTCTCGAATGCCAATGTGCTTCTCGTGCGCATGAACGGCGACAAGGCCGATTCGACATACAGATTGAGCACCAACAGCGGCACTTTCACTTACAGGGGTCTCCCTCCCGGCAAGGTGTACATCAAGGTAACCAAGATGGGCATGAACCCTGCCGACGGCGTCTTTGATCTGACAGAAGGAGACAATGCAGTGCTGTTCACAATGACCCACAGCCGGGAAGAGCTGGAGTCGTCAATTATCACCGGAAGTGTTCCGCTCGTTCGTTTGCTAGGAGACACCACGGTCTTCAATGCGGCAGCAGTCAAGACGATGCCAGGGGAAACGGCAATGGCAATCCTGGAGCAGCTGCCCGGATTCGACATCAATGGAAACACCATCAAATACCGGGGACGCAAAGTCTCAAGAACTTACGTCAATGGAATCCAGCTGTTCGGTGATGACGCGACCAATGCGTTCAGGCAATTGACAGCAGAGGAGGTAACCCAGATCCGAACATACGAGGAACAGAATGCAGAAGACGAAAGACGCGGGCTGAAGAACTCGCACCGCGAGCAGGTCATAGATGTAAAGACGAAGGACAAGATATTCTCTCTCACTAGCATAGCGGCGCAAATGACAGCAGGTGCTGACGAAGCGAAGATGAATGACACCGCACAAGCCAGGTATCTCGCCCGTGCCGGCTTCGACTTCAACTCCGAGATGGCATCGTCATCGGTGAACCTCGGAGCAGACAATCTTGTTTCTGCTGTGGAAGGTGTCAAACCCGGTGGAGTTCCGGGTCTGGCAGTCGGTGAGTTCGGACCTCATCAAAAATATGGAGAAAACATTTGGGGACAAATCTGGACGGAACGGCACTGGAAAGATCGAAGGTACGGAAACGGCATTGGTATCGGCTATGCTTTTTCACACGAATACTCACACCGCTCAGACAAAGAAATTGCAGATTACTATCCGACAGATGTATCTTCGGGGCGCAAGTCCATCGACAGTACAGCGATCATGAACACCCGTACTCGCCACGACTTTCTCGTCAAAGGCGATTTTAAAGACACTCCATTGAAAAGCATAGGTGTCTCAATCGGAGGACAGATTGTCAACGACAAGGACCAGAGACACTTGACATCCGATGTCACTCTTCCGGAAAAGCACATGACACAGAACTCGCATACAGGTTCGCAAAATAATGATGTCAACCTCGAAGGATCCATAACCTGGAGAAACAATGACCTCGGAAAGATACGTCCATCCTTTACCTTGTCAGGCAAGTTCATGGACAATAATACCTTAGCCTGGAATACCGATACTCTGGCGTCTTCATACATCAGGCGCAACCTGCAATCTGATGGGCTTGGCAAATCGTGGAGCGGACGTGCTTCTGCAAATCTGGAAATAGTCCTGGAAAATAGCGACAAGTACACATCCAAGATACTCGTCGGCGCTTTTGCGGGCAATGAAAGAAGCACAAAGCGCAACCTTACGTTGGACATGATAGATCCGATGGCTCCGGTCCAGGACCTTGCCAACACTTATGACTTCACGTGGAACACACTGTCCTGTGGCTTGAATCAGGAATTCACTTTGTCCAACAGGTCGACTCACATCCAGCTGTCTTTGGCCGAGACACTGTCCTCCCAGAAGGATGACGAGTATCTCCCGTCACATTCCACTTACAATCACCTCTATCTTGGCATAACGCCGACATTCAGATACACCAAGAATCTGAGGTCATTGACGATTACCGCGAAGCCTCTGATTCCTTCAGTAGAACAGACCAGGAACCGGATATCGGACGCGAACCCTCTGGTGTTGACAGGAGGCAATCCGGACCTGCACCAGGCCTACACAATCCTGCTCACTTATATGGACAATCTGCTCATGGACAAAAAATCATTGTTCAATATCGGATTGACCTTAAATGCGTTCTGTACATTGAATCCAATAGTGAACAGGGCTTACTATTTCAATGAAGACACATCATTGGATTCGTACAATGGTTACCTTGCCCGAGGAGGCTCGATTCTGAACACCTTCAGCAATGCATCATCTCCTGCATACTCGATGGAAGGTGGGCTGAGTTTTTCAAAGAGATTCCAGAAGGCCAATCTCAAATCCAATTTGAAAATCTCCGGAGGATTGGAATCAAGGCCTCAGTATCTATTCGACGAACTTGCGCATATCTCGATGAAAAAAGTCAGTGCCTCAGTGTCTGAAATCTTCAAACCTTCAAATAGTTTTTCACTGGTCTTCAGTGCCAGTTCTGCTTACACCAGCGCATCAAGCGATGTCTCCGGGCCCATCTCGAAGGGGTTTGTCAACAATGCCTCTCTGCATATAACTTACAGGTTCACATCTGGATATTACATTAATCCGAAAGCGACAGTCATCTGGTATCAGTACCTATCCGGAGCCGGGAGGAACAATCTGCAGATTCCGGCAAGTATCGAGATTGGAAAGACCTTTAAACAGAACGGTCTCAGGATAAGTCTTGGAGCCTATGACCTCCTCAACCGCGGAACATCCTATTCTACGTCCGCCAATGTCGACTCCTACATCCAAAGATGGGCACCTTCATTCGGCCGGTACTACCTGTTCAACATTGAATGCAAATTCCGGAAGAAGCGCTAACTCAACCGGCCTCCACAAGAGCAGTCCACCGGAATGTACCCTACAGGTACCTGTAATGAAGATTGGCGTGCCAGGTAAATTTCACGAAGATCGATGGCCGCGGACAGCGGAAGACCACAGAGAGGCGTGTGTTTCCGCTACACGGGAAGCGGAAGGAGCCCATCGGATACAAGTTATCGCGTGGCGAAGTGTTCTTCTGACCGGTCTTCGGCACGGCGACCCTACCCACAGGTACCTCAGAGATATTCCCGCGTGGCAAAGGGAACATCTATAGGCCCTTCGGCACGGCGACCCTACCCACAGGTACTTCAGGGTCATCCTCGCGTGGCAAAGGGGGCTTCTGGCCGGTCTTCGGCACGGACACCCTACCCACAGGTACCTCAGTGACATCCTCGCGTGGCAAAGGGGAACTTCTGACCGGTCTTTGGCACGGCGACCTTGCCTGCAGGTGCCTCAGTGGCATCCTCGCGTGGCAAAGGGGGCTTCTGGCCGGTCTTCGGCACGGTGACCCTACCCACATGTACCTCAGTGGCATTCTCGCGTGGCGAAGGAGGCTTCTATCGGGTCTTCGGCACGGACACCCTACCCACAGATGTCTCAGTGGAATCCTCGCGGACCAACTGTGAGTTGGTGTATAGGATAGTAGCTGATGCCACCTGGCACCGGGATGTGCCCTACAGGTACCTGTAATGAAGATTGGCGTGCCAGGTGAATTTCATGAAGATCGATGGCAGCGGACAGCGGAAGACTCCGAGAGGCTTGTGGATCCCGCGCACACGGGAAGCGGAAGGAGCCCATCGGATACAAGTTATCGCGTGCCTAAGCGTTCTTCTGACCGGCCCTTCGGCACAGTGCGGGTGAGTGAGGGGTGGCCTATGAAGTACCTGAAGTAAGGGTAGCGGGGTATTATAAAAAAAGGAGATGACCGATGCGGTCATCTCCACTTTGTGGGAGCTGAGGGATTCGAACCCCCGACCCTCTGCTTGTAAGGCAGACGCTCTGAACCAACTGAGCTAAGCTCCCGAGCGATTTTGCGAATGCAAAGATACTGCTCTTTTCGTTATTTCCAAAAATTATTTCACTTTTTCCATGAATTTTGTCCGAACACTGCCACGGAAGCCATCGTTCGCCCGGTAGTGAGGGGCGTACAGGGACTCTATCGTGACAACCGGAGCCTTGAAGGTCCCCTCCTGCGTCACAAAAAATTCCTCTCTGATGACGGTCTTGTCCTCAGGATAGACATCGAAATAGTACTCTGTACGATCGGACTTGACATTCCGATAGCCCTGAGGGGTGATGGTGAAGGATCCGTCGAGGCGTATGACTCCCTGCCACCAGCCGTAATTGCGGGATAGCTGGTCAACCGGCCGGAATGATGCCTCACGAGGAGCGCTGAGGCGGACAAAGCTGCGGTTCTCGTCGCTGCTGATCCGGTACTCGGCGATGATCTTGTCACCGACAGCAAGCTCGGCGCCTTCGGAGATTTCTTCACGGATCCGCCCGTCCGGCGAATCGGAGCGGTCGCCTCCCGAAAGGGATGACGCCGTCGAGGTTCCATCAGTCACCGCAGGGCAAGAAGCGGTTCCGCCACTAGCAAGTGAAGCCGGCGAAACGCTGCCACCACTAGCAAGGGATGACGCCGTCGAGGTTCCATCAGTCACCGCAGGGCCAAAAGCGGTTTCGCCACCAGCAAGTGAAGCCGGCGAAACGCTGCCGCCACTAGCAAGGGATGACGCCGTCGAGGTTCCATCAGTCACCGCAGGGCCAGAAGCTGTTCCACCATCATCAAGTGAAGCCGGCGAAAAGCTGCCGCCACCAGCAAGGGATGCCGGCGAAGCGGCCGCGCCAGACGCCTCCGGGGCTGAAGTGGCGGAGGTGGCAGGAATTTCCCGGTAGAAGCGGCGCTCGATGGAGAAGCCGTTGCCGGCGGCCTTGATTCCGGAGATCTCAGACCGGTAGGTCTTGGTGAGGGAGACCACACGGGGTTCGAGAACGGAATCCCCGCCCCGAAGGACAACGCCGACAGCATCCACGAAAGCAGGGTCGGTATCCCAGTCCTGCGTCTCCTTCTGGAGCATGATCCAGAGGCGGATGCCGTCTGCGAGTGCAGCAGGAGTCGGAAGACCGGCAGAAGGAGTGACTTTTCTCACAGACTCATCATCGAATATGTCACAAAGGATCGTGTGTGCATAGAGTTCATTCTCAAGCAGGCCACGCTGCGGCATCACGGCATCAGGATAGTACCAGCCTCCCGATGGATGGCTGACGGCATATTCGACAAGCGAAAGGACATCGGCTTCAAGGGATTTGCGCAGCTTGGCCCCCGTGCCGAAAGTGATTCCCCACGCAGAAGCGAGAGCCTTCCCCTCCCGGGAGGAGGCAAGGTTCAGCAGAGTGGCGATACGCCTGGCCTTCTGGAGAATCATGCCCTGGAGACCACGTCCGTCCCTGGCGGTAGGTGTCAGGTAGCGTGAGGCGAAAGTCTTGAATTCCTTGAGGTTGTCCTTTACCGCCATCATCCCTGAAGCTGTCTCGGAAGAGACGTCGAAACCGATCTCCGGATAGAGCGAGCGGACGTGCATGTACTGTTCCCAGGAAAGCAGGCCGGACCAGAAAGGCATTGCGCGTCCGTGAAGGAACTGGGTGTTGTCAAGGTACCGCACCGATGGAGCGGGGTTGAAGCCGCCAGGTGCGGGCTCGGAACCGCCAGCAGTGAGTCCGGAACCGCCAGAAACCGAATCGAAGCCGCCGGCAGTGAGCTCGGAACGGCTGTCAGGAGCGAGGCCGAGTCTGCACAGTCTCGAATATCTCTCGAGAACCGCTGCCGTCAAGGCCGGAGAGGACTTCATCCCCGGGAACCAGCCGAAGCCGCCGTCGGCATTGCGGCAGGACGCCAGCATATTCATAAGCTCCCCGTCAGTGCATTCGCCGGAGACATCCGCGCCAAGGCTTGCTGCCACCTTGCGCACATAGATAGCTTCCGTGACACTGAGAACATCCTTGCGCTCAGGATCTACCTTTCCCGGCAGCGCATCCAGAAGCATGGCGCGGATGTCCGTCTCCGAATATTCAGCCCCATAGGAAGAGATACCCGTGAAACTCTCACGCAGCTGCTTCAGAAGAGCATCCCTGTCCGCTCCCGAAAGCAGGACTGCGGAATGGGACTCAGTGATGACCTGACAATCCTCCTTCACCGGCACAGTCACGAAGACGCAGTCCGAGAAGGCCTCACCGGTCTCGGCTCCGTTCCCAGCAAAGGAAAGGAGAATCCCGAGACTGTCACCGTCCGCAGGCTTGAGGTCGAAGGAAAGAGGGAGGGAAGCCCCGGCAGGAACGGTAACTTTCTTCGAATATGTCCTGAAAGGCCTGGAATCACGATAGTCCCCGGAACTGAACAGGGACAGAGTCACCGTACCGTCAACAGGCTTTCCGGAGAGGGAGTTCAGAGCAGCATGCAAGGTGAGCCGGTCCCCCCTGTAGAGATAGTCAGGCTGGACTACAGACAGTCTGACCGGAAGGGAAACCACGAATTCCTTGCGGACCAGAGTGTCCCTCATGGACTTGTTGTGGGCATAGACCTGGACCACGAAAGTCGACAGTCTGTCGGAAGTCTCGAAATCGAAACTGATGTTGCCATCGGAATCAGGACGAAGGAAGGGTTCGAAGGCAAGACTTGTCGAGAAATCGGATCTCACCGGACCTGTTGCGGACCCGGAGGCGTCATCATCGAAAACAGCCGACGACTCCTCAACCACGGAATCGACCACGTCAGGAGCAGAAGCCACACGGTCATTCATCACGACTGAACTCTTTGTAGCCACCAGAGGCCTTCCGGACGGCTTCCCGTAGACAATGGCAACATCCTCGGTCATCGAATCATAGCCTAACGGCAGATTCTCACCTGTGAAAAAGCCGCAGCCGGACCTGACACTCACACTGGCGACTTCCCTGACCGGCTTGAACGACCTGTTCCAGACATTTGCACCGAAGGTCTCGCTGCTCTTGTCAAAGACAGCGGCGACAACCTCTGCATCCGGGTCTGTCGAAAGAGAAATCCCATAGCGCGCGCCAGGAAGGGTCCTGTCCACGAATCTCGAGAAGGACAGCGGCAGAGCCGGCATCTCCCGCTCGCGGACAAAAGTCTTCGAATATGAGAACGAACGTCCTTTCCTGAAATAGAAGACATTGAGGAACAGACCTTCAGGATATTCATCCCTGCAATCGAACATGACATCGGCAACCGAGCCCTCATTTCCGGAAACGCCCTCGAGGAAGACAAGTCTCTTCTCCAGAAGCTGCTTCCTGTCGCCGAACAGTTCGACCAGCATCCAGACCGGACCGTCTCCGGCGCCGACCTTCAGATGGATGTCCTCACCCGGACGAAGGCTTCCATTGCGGCAAGGGCCCACAAGGCTGAACACATGCTCGAAAGGAGCGTCCAAAGTCGAGGCGGAATCGTCGAACCGTAGAAGCCTTGTCTGACGGGAAGCGCTTATGGTCCTGCCGCTACGGCCAACTGCCTTTACATCCATCTTCAACGAATATGCCCCGGCGGATGGCAGTTCCAGAGTGACGGTCTCCCCGGTCTTTCCGGTTCCGGAGGCCGAGACACGGCCCTCCGGATCGACCAGAGTGTAGGAAACAGGGAGGGCGACAGGCTTTCCCTCCGGATTGGTGATGGAGAATCTCACCAAGGCTTCAGGACCTGAGACCGTCCTGACATCCGACCAGTCCTGGGAAGAAACCCTGGCCTGTGCCCCGGACTCGTTCAGGATTTCGACTGACGGATAGAGAGTTCCCTGGACGAAGACGGAACGGGAATTCTCAATGGTTTCCCCAGTGGCATCCGCTACCCTGACAGTGACCGAATAAGGCCTTCCAGAGCCTTCAGAGGCCGAAGGGAAACGGATCTCGAACGAACCGTCATCACCTAGCGCAAGGGTTCCTGAAAGAATTGTCCTGGAATATTCCCAGACCTCATAGGTTGCTGAAGCGGCAGCCACCTTGTGCCCGGTGAAACTGACGACCGAACCGCGCACGGCAACCGTGTCTCCGGAAAGGAACAGACTGTCAGACGGCTCGAAGCTTATGACATAGTCCGGGAGGACGAATTC
Source organism: Bacteroidales bacterium (assembly GCA_004552965.1). Classification (GTDB taxonomy): domain Bacteria; phylum Bacteroidota; class Bacteroidia; order Bacteroidales; family UBA932; genus Cryptobacteroides. The sequence goes on along the minus strand of SFMU01000005.1, from coordinate 552 downwards.
ATCGACGACGACCGTCCTGGATCTCATTGTCGGGCGCGAATCGCCTGGTGCGGTGAAAGAGACTTCCAGGCGGTACCTTCCGTTGCGGCGTCCTGCAGGAAGGAGAAAGTCTCCGGCGACCGAACCATATTCATTGGTGACAAGGTCCGCCGAAGCGGCCTCCTTACCCTCTGCATCCTTGAGACTCACACTGACCGGACACCCCTGCCCTACCACACTTGAACCATCGGTCCGAGCCTGATAGAGCACTGCCTTGAAACGGAGTGTCTCCCCCGGTTTGTAGGCTGCCTTGTCAGTGAATATGCTGCATTCCGCCGAGGCTTCCCCAGTGCCGGATGAGGCGAATTCACCATAGGTCAGCCAAAGCTCGGGACTCTTGCGGAGAAATCCGTCCGGACCTCTGAAAGAGGCCACTACCGAGTTGGCGGCAGGTCCTCCGGAGGAGTCACGGAAGGAGTCCGGAAGCGGAGTGAAACCATCCAGGGCGAAATCCCTGGCCGTCGAACGCAGCTCTCCGGAGCGGAAGCACTCCAGATCAGCCTTTGCGAGTGG
>SFMU01000085.1 GCA_004552965.1 Bacteroidales bacterium | reverse complement strand
TAGATCCCAACTACGAGGTGTAAGCGACTATACCTTCTTCATGTATAGAATCTATAAGATCTTTGGATAACTTAAACACGGAACTTTGCAGGTGAGCCTCTCTATCTCAAGCATACTCCCCTGCACAGCAGCCAGAGGACGCTGTACGACTGCCCCGAAGACGGCTACAGCATATTCAGTTACCGCCTGCACACCACCGACGAGTTCTATCAGGAGGTCTGCCGCTACGGAAACTATATGGAAGTGCTCTACCCAAAAGATGTGCGCGCAGAGATGATGAAGATCATCAGGGGAATGGAGAATGAATATGCCGGGGTGTCGAGGGAAGACTGCAAGAAGAAGGTCCCGGGTGTGAAGGAGCTGAAAGAGCTGATGAAAGATTCGGAAGAAAAATAAGGACAATACATCTATTCACTGCCACATTTTTGCAGGAATATTGATTATCTTCGCTCCGTGAAACGATAAAAACGATGCAATCATGGCAAAGAACTTTTTCAAAAGGTATATATGGCTGGTGGACCTGCTGAGCCGCAGGGGTTACATCTCGCTCAAGGAAATCAGCGACGAATGGCAGAAGAGCCCACTCAACGACACCCATGCTCCCCTCTCCGAAAGGACTTTCTTCAACCACAGGGATGCCATATTCGACATCTTCGGCATTGAGATCAGGAACGACAGGTCGCTTGGCTTCTACATCGCCAGCTCCGACATGGACGGCAACTCCACAGGAGAGTGGATGCTGCATACACTTTGCCTTAACAATGTCCTGCAGGAGAATGCGGACATGAGGAACCGCATCCTTGTAGAGAAAGCTCCGTCGAGCGAGAAGTTCCTCACAGAGGTCATCAGCGCGATGCGTGCGGGAAGGGTCATCAGCCTGACCTATCAGAGTTTTTACCGTCCTGAGCCCAGCACATTCAGTGTCCGGCCTTACTGCGTCAAGTACTTCAAGAAGAGATGGTATATGCTCGCAGACAGCGACCTCGGCCTGCGCGTCTACTCCCTCGACCGCTTCGTCGATATGGAGGAGCTTGAGCAGACTTTCGAGTTTCCCGAGGATTTCGATGCCGAAGGATTCTTCAGCAATTACTTCGGGGTGATAGTAGGAAACAAGAAGGCCGAGGATGTCGTCATCAGAGTGGAACCTTCTCAGGCCGACTACTTTCGCACCGCACCCAAGCACCACAGCCAGAAGGAGATAGAGCCGATTGACGGGTGGCCGGCATTCACCTACCACGTCGCCCCCACCTACGATTTCAAGCAGGAACTGCTCTCCCACGGACCATTTGTCGAGGTGCTCTCCCCGGAGAGCCTGCGCAAGGAGATGGCCGATGCTGCCGCTGAGATGGGCAGGCTATATGTCAAATAATCTCCAATTCGTTTGTCAAAACAATGACAAGGTGCTAGCATCATGCCGATGATTAGAATCGAGCTTACACATCATTAATGACTTACAACTTCAATAAAATGGAGAATCCATTGCTTGACAACATATTAAGCGCTCTCTCCGAGGATGCGATAAGGTATTTCTTTCCAGGATACACTGTCACGAAGAAAGACAAGGTTGCAGAAGAGGCTGATCGTGGCAACAGTAGCGGCAACAGAGAAGAAGACTTAGGAAGACGCTTCCGGGGAGCCGGACTCGAGGAGAAAACGTACAGAGAAATCATATTACCCGTCTGCGATAGGAAAGACGATGCATCATCGTGGCTTCCACTCGGGGATGAAGCAGAGGAAGAACAGGTTATACCAGCAAAAACATGTAAGGCATCCTTCCCATCCAAGGGATCGGCTGAATATGAATGCAGTGAACAGGGAACTTCGGATTCATTGCTCATCGGAAGCAAGAGAGCATTACGAAAGACAGTCCCTGAATATGGTACAGTCGAGCCTGAAGTGGATCCTAAGACAAAGGCGATCATCGATGAAATCGAGGCCCTTAAGGTTAAATATGGAATCACCATCGAAGAACTTGAGGCTGTTCTCGCCTACAACGTCAAGCTCAGCCACCTGCGTATCACGCGGCACAAGGCTATCATCCTGGACGACTTCGACCGTCAGGAGGTGAAGATGGACACGCTCACCAAAGCCGTGTTCCTCCTCTTCCTTAAACATCCCGAAGGAATCAGGTACAAGGATCTCTGCGACCATCGGAGTGAACTGGAAAGCATCTACATGTCCATCAGCGGAAGAAGCAATCTGGAAAGTATGCGCAAGAGCATCAGCGACCTGACGGACTCCGTCACCAGCAACTCCATAAACGAGAAGGTTTCGAAGGCCAAGAAGGCTTTCCGCGACGTGGTGGACGAGCGAATAGCAAAGTTCTACTACATCGACGGAAAACAGGGGGCGGCCAAGAGTATAGCCCTAGACCGCTCACTCGTCATCTGGGAATAGTTTCTAGTCCTTTTCCTCTTCCGTGAAGAGGTCCTCCAGTTTCCCGAGAAAACTCTTGGAATCGGCAAGACGTTCGCACATGCAGCAGTTCACTTCCTTGAGGAACTTCTTGCGGGCCTTCTCATATCTGACAGACATCACCACCGTGCCCTCAGGGCTTGCGTCGAAGTTCAACGCGTTGGAGATATTGAGGTCTCTGGCCACCTCGACAGCATCCTGATTGGCACCGATATATGCGAAAGTCCATCCCTTCTCCCTCTGACGGGAGACGAGTTCTTTCACGGCCTTGCCTGAATACTCACAGGAAGAGTTTTCCATACCATCAGTGATGATGGTCACCAGAACTGCATCACCCTCGTTTATGCTGGAATCAAGGTGAGAGATGGCCAGTCCCATGGCGTCGTAAAGAGGGGTGCATCCGTCAGGTCGGTAGTCTGACTTTGTCATATCCTCGACCTTGGATGCAGGAACCCTGTCCCTTCTGGTCTTCACTCCGGCAACTCCATCTCCTTCGAAGGTCACGATGGACACATACTGGTTCTGGTCGGGATAGTCCCTCTGGGCATTGCGGATTCCGTTCAGGGTCTCGTTGATGCCGGAAAGGGCCTGGTCATAAATCGAGTGCATGGAACCGGACTCATCTATGATGAGCAGGTTGTAGACATTGATTGATTTCTTCTCCATAATACTGCTTATGTTTTGGTTTCCAGTGCAAAACTAACACGCACCGAAACAAAAGAAGAACAGATGCAAGGCTTGCAATCTTATGGAGAATCGTACAGGCCGGGGTGTCGCTGTCGACACCCATGGAAACCGCCTTGACGGAACAAAGATCTGATTGGCAAAGATGCCCGGTCATATTCCAGACTTCACAGGCGAGCGAGCCAGGATGTCATTCCAATAGGATTTGACGTCGCTCCAGAGGTAAAACTTTGCTGTAGAGGATTTCTTCGCCCCTTCAGGCTGATAAGTTTCGATTGGCAGTGAAGCTTCGCGTTCGTTCAACGAGAAGTGCACGATGACTTTACCGGCTTTGTTGCGATAGAAGACCATCTGGAGATTGGCTGCCATCGGGATGATGTCAGTTATGCTCCATACTTCGGCTATCCTGTCAATTTCCCTGACCGATGCTCCAAGTCCGTTCAAATTCATCAAAGTCACCAGAGAGGAGAGATTGCCATCGTGGCCGAACCGAAGGTCTGCAGCATATTCACCGCCTCCGATTGCATCATCCGCCTGAGCGATAATTGTCCTCAAGAGGTTGCTCTGGACAAAGGGACGAATGTTGTCTTTTGCCGGGGAATTGCCGTGGTTGAAATACCATCCTGCATTGCTGCAATAGTATAATGAATATAGCTCATCGGTAGTGAAAAGGTCCCAGAAAGACACATCGGAGACGCTGGTTCCCTGCACATTGCCACAGATCATATAGATGTCTGAAAAGAAGGCATTGCATATTCCTTCAGGATTCTTGAATATGGAACTCATGAACCTTTCCGGATGGAGATTTGCCTTATTGATGCTGTCTGTAACTGCCCTCAGATCTTTGTCCGGAACAATGTGCTCAGGATCGTACCAGTTCATGTAGTACATATCGTGCTTGCTGGCATCAGCATCGATTTGCAGGGCTTTGTTGCAGCCGGCAAGAGCGTTCGTGAAAGCATTCATGCTCAGGATACACCTTATCACAATAGTGGAACGGGCATGCACCTTGGCGTCGTGCCCAAGTACCTCAGGATAATTGCTGTACATCCTTTGGGCAATGCCCCTTTGCTGCTCGGCCCCTTTGACAGTCAATTCTTCATATCGCGATTCAGCCGCTTTGCAGACAATTTCCAGACGGTGCATCACGTCTTCACCGAGGGGTGTGAGATTACCTCTGGTGTACTCCTCCTGCAGAATCGACATAGGCCTCTGATAATCTTCACGGCTTATGAGCCAACGCGAACCGTGACGGGAGTAGTGGCTGATATAGAATGGTTTGAATCCTTTCAACGCTTTTGGAGCTCCATGTTCCGGGACAGGG
>SFMU01000038.1 GCA_004552965.1 Bacteroidales bacterium | reverse complement strand
TCCATTTTCTTATGAGAGTCTCTGGGCTTCTGGTTCATGTAATCTCACTACCTACAAACTGGAAGAGTTACTGGGGACAAAAATGCGAGCGCTTTATCAACGCAAGAAAGGCCGCGACCTTTTTGACCTTGCGTATGCACTTCAGAATGCTGAAGTGAATCCAGAAGAGGTGGTTCGTTGTTATAAACGCTATATCGGCTTCGTAGTGGAAACGCCTCCGACATACAAGCAGTTCGTCGCCAATATGGAGGAGAAATTGGCGGATCCGGAATTCACAGGAGATACGGTCAAATTACTTCGACCAGGAATATCCTACGACCCGACTTCTGCTTGGGAGACTGTTCGTGAAACACTTATCGAATTGATACGATGAAAATAAAGGAAATTTGAATACAACAGTTTAGACGCTTTACTGATCTTACAATTAAAGATATCCCAGAAAGCGCATAGTTAGTTATTCTGGTTGGTCCCAATGGATCAGGTAAAACATCTTTATTTGAGGCCTTTTATCATTGGTATAGGTTGCACGGATACAGGACCACTGGTGACCGGGATTATTATGTCAAGAAGGGAGAAGAACTAGAGCACGAACAGCGATGGTTTGAAAAACAAGTGTTCATAGAGGCTCATAATCACGACCTTAAAACGGAACAGCAAAGTTCACTTCAAGGAGACTTCTATTTCCGAACAGCTCACCGAAATGAACCCGACTTCATGACTCAATCTGGTACAAAAGCGAGACAAGCTATCGCCAAATAACCAAACGATTTTCCGCCAAATAACCAAATTGCCTTGTTTGTTTCATTTCCAATTCAACGGGTTCCTCACTGTCACTTAAGGAAGACGAAGAAAACCGCCAGCACAAGACAACCGAAGGCGGCCAGATGGTTCCAGTGCAGGGACTCGCCCTTGAAAAGAACGGTAACAATCAGAGTGAAGACTACCAAGGACACGACCTCCTGGATGACCTTAAGCTGGACAAGGCTGAAGGGGCCGCCGTTTCCCGAGAAACCGATACGGTTCGCCGGAACCTGGGCGCAATATTCGAAAAAAGCGAGACCCCAGGAAAAAAGAATCACTAGTATGAGCGGCCAGGAAGTGGAAACCTTCATTTCCTGAAGCTTGAGATGGCCATACCAGGCGAATGTCATGAATATGTTGGAGAGTACCAGCAGTATTATTGTGAAAAGAGCTTTCATGCTTGGAATCAAAAAAAAGGGTGACCGAAGCCACCCTTGGTATTAAGTAATCAGAAAAACTATTTCTTTGAAGATTTAGCCTTGTCAGCAGCCTTGGCCTTGCTTCTGATGGTTGCATCGTACATGACAGGTGTACCGATGAAGATGGAAGCGTAGGTACCGATGCAGATACCGAGGATGAGGGCGACTGCAAGACCCCTGATGGACTCACCACCGAAGATTGCGATTGCGAGCATGGTGACCAGGGTTGAAACCGAGGTGTTCACCGTACGGGTCAGTGTTGCATTGAGCGCAAGGTTGGTGTTCTCCTTGAGGTCTGCATTAGGATGCATGAGCCTGTACTCGCGGATTCGGTCGAAGATGACCACGTTGTCGTTGATTGCATAACCGATGATGGTCAGGATAGCAGCGATGAACGTCTGGTCGACATCGAGGTTGAACGGAAGGATTCCGGAGAAGAGAGAGAAGAAACCGATGACGATGAGGGCTGTGTGTGCGAGTGAGACTACACCGCCGAGACCCCATGTCCAGCCCTTGAACCTGACAGCGATGTAGGCGAAGATCACGAAGAGGGCAAGGATGACGGCGATGATGGCGTCACGCTTGATGTCGTTCGCGATGGTAGGGCCCACCTTGTCGGAAGAGATGATACCGTTAGGGTTGTCAAGGGTCGACTTGAACTGATCGATGGTCATGTTCTTGTCCTCGAAGAAAGGAATCAAGGCATTGTAGAGCTTGGCCTCGACTTCTGCATCGACCTCGCTGGACTCTTCATCATTCTTGTACTGGGTAGTGATCTTCATCTGGCTCTCGCCACCGAACTGCTTGACTTCGACAGCACCGTCAAACTCGGCGATGGCAGCCTCACGTACCTGCTCTGCAGTCACAGGCTGGTCGAAACGAACGACATAGGTACGGCCACCGGTGAAGTCGACACCATAGGTGAAGCCCTTGGTGAAGATTGAAACCAGAGAGATGAGGATCAGAGCGCCGGAGACGATGTAAGTGACCTTGCGGGCCTTGATGAAGTCGAAACTGGTGTTCTTGAGGAAGTTCTTGGTAAGGTTGCTCTCGAACGAGATCTTCTTGCCCTTGGAGATACGGCTCTCGAAGTAGAGTCTGGTGATGAAGATCGAGGTGAGAACAGAGGTGATGATACCGATGATCAGAGTGGTGGCGAAGCCCTGGACAGGACCGGAACCGAAGATGAAGAGAACGATACCGGTGAGGAGGGTGGTGACCTGACCGTCGATGATTGCCGAATATGCATTCTTGTAACCGTCAGCCACAGCCTTGCTCAGACCCTTGCCGGCAGCGAGTTCCTCCTTGATGCGCTCATAGATGATCACATTGGCATCCACAGCCATACCCATCGTGAGGACGAGACCGGCGATACCAGGAAGGGTGAGGACTGCACCGAAGGAAACGAGAACTCCGAAAAGTAAAAGGACGTTGCACAGAAGCGCGAGGTCAGCTGCGACACCTGCTCCCTTGTAGAAGAAGATCATGTAGAGGAGCACGAGGACGAAGGCGATGATGAATGAGATCATACCGGCCTGGATGGACCTTGCACCGAGAGACGGACCTACGACCTGCTCCTGGATGATTGTGGCAGGTGCAGGAAGCTTACCTGACTTGAGGACGTTGACAAGGTCGTTTGCCTCTTCAGGAGTGAAGTGTCCGGTGATCGAAGAGTTGCCTCCGGTGATCGCACCGTTGACCATAGGATAGGAATATACCATGCCGTCGAGGACGATGGCAATCTGCTTGCCGACATTGTCGCCGGTCATGCGGGCCCAGATGTTGGCACCTTCGGCATTCATGCTCATCGAAACGGAAGGCTCACCGTTCTGTCCGTTCTCATAGACGGTGCGGGCATCGGTCACGACACCACCGTCGAGCTTGGCCTTTCCTGTCTTGGAAGTGGACTTGATGGCGACGAGCTCGTAGATGTTGTCAGCTGCGAGACGCTCGGAAGGGTGGACGGTCCACATTGCCCTGAACTCGGCCGGGAAGATCTCGGCGATCTGAGGCATCTTGAGATACTTGTTGACCTTGGCGGTGTCTATTGCGGCAGCAAAGCCTATGCAGGCATCACCGGTCTGGGAAGGAGTCAGGACAGCGAAGAGAGGGTTGGCCTTCCTGTAGGCCTCCAACTCCTTGCTGGTCTCCTGGCTGGCAAGTTCGGCATTGAGAAGAGTGTCTGCGACGGACTCGGCTGCAGAAGAATCTGCTGCAGGCTCCTCGACTGCCACTTCTTCCTCACCGTCTGCGAGGATTTCGGCAAGTTTGGAATTGGCCTCTGCGAGATAGACGGCGACCTCCTGGTTGGTGAAAGTCTCCCAGAACTCGAGCGATGCGGTTCCCTGGAGGAGCTTTCTCACACGCTCCGGCTCCTTCACACCAGGGAGCTCGACGAGGATGCGTCCGCTGTTTCCGAGTTTCTGGATCGAAGGCTGGGTCACACCGAAACGGTCGATACGGTTGCGGAGGACATTGAATGAGTTCGCAACTGCGCTCTCTGCCTCTTCGCGGATGACTGCGATGACTTCGGCATCGGTAGATTCAGCCTTGATGCGGTCTTTCATCTCATAGGTTCCGAATATCTTGGCGAGACGCTGTCCGCCTGAAACCTCCTTCCATGCGTCGGCAAAGAGAGTGATGAAATCCTCCCTGGAGTTGACGCTGCGCTCCTTTGCAAGTGAGAGAGCCTTGAGGAATGCAGGATCGGCATTGTTGCCGGCAAGAGCCTTGACAAGGTCCTGGAGCTGCACCTGCAGCATCACGTTCATACCGCCCTTGAGGTCGAGACCGAGGTTGATTTCCTTCGTCTTGCACTCCTTGTAGGTGTTCCAGAGGAAGACCTTGCGGTTTGAGATGGAATCGATGTAGACTCTGTTGCAATCCTTTCTGATGGAATCCAGATAATATGCCTGGTCCTCGATTGCGACTTTGGCGAAATCGGCGGAGTTCTGGGCGGCGACAGCGGCCTTCTCCGCAAACTTTTCAGCCTTCTTTTCCTGGATGGTTGTCACTGCCGTGAAGGAAAGCTGCCAAATGGAAGCGATAGCCAGCAGGATTGCGACAAGCCTGATCCAACCTTTACTTTGCATAATACGTTAATTTTTTATCGATTTTTATTTTATAGTTTTCTTTAGCGCAAAATTAAGGGTACAAATTTAGTATTTTTTTCTTAGAAACGAATTATCTGCCAAGTATTTCTTAAATTTGCAGATGCACAGATGCATCATTACGGATGAAAAACAGGTCGATTCAAATAATGGTCTTGGCTGCCGTCATGGCATTTTCACCACTCGCCGCCATGGCCCAGATCAGAGTGAACAGACTCCTGGCGAGCGCCGACTCAGCCAGGCTTTCCTATGATTTCAGGAAGGCGGAAGACCTGTGCCGCAAGGCTCTGGAAGTTGCCGACTCGACCAGCGTGACCGCAGTCGAGGAGCAGCTGATGATGGCGCAGAATGGCTTGAATATGATGGATTTCTGCTCAGACCCTTCAGTAGTCGCCCGGCAGACCTTCCCGCTCAGGGACTTCTTCCTTTTCTACCCGCTGCCGAACAACAGCTGGAGGCAGAGCCCCAACCAGCTGGACTCCACGGCATCGGGACCGGTTCCCACACCGGTCTATTATCCTGCCGGAGCGGAAGAGATCTACTACTCATGCGCAGACGCGCAGGGCATACGGAACATCTGCAGGACAATCCACAAGGACTCTCTCTGGAGCGTCCCGACCCTGATCAACGAACACCTCACCAGTTCCTCCGACGAGATATTCCCCATGGTCTCCGGGGACGGAAAGACTCTCACCTTCGCCTCGACGGGCCTGTACGGGATGGGCGGCTATGACCTTTACCAGGCCGAATGGAATCCGGAGACAAACGACTGGGGCGTGCCGGTGAACATGGGCTTCCCCTATTCGTCACCCTACGACGATTTCCTGCTGATCAACACCGACGACGGCAAGTATACGATCTTCGCATCGAACCGCGACTGCGGGAAGGACAGCGTCACAATCTATGTTCTCGAATATGACGTCATGCCAGTAAGGACTTCAGTCGCAGGGATAAAGGAACTCCGTGAACTCTCCTCCCTGACTCCGCAGGATGACCCGGCCAGAATAGACAACGAGTCGGCCGTCTCCGGAAAGGAGATGGAGTCTCCGGAGCAGCAGCATTACCTGGAACAGCTCAAGGTCGTGCGCACCATGAGAGACTCCCTGTCGAAGTTCACCGCCCGGCTGGATGGGATGAGATCCCGCCTCTCGACCGCCACTGACGAGGAGAAGGCGTCCCTGACGGAAAGCATCATGGACAGCGAACTGCATCTCCCGGCGCTCAACGATGCCCTCAGGAAGGCAGTCGGGAAACTGCAGGAAATCGAGATGGATTTCCTGATGAAGGGGATCGTCTTCGACGCCGGAAAGCTGCAGGCCCAGGCCGACAAGGAGGTTGTCGGAGCCTCCACGGGCTACACCTTCACAAGGAACGACTACGGTCCACGGTTTACCCTGGAGATGGAACAGCCGGTCAGGAAGTTCGACTATTCGTTCATGATACTCCCCGAGGGCAGGTTCGCCGAGGACAACACTCTTCCCGAGGGCCTTGTCTACCAGATCCAGATCTTCACCCAGTCGCGCAAGGCAACTCTCGAGGACATCAATGGGCTGAGTCCGGTGTTCGAGAAGCTCAACCCGTCAGGGAAATATACCTATTCGGTAGGCCTGTTCCGCGACTATGCTTCCGCGCTCGGGAACATCAACAAGGTCAAGAGCCTGGGATTCCGCACGGCAATCATCACGGCGTACAGGGACGGCAAGCCAGTCAGCGTGGCCGATGCCAGGAAAATGGAGTCGGAAATCACCGTCTTCTGTTTCGTGAAGATCTTCCCGGAAAACAGCCAGTCTCTCTCGGAAACCGCCCTGACGACAATCCAGGAGATGACCGACAAGGATCTGCAGAAATCCGTAGAAGATGGTTCCGTGGTCTACAGGGTCGGTCCTTTCAATGACAGGCAGGAGGCCGAAAGGATCTCGGAGGCCGTCAGACAGGCCGGTGAGACCAATGTCTCGGTCACAGAGGCCGAATGATGAGGGGCCGGAGCAATCTCAAAGACAGCTGACTCCGGGGGCGGAGCAGGCCGCACCGTGAGCGGGCAGGAACAGGAAGCGGCAAGCACCGCGGGAGCAGGAAGCAGCAAGCACCGCAGGAACAGGAAGCGGCAAGCACCGCGGGAGCAGGCAGAGCCCAGCCGACCGGAATCCGGAACGGACAATCAGAATTGGAAATAGATGAACGACTGAAGGTCGGCGACCACGAACTGGAAGATCAGGAAGACCGCCAGGACGCAGACCAGCACCATCAGTGGCAGAGGCATTGTCGCGAACCAGAGGCGGTAACGACGCTTGAACCTCTCCGGGAGCCAATGGATGATCATGCCGGCGACGAAGACAAAGATAACGTTTCTGTGATGCCAGGCCATCTGCGGCACGAGGCTCATGTCCCATGGACCGCCGATCCGCTCCACCATATTCTTTGCCGTGTTCCACGCCTGCTCATTGGCAAGCGCCGGCTCGAGATTCGATCCGCTTCGGAAGAAAAGGCGCGTGAAAGTTATGAATATGAAGGTCATCAGCACCGACCATGCAGTGTCAAGCCATCTGAAAGCTGCCTTGAAATGGCATTTGTGGTAGAGCATGTGCACCCAGGCACCGAAGGCGATGACCGCAGTCCAGATGAAGAACAGATTGAACACTGCCGCAGGGAAGAACCGGTTCAGCAGATAGAAGGCCAGACAGACCAGAGAGACTGTCAGGGTGCGGAAATAGACATTGCAGCTGTGCCAGAACCGGTAGATCAGCATTCCCAGGCCGTTGAGACCTCCCCAGATCATGAAATTCCAGCTCGCGCCATGCCACAGACCGCCCAGAAGCATGGTGTCCATCCTGTTGATGTCGGCAATCAGCTCCTTCCTGAGGCCTTTGCAGCAGGTGATCAGAACCGCAAGAATAGCCGTCAGGGCAAGCACGGTGCCGAAAACCCACCAGTTCCTGGCCAGCGCAGAGGCCAGAAAGCCGATTCCCAGAATGATCGCGTAGGACCAGAAAGTGCCCTTGCGGTTTCCTCCGAGAGGGATGTAGAGATAGTCCTGAAGCCATTTCGACAAGGAAATATGCCATCTCTTCCAGAACTCGGAGGCATTGCGGGCCTTGTACGGAGAGTTGAAATTCTTCGGCAGGAAAAAGCCCATCAGCATCGCCACGCCGATTGCGATGTCAGTGTAGCCTGAAAAGTCGGCATAGACTTGAAGGGAGTATCCGAAAAGAGCCAGCAGGTTCTCGAAGCCGGAGTACAGGAGAGGATTCTCGAAGACCCGGTCGCAGTGGTTGACGGCAAGGTAGTCGCTCAGGATAAGCTTCTTCGCAAGGCCGTTCAGGATCCAGAACACGGCGATGCCCATCTGTCTCCTCGTCAGGAAGAATGGCTTGTGGATCTGCGGTATGAAATCCGTTGCCCTGACGATGGGACCGGCGACCAGCTGAGGGAAGAAACTGATGTAAAAGCCGAAATCGACGAGGTTGCGGACCGGTTCGATCCTTCCCCGGTGGACATCCACCAGATAGCTGATTGCCTGGAAGATGAAGAAGGAAATGCCGACCGGCAGGAAGATCGAGTCCACACTGAACACCTGCGAACCGGCGATGGAGTTGCCGGCGGACGCGATCCAGTCACGGACGGCGAAATGCGTTCCGAACAGGTTGTTCACCACGTCTGTGACGAAATACGCGTATTTATAATAGAAAAGGAGAGACAGGCTGATGGCGATGCCCAGGAAAAGGAAGAAAGACTTCCACCCCTTGCTTCGGAGCCGCGGCAGAAGAAGCCCTGTCAGGTACCCGGACAGAATCACCGTCAGGAGAAGAATCAGGAAGAGTCCGCTGGTCTTGTAGTAGAAGAACAGACTCATCATGAAAAGGAAGGCGTTCCTGAGGAGAATCCTGTTGCGGAAAAGACACAGGACACCGAGCACAACCGCCAGGAAGGCCCAGAAGTAGCTCTGGGTGAACAGAAGCGGATGAGCCTGATCGAAAGCGAAAAGGTTCTTCAGATAGTCAAGCGCAACTTTTGCGAACTCCGTCATAACGAGTTTCTGTTCAGATGTTCCACATATTTCTCCATCAGGGCATTGTACAGAAGGTCGCCGAGCAGGAAGTACCCGTCATCCGTAAAATGCACCTTGTCCTTTCTGGCAAGTCCCGCCGACTCCCACTTCTTCATCGACTCCAGGCCTCCCATGATCTCGAACTGGTCCCAGACCCCTCCGCCACACTCGCGGCCCAGCTCAAGAAAAGCCTGTCGCGCCTTCGGTCCGTTCTGGTTGACATAGTACCCTCTTTTGCGGGACCGCCTGTAGCTGTCGTTGTTGGTCACAAACAGCAGGGCGCAATCCGGATTGACGGATTTCAGCCTGGCGATCAAGGCCTTGTACCTTTCCTTGAACACATCAGCGGAAAACGAAGGCCCGCTCGCATCATTTATCCCGACGGCAAGAATCGCCAGGTCCGGCCTGACCAGTTCCAGGTCCCTCTCGAAATCGACGCATCTTGAATATGACAGCAGCCCGGCGCCGTTGACTCCGACTCCGGAGACCGTTATGCCGCACGAAGCGGCCCGGTCAAGGAATATACCGGTGAGGGTAAACTCCCCTCTGTCCCCGGCCAAGGCAATCCTGACCGAATCCTGCGGCTCCGGGAAACGGAAGACCCAGCAGGAATCACCCGCCGTCCCCGGAATCGTGTCGCCACTCTCCCCCACGACGATGGGCATAAGATTCCCGGCTCTTGAATATCCCAGGACAGTCATCCGGTCAAAAGATGTCGTGACATCATCCTCAACCCTGTTCCGGGGTTCCATCACAAGCTTGAGCGAAGACTGCGGGTCCGAAGTGCTGATTGCCATCCCGCTAAGTCCGAGCACGGCCGAAGGCTCCTTCTGAATGCATCTGGAGGCCTTCCAGGACCCCTCTGTCCTGGTCTTGAAGTGAGACGGATTGTTGGTCTTCGCCGCCGAGAAAGGGAAGAGGAAGCCCGGCCCGGCATCCATCGTGTCGGCCTGTCCGAAGCCCCTGCCCATCGACAGTAGGTCGTTTCGGAGCTGTCTTGTCATCGTGCCACCCTGGACGTGGGAGCCTCCCAGATGGAGGATATTCACTCTCCCTTCACCCTTGAGGCAGACAGAATCGAGCTTTGCAAAGAAGGAATCGAAGGAGGAAGAGTCCCCTTCGAAGATAATATGGTTCCTGTCCAGGGAAGCGAAGCTGAGTTCGGGCAAGGCCTTGAAGGCCGGCTGGGACATCAGCAGGAAAGGAGTCATCAGGAACAGAACTGTCAACAATGCCTTTTTCATCGCTTCGCTAGAGGTATTTCTTCATCTTGTCGGGGATCTCCGGGATGACAGGATATTCATTGAATAGGGAATAGTACAGGTCCGGGAAGGAGCCGTCCTCCCAGCAGGCCACCAGGTACTCCACATCGCGGTCTTTCCCTTCAGGGTCATAGTGTTTCTTCATGTCGACCCCGAACAGGCTGGCGAGCCCCTGCCAGAAACCGGCCGCAACACCGCTCTTGTAGTCCCTGATGAGATCGTGAGGGGATTTTCCGGTCTCACGGTCGATGAGTTTCATCAGCAGCTGGCCCTGACTCATTGTCATCTGACGGGCGGTTTTCTCGTAGGATGAGATTATGCGGCGCTGCAGGGAATTGACATAAGCCTCCTTCTGGCGCCTCGACATATTCCCTTCCGCAAAGGCCTTGTCCGCATTCTCCACCAGCTGTCTGGCGATGGTCGAATAGGGATACACCTTGGCGAAATTTGCCACAAGTTTCCTGTACTGACGGAGTTCCTTTTTAGTCTTGCTTCCGATGCTCACCGCCGGCGGGAGGCTGTCGTAATAGAGCGTGTCGCCCTTTTCGACATAATAGGGCAGCCTTTCCCTCCGGTCGGGAGGGTTATCCCCTCCCCTTTCAGGCTCCGCACGGAGGGAGAGTCCGGGACAGAGGGCTGCCAGAAGGAGGATAATTGCAGTGAGAAGGTGCGTCTTCATATTCAAGCATTCAAGTTCAGGTAAGGTCAAGGCTGTCGCGCAGGGTCGCGAAGCAGTCGTCGATCAAGTCTTCGGAATGAGTTTTCCTGAAGCGATAGAAGTCATAAAGCATGAGGAAGGAGCGGGAAAGGGCGGAACCGACTTCCTGGGAACCCCTGGTGGTGAAATGAATATGATCGGGGCCCGCCAGCGGAGGGTCATGCTTCACCCACTGCACCATCGACCCTTCTCCTCCCATCATCGCGAAAGTGTCCCAGAAGGCGACCCCGTTGTCCAGACAGGTGACCTTCAGAGAGTCGACAAGCTCATCGAGCAGAGGCCAGGTTGCCATCTGCCCGTTGACCCGCTTGCTCATGTCCGCCGGTCCGACGAAAAGGAGCCTGGCCTCAGGAGCGACCTCCCGGAAATATTCGAACTGTCTCTCCAGGCCTCGCATGTAGGAGGAAATGCTCTTCCGACCCGAGATGCCGGGCATCGCATTGCCGCCGAATTCGAGGATGATCATCTCGTGGCCGGCCATGCGGAAAAGCCTGCTCATGTAGAGCGAGTCGATGTCTGTGAATATGTTGCCGGAAGAGCCGCGCAGGGCGACGTTGTCCACCGTGACTCCCCCGTCTCCGTCGAGCATGATGCCATACACATCACCCTGGCCCGTGAGACTGAAAGAAGCCGAGGTGATTGTGTCCGGGAAAGCCCAGCAGACCATGGAAAGGTCTCCGGTCTTCTGGACGGTCATCTTGACAAGGCTGTCTCCGGAGTGTTTCTGAAGGGCGATTCCGAAAGGCTGGTCACCACGGTCGGCCTTGAGTATCGAGACCTTCTTGACCTTCCTGGCAAGAGGCTGGCAGAAGCGGCTCGGGGATTCCTTGAAAGAGAACTTCCCTCCGTTGGAGACCGACACATAGCTGGTCATGATGCCGTACCTCTTCTTCGGGTCCCGGCGGGCAAGGGAATCAGCGACCCTGGCGTAGCGGGACATCGCCCCCGAATGCGAGAGGATGACCGACGAGGAGGCGACCCTCTGGATGAGAGGCACCATCCCGGGACCGCAGCCTCCGAATCTTTCCTGAAGTTTCTGCCGGAGCACGGAAGAGATCCTGTCCATCTCCAGCTGCGAGTCTCCGTAATGCATGATACGGACAGTCTTTCCCTTGAGGGATGCGCTGTCGAGCATTTCGAAGAGGGTGTCGAAATAGCGGTAGTCCTCACCCGGCAGGATGATGCGGTTGGGATCTCCGGTAAGATAGTCGTGAAAGACGGAAAGCGAATCGCCGGTGCTCTCCAGAAGGGCGGCGCGCTGCTGTTCCCTCAGCAGGACCGAGTCGACGTCGGCGGCCGGACGGCTGTCCAGATCGGCAAGATACTGACGGTAGGAACTGAACCGGAGGGTAAGGCCATCCGCAACCCTGATGCCTTCGGCAGGGTAGATGTACCATAGCCCCAGCAGCACCAGCAGCACAGACAGCAGAAAGAAGAATACTCCGGATCGTTTCATGTTCAGTTACGTTGTCGGACAGGACCGGTTTCTTCAGCCCACGACCTGCAGCAGTTTTTCGGCCAGCTGCAGGAAAGCGACTCCGTCAGGCCCGGAAGAGAGGGCGGCCGGCTCACCGGAATCGCCGCACTCGCGGATGCTCTGCACGATCGGAATCTGACCGAGAAGCTCTACGCCATACTTTTCAGCGAGAAGGGCACCGCCGCCCTTGCCGAAGATGAAGTACTTGTTCTCCGGGAGTTCGGCAGGAGTGAACCATGCCATGTTCTCCACGATTCCGAAAACCTTCTTGGAGATGTGTTCGTTGCGGAACATATTCACGCTCTTCTCCACATCGGAAAGAGCAATCGGCTGAGGGGTGGTCACCACCAATGCTCCCTCGACCGGGATGTCATTCATCAGGCTGATGTGGATGTCACCCGTTCCAGGAGGCATGTCTATGAGAAGGAAATCCAGTTCCCCCCAGCGTACCTGCAGGATCATCTGCTTGAGAGCATTGCAGGCCATGGGACCTCTCCAGATGAAAGCCTGCTCGCGCTGCGCGAAGTATCCGATGGACATCCACTTCACGCCGTACTTTTCGACAGGAAGGATGACCTCCTTCCCTTCCCCGGCCTCCTCTGCAAGAGGCATCTCGCCCTCGGTGCCGGTCATGATCGGGACCGAAGGGCCGTAGATGTCAGCATCGGCAAGGCCGACCTTGTACCCCAGACGGGCAAGAGCGACGGCCAGATTGACCGAAACGGTGGATTTGCCCACCCCTCCCTTGCCGGAAGCGATTCCGATGATGTGCTTCACTCCGGAAACCTCCTCCAGACCGAGGTCCAGACCGGGTTTCTTCTTCGGGGCCTCATCCCTGACAACCTGTCTGACAGCCACCTCGACACCCGGAAAATGGCGGATGATGGTGGCGCGGGTACTCCCGGTGAGATATTCAGTCAGCGGATCCCGCCTTTTCGGGAAAGCCAGGGTGACAGTCACCTTGTCGCCGGCGATTTCCACCCCGCCGACCATTCCCAATTCGATTATGTTCTTGCTCCCCCGGGCCGGATGCACGACCTCGGTGAGAACTCCAAGTATTTCCTGTTCAGTCATTTGAATATGTTGATTCACCCGCCGCAAGCCGCGACGGGTATCTGATTGTTACCTGACGATGTCCATTTCCTTCAGCAGATAGCCGGCCCCGCCAAGCTTGTCCATCAGGAACAGAACGTAGCGGATGTCCACACAGATGCAACGCTGCAGGTCAGGCTCGAACATGATGTCGCTGGACATGCTCTCCCAGTTGCCGTCGAAGGCAAGGCCGATCAACTGGCCGTCCGCATTGAGGACAGGACTGCCGGAATTGCCTCCGGTGATGTCATTGTTGGTGAGGAAGCAGCAAGGCAGGTTGCCGTCCGCCATCGCATACTTGCCGTAATCCTTCGCCTGATAGAGTTCCTTCAGCTTGGCAGGGACCTTGAACTCGTAGTTGTCCGGATCCTCTTTCTCGATCACGCCGTAGATAGTGGTATAATGCCTGTAAAGGAGTCCGTCCTTCGGCGAATATGGCTTCACGGTGCCGTAGGTAAGCCTCATGGTGAAATTCGCATCCGGATAGGTAGCCTTTCCCTTCTGCCACTCGAGAAGGCCGGCGGTGTACGCCTTCGAACCCTCGGCGATCTTTGCCATGGACTCGCGGTCGACACCTTTTATCATTTCGGCATAGACAGTCATGACAGCATTCATCAGAGCCGTTGCCTTGTCATTCTGAACCGCTTCAAGACCGCTCTCCGCCAAAGCTGTCTTCAGCCTGTCACAGGATGTGAATATGGAGTTCGCAAAAAGGTCATCGACATAAGCCGCGCAGTCCATATTGGCGAAATCAGTTCCGAGGTCCGGGTAAATCTCTTCCCTGGCATTGGCCAGATAGAACTCCAGCATGGCAAAGGCAATCTCCCTGTCCAGCGGTTCGTAATAGTCATTGTACATCTGCTCGAGCGAACCTGCTGCCTTGTCAAGAGCAGCGACAGTGTCCAGCCCTGACTGGAGTGCATTGGAGAATCCTCTCTGAAAGTAGACAGGGAAACGCACGAGCTCGATGTTCAGCAGGGACTCTGAAAGAAGCAAGGCATCGTTCTCGACTTTGGAGACGGCCTCCACGCCTTCGGAGATCATGTCAAGGGAATTGCCGTACTTTTCCTGCCTGGTCTTGTTCTTGCCCACCCATTTCAGGAATCCGGCCTCTTTCTCTTCTTCCTTCTCGAGAATCTGCAGGTCGGCGATAGCCTTCTTCTGTCCGATCCACTTCTTCCAACCGTTGGCCGAACCGGCATATTTGCTGGCATATTTCAGTCTTATCGAAGGATCCTTCTCCATCCACTTCCACATTATGTCCTGACGGACGGTCCTCGCCTGGATCGAGATCTCGTGCCTGTCCATCATGTGAGTCAGCTGGGACTTGGTCTGGAACCTCTGGGTGCTGCCCGGATAGCCCATGATGAAGGTGAAATCGCCTTCGTTCACTCCCTTCAGGGAAATCGTGAGGGACTTGGCAGGCCTGTATGGCACATTGTCCTCCGAATAGTCAGCCGGCATGTTGTCCTTTCCGGCATAGACGCGGAACATTGAGAAGTCACCGGTATGACGCGGCCACATCCAGTTGTCGGTCTCTCCGCCGAACTTGCCGACAGATGCCGGAGGAGCGCCCACGAAGCGGACGTCACGGTAGGTCCTGTAGACGAGAAGGTACTGGACATTATCATTGTAGAAATTCTCGATTTCGACACTGCAGCCGGGATTGTCGGCCTTGGCGGCTTCGACCAGGGCAGAGGCAGCCTCCTCGGTGTCGGCCTTTCCGGTGACATCGGTCATGCTCACCAGGAAAGTGACGGTCAGACCCGGGGCCGGAATCTCTTCCTTGTTGCTCATTGCCCAGAAACCGTCCTCGAGATAGTTGTGCTCATCGCTCGAGAGTCTCTGGATGTGGCTGTAGCCGCAATGGTGGTTGGTCACAAGAAGGCCCTTGTCGGAGATCATCTCTCCGGTGCAGCCACCGCCGAACATCACAATCGCATCCTTCAGGGAAGAATTGTTGATGCTGTAAATCTCTTCGGGAGAAAGCCTGCAGCCCATTGCCTTCATTGTGCCTGCGTTGAGTTGCTGGAGGAGAGGGAGCATCCACATGCCCTCGTCTGCCTTTGCGGAGAAGGCCATGGTGATGGCCAGAACCGTCGTGATTATGTATTTCTTCATATTCATTATTTATTATGTTGCATTGATGTCTCAGGTTTCCGAATATGCCGGGGCTCAGAACAGGGTGGGCTCGAGTTCCTTGGGATGGAAGGACCTGCGGTGGTGGACCGTGTAGCCATATTCCCTGATGGCCCTGATGTGCTCCCTGGTCGGATAGCCGAAGTTGCGGTCCCAGCCATATTCGGGAAACTGTGCCGCAAGACGGGTCATCTCCTCGTCACGGTAGGTTTTTGCCAGGACCGAGGCCGCCGCAATCGAAGCATAGGTAGCATCACCGTGCACCACCGTAGCGTAGGAGGAGAAACCGTATCTTCCGAAGGGACGGAACCTGTTGCCGTCGATCAGCAGGAAATCCGGCTCCCTGGAAAGCTTCATGACGGCCCTCTGCATGCCTGTCACCGACGCCCAGAGGATGTTGAGGGTGTCGATCTCTTCAGGACTGACCGCTTCGACCGCCCAGGCTTCCGCCTCCCTTTCGATGACCTCCCGCAGGATGTCCCTCTCCCTGGCGGTCATCTTCTTGGAATCATTCAGGAGAGGATGGTGGAAATCCGGCGGGAGAATGACGGCGGCGGCGAACACCGGACCGGCCAGAGGACCGCGTCCCGCTTCGTCGCAACCTGCCTCGATGCGCCCTGCCTCCATAAACGGCAGCAGACTGATTGTCTTGGATTCCAACATGACTTTCCTTCCCCTGCTTCAACCGAGGGGTATCCTGCAAAAATACTTATCTTTTGTCTGAGTAGCAAGAATAGTCGCGTCAGACTTGCACGCGACCTGTCATTTCCCTCCTTCCGAGAGCCGCTCGAATTCCTTTTCGTAGCGGGCGATGAGCTTCTTCCCGGTCTCGATGATGTAGTCCTTGTCCCTGATGGCTTCTTCCATCTTCAACAGGGTCTCCTGAAGCCTTTTGTTTTCGTTGCGAAGATCATCTATTTCATGCCTGAACCCCCTCTCCATCAATTCCAGCCGCTGTTCGTATTTCTCCTTCATCCCAGTGAGAGTTTCGATTTCCGAATATGACAGCCCGCTGACCAGTTCGCAGATCGGGATCTCGGTTTCTTCGGCGAATGCCCTGAAAGATTTGGTGAACAGACTGGTCTGTCCCGTCTCAAGGTTGCTGTAGCCCTGAACGGAAAGATTCAGTCTTTCCGCCATCTCCTTTCTGGTGTAGCCTTTCCTTTCCCTTGTGGCCTTAATTTTCTGCTTGATCAGTTTTTCCTCGTCCATGGTCAATTGGGGTCAGTTTTCAACAATGCCGGGACAAGTCCCGCAGCAGCAAAGTTATCCATTGACCTGCACCCTGCGAGCCAAGCTAAACTTTCAAAATCATAGTCAGACTTTAAAGAACAAACAAAAACTTAAAGAAACATAAATTTCTTTTGCATCATCCCCGGTCTTTTACAAGTCTGACTTGCTTTTTGGCTGAGGTATCGCCTTCTTTGCACAAAACGATTGCCATGGAAAAGACAGAAAAAGACTATTCCCCATTCGAACGATTCGAATGCGCGATGGACACCGAAGCCATCTATCTTGACAACCACCTCGACTATTCGGGAATATGCTCGCTTCTGGGACTGGACCCCGGACCGCTGGAGACCGTGCTTGTCAGCGAATTGGGATTCACCGGAGACGAGATTGTCAGGCGCTACCGGCAGATGCCTGTTAAGTAATATGAAAATAATAAGTTGCGTCAGATTTGAATTGGATTTTCGAGGTCAGATTTTCACCCGAAGAAGGAGCATAGCCGTAGCTATGTGACTGATGAGGGAGAAAATATGGACCGAAAAGATTTTCAAAGATGATGCAGGTTATTATTTGAGGATTACTAAACCGTTATGAAAATTGTCCACGCTGTTGTTGTTATTGGCTCATTTTTTTTATAGATTTGTCCGTTGTGCCCTCCACGCCCTTTGCAGGGCCCCGTGACGGGCAACGCCAGGAACTCATAATCAATAACAGAAATACCAATGAAAGAGTATTCAAACAAAGACATCAAGAACGTGGTTCTTCTCGGAAGCTCCAAGTCCGGCAAGACCACGTTGTCTGAAGCCATGCTGTACGAAGGCAAGGTCATTGACCGAAGGGGCACGGTGGAGGACAAGAACACTGTTTCTGACAACGATGAGCTCGAAAAGGTGAACCAGAGATCCATCTATGCGACACCTCTGTACGCCGAGTTCATGGGGAAGAAAGTCAACATCATCGATGCCCCTGGTTCAGACGATTTTGTCGGAGGCGCAATTTCCGCCTTCCGCGTTTGTGAGAACGGTATCCTTGTCGTCAATGCCCAGCAGGGTGTCGAGGTCGGCACCAGCAGCTGGATCCGCAGCGCCGACAAGCACAAGATTCCTCTGATCGTGGCAGTGAACCAGCTTGACGGCGAGAAAGCCGACTGGGAGACCACCATCGCCGCCCTCAAGGAGGAACTCGGCCGCAAGATGATCATTGTCCAGTTCCCGATTGCCACCGGAGCAGGTTTCAACGGATTCATCGATGTCCTGACCAATAAGTATTACAACTTCAAGGACGCCAACGGCACAAGGGAAGACCTTGACATTCCTGCCGATTTCGCCGACCAGGCCGAGATGACCCGTCAGGAACTCATCGAGAAGGCCGCCGAATTCGACGACTCCCTGATGGAGAAGTTCTTCGAGGAAGGCACCCTTTCCGAGGACGACATCCGCAAGGGCCTTTCTCTCGGTATCCGCAACTGCGAAGTCACCCCTGTCTTCTGCGTTTCAGCCAAGAAGGACATCGGTGTCAAGAGACTTCTCGAGTTCACGAAGAATGTGGCCCTCTCCCCTGATGTCGACGACACCAAGCCTGCGAGCCTCTTCATCTACAAGAACATGCTCGAGCCGCATCTCGGTGAGGTTTCCTACTTCAAGGTGATGTCCGGTGTCATCACTCCGGGCATCGATCTCGAAGATCCCGAGACTTCCAACAAGGAGCGCTTCTCGGCCATCTATGCCGTTGCAGGCACGAGGAAGGAGCCTGTAGACTCCCTCCGCGCCGGTGATTTCGGCTGCGTCGTCAAGCTCAAGAACGGAAAGTCCAACACCACCCTCTCGGCAATCGGCTCAGGCATCGTCCAGGAGAAGATCGTCTACCCTGCCCCTAAGTTCCGCTGCGCCATCAAGGCCAAAGTCCAGCAGGACGAGCAGAAACTCGGTGACGCACTCAAGAAGATCTCATCACAGGACCCTACGGTCGTGGTTGAATATTCGAAAGAACTCCGCCAGACCATCCTCTCCGGAAACGGCGAGCAGCACATCAACATTGTCAAGACCCGTCTCGTCAATGAATATGGCGTACAGGTCGAGCTCTTCGCTCCGAAGGTTCCTTACCGCGAGACCATCACCAAGGTCGCTACCGCCCAGTACCGCCACAAGAAGCAGTCAGGAGGCGCAGGCCAGTTCGGTGAGGTTCATCTTCTTGTCTGCCCTGCAGAAGGAGAGCTCAACACCAAGTTCAAGATTGACGGCAAGGAGACCATCCTCAACGTCAAGACTTCCGAAGTGACCGACCTCGAATGGGGCGGAAAACTCGAGTTCTACAACTGCGTCGTCGGTGGCGCCATCGATCTGGGCTTCATGCCGGCCATCCTCAAGGGTATCAAGGAGCGCATGGTCGAAGGACCTCTTACCGGTTCCTACGCCCGTGACATCCGCGTGTTCGTCTACGACGGCAAGATGCATCCGGTCGACTCCAAGGAAATCGCCTTCATCATCGCAGGTAGGAATGCATTCAAGGAGGCCTTCCGCAATGCCGGTCCGAAGATTCTCGAGCCGATCTACAATGTTGAAGTCATGACTCCTGGTGAGTATCAGGGAGCTGTCATGTCCGACATCCAGAACCGTCGCGGTATACTGGGCGATCTCGGATCGGACAAGGGCTTCTCGATCCTCAAGGCACGTATTCCTCTCGCAGAGCTTTACAGGTATTCCACCACGTTGAGCTCGCTGACTTCGGGTTCTGCGACATTCACAATGGAATTTGCTGACTACCAGCCTGTTCCTGGAGATGTCCAGACGAAGCTCCTTGCAGAGTACGAGGCACAGGACAAGGAAGAGGACTAAAGTCCGCTCAACATATAAAACAGGAGAGTGTTTGCAGTTTAGTGTGTGTTTGCAGGCGCTCTCCTGCTTTTTTTGTGTCCCGGAGAAAAGGCCTCGCTGCGGAGTCAGGGTAAGTTTGGATGGCGTGGCAGCCCGTGGCCTCGTGAACGGGGCCCATCGGATACAAGTTATCGCGTGGCAAAGCGTTGTCCTGACCGGTCTTCGGCACGGGGACCATGCCCACAGGTACTTCAGTGGCATCCCCGCGTGGCGAAGAGGGCTTCTATCGGCACTTTGGCACGGGGACCCTCAACTGAAGCACTTCTGGGGCAGGGTCGCGTGTCGAAGGAAAGGGAATCGGTACCCTTGACGGGATTATGGTCGGGTTCACGACCGGGTTTGGCACGGCACCCCCGGCTACAAGTGGTTCTGAGGCATCCCGGCGT
>SFMU01000037.1 GCA_004552965.1 Bacteroidales bacterium | reverse complement strand
CTTGTTTGTTTCTCATATCTCAAAAACAACATCATCGATGCCATTAAGTTCTCTCTCCTCAATTCTTACATATCCTTTGGCAACATTATCATTTAGAATTATTTCGAACCTCTGTATTCTTCTTCACGTTCATAATTCCTCGTCATATAACTCTGCTGCAATTATACTAATATTTTAGCATATATGCTAATTTTGTTTAGCTAATTAAACACAATAGCAAGTATTATGAGAGGATAGGCACGGAGGTCGCTGAAATTGAGCTTACATTCTCTTTTCCGGAGTCGTGGGCCATTGTGAAGTTGCACTCCATATCCGCTTTGATTGACGGCGAAAAAAGGACTGGAAACTACATTTGTCTGGATGCCAAATACCTTCGAGGTAAGCCTTACGGAGAACAGATGAATGCAGGACGTTTCATCCATTCCGGTGATAATATTATCCTTGTGGACGGAGTGCTTTTTGAAGAAATATTTGAGATTCAAAGAAAAGGTTGTACCTTTGTGTCAACATATAAAGTCAATCCATTGAAAGAAATAGGCACTTCAGCCCCAACTGAGGTGCTTTTTTCGTACCTGAACGGAGGAAACTCATCCCTCTCTCTCCGGGATTTCGTCGCGCCGGAGGCGCTCCGACATCCCTCCCCGCCTGCGGCGGGGCGTTGCAAAGCACTAAAAAATAAATCAGCGTTCAAGCAAGCTTGACGCTGATTTATTTTCGTGCTTTGCGGAGAGGGAGGGATTCGAACCCCCGGAGCCTCGCAGCTCAACAGTTTTCAAGACTGCCGTAATCGACCACTCTACCACCTCTCCAGTATGTATCCCTTTGGGGAAGGGAGTGCAAAGATATGCAACAATTTGTTATTATGCAAGCATTTCCCCAAAAAAGACTTTGAGAATCTTGCTAACGGGGCTGTCACCACTCACGCATGCGCCGCCGAAGTTACAATGCTGTTAGCGGATGACGCTAGCCGAGGGCAATGGCATGCAGGGGCATTGCTGCAGAGAGACGGCTATTCTGCAGCTGCATTCTTGTCTTTAGTGCGTGGGGCATCCTCGCGCATGAAGAAAGAATACTGGAAAATCAGCAGATAGATGGCTCCGACAGTCACACAGCTGTCTGCAAAATTGAAGATCGGAGCGAAGAACAAGAACCTCTCGCCTCCCACAAAAGGCATCCAGGTCGGCCAGATCGTGTCGATCAGCGGGAAGTAGAGCATGTCGACAACTCTTCCGAACATGAATGGGGCATAGTCGAAAATCAGTCCGTAGAACAGACAGTCGATGAGGTTGCCCATAGCCCCTGCGGCAATGAGAGTCAGACCGACAAGCACGCCAGTGGGGACGACAGGTGTCTTGCCATCGGGCAGGAGGGCCTTGCCGCCATCCGGAGTGACCGATTTCCTGGACAGAGATGAAATCCACCAGAAGAGGAGACCGAAGAGGATAATCCTGAAAAGGGACAGGCAGAATTTTCCGGCCATGCCGCCGAATTTCATTCCGAAGGCCATACCCTCATTCTCGATGAAGAAGATCTGGAACCAGTTCCCTATCACATTGAAATGCTCTCCAATCTGCATATTCGTCTTGACCAGAATCTTCATGATCTGGTCAATGACTACAAGCAGGACTCCGAGGGCAAACAGTTTGGTGCCTTTTGAAACTTTCACAAGTTTTCCGGTTTGCGGTTATTTCCTGAATCAGTTCTTGCCCTTGGATGCGAGCATTTCCTTTGCCTTGACTGTCAGCGTGGCATGGGGAACAAGACGGAGTCTCTCCTTAGGGATAAGTTCTCCGGTCACACGGCAGACACCGTAGGTCTTGTTCTCGATACGGACAAGAGCAGCCTCAAGGTTCTGGATGAACTTGTACTGTCTCTGGGCAAGCTGTCCGGCTTCCTCTTTGGTAAGCTGGAAAGCGCCGTCGTCCTCAACAGTCTTGAAAGAAGGAGCCGTGTCCTCGATATCGTTGCTGCCGCCATGGGTGATCACCCGGCGGAGAGTATCATATTCTTTCCGTGCCTTGGAAAGCATATCGTTGATGATAGCCCTGAATTCTTCCAGTTCTTCATCGCTGTAGCGTACCCGAGGTCCCTCAGGAGCTGTGATTTTGTCATTCTCAGCCATAATGTCGAAAGATTTAAGATTATTTGATGATGGTGAGGGCAGCCTTGACGGTGCCGTCTTCCCATTCTACCTGCAATGCAGAAGAGTCTGCCTCTTCAAGTTCTGCAGACTTGACCGATACGGCCAGAGTCTGGTTTGCCACATATGTTCCGAAAGAGTCGAGGGCGGAGTCGATGGCAGTCTTGGCATCAGAGTCGGAGAAGATAGTCACTCCGATCTTGTCCGTGACCTCGAAACCGCAATCCTTCCTCAGATTCTGGATCCTGTTGATGAGCTCGCGCGCCACGCCTTCCTTCCTGAGTTCATCCGAAATCTCGATGTCCAGGGCAAGAGTCAGCGGGCCATCGTTGGCAACGAGCCAGCCCGGCATGTCCTCGGAAGAGATTTCGTAGTCTCCGGGACGGAGGACAATGCTGCCTGACGGAAGATTGACTGAATATTCCCTGCCACAGGCTTCAGCCTGCTGGATGGCGGAAATAGTAGCCTGGTCAAAGGTGCCGAAGGCTGCAGCTATTTCCTTCATCTGCTTGCCGTAGACCTTGCCGAGAGTCTTGAAATTCGGCTTGATCTTCTTTGTTATGATGCCTGCAGTGTCGGAGATGAACTCTGCCTCCTTGACATTGACTTCACTCAGAATCAGCTGCTTTACCTGTTCAAGCTGGTTCCTGACCTTGTCCGAGATGACAGGGATGATGAGCTTGAGCAGCGGCTGGCGGACCTTGATGGAAACTTTGCGACGGAGAGCAAGCACCATGGAAGTGGCCTTCTGGGCAAGTTCCATACGTTCCTCGAGATCCTTGTCGATGACGGCAGGGTCGGACTTCGGCATATTCACATAATGGACTGACTCGCTTCCGTCAGGAACGAGGTCCAGATAGAGGCGGTCCATATAGAAAGGTGCGATCGGAGCCGAAAGAACGGCTATGTCGACGAGCACCTCGTGGAGAGTCTGATAGGCCGAGAGCTTGTCGACGTTCATCTCGCCGCCCCAGAAACGCTTCCTGTTGAGACGGACGTACCAGTTGGAAACATTGTCGCAGACGAAATCCTGAATCAGGCGGCCCGCGGTGGTGATGTCATAGTCCTCATAGGCGGCCACGACCTGCTGCTTCAGTGTGTTGAGCAGCGAGATGATCCACCTGTCGATCTCAGGTCTTTCCGAATATGCCACCTTCGGCGACTTCGGATCGAATCCGTCCACATTGGCATAGAGAGCGAAGAATGAATATGTGTTGTACAGAGTTCCGAAGAACTTCCTGCGGACTTCGTCGACACCGGCCTCGTCGAATTTGAGGTTGTCCCAAGGCTGGGCGTTGGTGAGCATGTACCATCTCAGGGCATCGGCTCCGTACTTGTCAAGCTCCTCGAAAGGATCGACAGCGTTGCCGAGTCTCTTGCTCATCTTGAAACCGTTCTTGTCAAGGACAAGTCCGTTGGAGATGACGGCCTTGTAGGCCGGAGTGCCGCTGACCATGGTGTGGATGGCATGGAGGGTGTAGAACCAGCCTCTTGTCTGGTCGACTCCCTCGGCGATGAAGTCAGCCGTGCAGCCGAACTTGTCTGAACCCAGGTTGCGGATTCCTTCCTGGGCATAAGGCATCGCACCCGAATCGAACCACACGTCGATAAGGTCGGTCTCGCGGACCATTCTGCGACCGGAAGGGCTCACAAGGAATATGTTGTCGACATACGGCCTGTGGAGGTCGATCCTGTCGTAGTTCTCCTTCGACATGTCCGAAGGGTCGAATCCCAGAGCCTTGAGAGGATTGGAGTCCATCACTCCCGCGGCCACCGCCTTTTCGATCTCAGAATAGAGTTCCGCAACAGTCCCGATGCAGATCTCCTCCTTGCCGTCGTCCGTACGCCAGATCGGGAGCGGAGTGCCCCAGAAGCGGCTGCGGCTCAGGTTCCAGTCCTGGATGTTCTCCAGCCACTGTCCGAAACGGCCGGTGCCGGTGGATTCCGGCTTCCAGGTGATTGTCTTGTTGAGGGCCACCATCTGGTCCTTGACGGCACTGGCCTTGATGAACCAGGAATCAAGCGGATAGTAAAGCACAGGAAGGTCGGTACGCCAGCTGTGCGGATAGTTGTGGACGTGTTTCTGAATCTTGAAAGCCCTGCCGTCGGCCTTGAGCATCATGCAGAGATCCACGTCGAGAGTGACCTCGTCCGGAGCCTCGTTGTGCTCGAAATAGCCCTTGTAGCCCTTCTTGACATAACGTCCGGCATATTCCGAATATGAAGGGTCGACATGGGCGGCGACATATTCAGGATCCAGATCCTCGAGCCTGCAGAAGCGTCCCTGGCGGTCCACCTGGGCCTGAGGGTTGCCATCCCTGTCGACAGGCATTATGCCCGGGATGCCGAAATTGGTGGCGACCTTCTTGTCGTCCGCTCCGAAGGTAGGGGCGATGTGCACGACGCCGGTACCGTCCTCGGTGGTCACATAGTCTCCGGAAATGACGCGGAAAGCATCACCCTCGACCGGAGAGAACCAGCCGATCAGCTGACGGTATCTGATACCGACGAGGTCGGAACCCTTGAACTCCCCTTCCAGAATCCTGTATGGGACCACCTTGTCGCCCTGTGAGTACTCCATAGGGGCATCTGCGCCTTTCGGATTGAACCAGGCGCCCACAAGTGCCTTGGCAAGGACATAGACCGCCTTGGCTCCGGTGTATGGGTTGAAGGAAAGGACCCTGACGTAGTCGATGGACGGGCCCACGCAGAGAGCAGTGTTGGACGGAAGCGTCCACGGGGTGGTCGTCCAGGCAAGGAAATATACCGGGACATCCTCCTCCGCAAAGCGGAGCTTCCGGGAGTTTTCGTCGTCGATGACCTCGAACTGGCAGGTCACGGTGGTGTCGGTGACATCCTTGTAGCAGCCCGGCTGGTTGAGCTCATGGGAGCTGAGGCCGGTGCCGTCGGTCGGCGAATACGGCTGGATGGTGTATCCCTTGTAAAGCAGACCCTTGTCGTAGATTTTCTTCAGAAGGTACCAGAGAGTCTCGATGTAGCGGTTGTCGTAGGTGATGTACGGATCGTCCATGTCGACCCAGTAGCCCACGCGCTCAGTCATGTTCCTCCACTCTTCGGTGTACTTCATCACCTCCGAGCGGCAGGTGTCATTGTACTCTGCTATTCCTATCTTCGGACCGATGTCGGCCTTGGTGATTCCGAGCTTCTTCTCGACACCGAGTTCAACAGGAAGGCCGTGGGTGTCCCAGCCGGCGCGGCGGTTGACCTTGTAGCCGCTCTGCGTCTTGTACCGGCAGATTGCGTCCTTGATGGAACGGGCCATCACATGGTGGATTCCCGGTTTTCCGTTTGCCGAAGGCGGGCCTTCAAAGAATATGAACTCAGGGCAACCTTCCCTCACCTCAAGCGATTTTTCAAACGCATGGTTCTTCTTCCACCTGTCGAGGATTTCATTCCCGACAGAAACCAAATCCAGTCCTTTGTACTCTTTGAATGTCATAATTTCTTTGCTAATTTTGCATCCGGCGACAAATCAGTGCGGGATGCACCATTATATCTTGCAAAGATAGTGATTTCCGCAGGTTTGTTCAAAAATAACTGACATATGTTTCGCATTTGGGAAACACCTTGTTCCGAGATGCTTCAGCATCGATGGCAAGTCCCTTCCCCGGAAAAAGGGAAAGACAAAACCGATTGCGCAATGAATATCATAGACATCATCATAGTGATCTGCTGCATTCCTCCCCTGGTGAAAGGAATCAGCCGGGGCTTCGTTTCCCAGGCCGCCTCACTTCTGGCTCTGATTCTGGGAGTGTGGCTCTCCTTCAAGTTCTCCGTACCTGTGGGAGAGTGGCTCAAGGAATATCTCGAACTCCCCGGAACCGTCATCCATGTCGTGTCTTTCGCACTCATCCTGACCGCCGTGGTCCTCGGTCTCAACCTTCTGGCCGGAATGGTAGAGAAAGTCCTGGAGTTCGTGATGCTGGGCTGGCTGAACAGCCTTCTGGGAGCGGTCTTCGCCCTTGCAAAGGCAGTCCTTGCGCTGGGCCTGATCTTCCTGCTGCTGACAACCCTCAACTCGACACTCGAACTGATTCCCGGGAAGTATTTTGACGAGTCGGTGCTCTACGAACCGGTCAAAAACATTGCCGACATAGTGTTCCCTTACATCAAAGAATTGATACTCAAAGCATAATGGAAAGATTGATCCTCATCGAAACTTCGACTTCCCTCTGTTCTGTCGCCTTGGCGGAGAACGGAGCGGTTGTCCGTGAGAAAGTCAGCTCCGAACCCAGGGCGCACGCTTCAGTGACAGCCATGTTCGTCAAGGAAATCCTGGAAGAAGGAGGGCTGGCGGTTTCCGACTGCGACGCAGTTGCAGTGAGCAAGGGTCCGGGTTCCTACACCGGTCTGAGGGTCGGAGTGTCCACTGCGAAAGGCCTCTGCTTCGGAGCCGGAATTCCCCTTGTCAGTGTCGGGACGCTCGACACCCTGGTCTGGCAGGCGCTCGACGGGGAACTCCTCCCGGAAGGCTGCGCCCACATCGTGCCGATGGTCGATGCAAGGAGGATGGAGGTATATTCCGGAATATTCGACACCTGCGGAAAACAGCTGACGCAGACTTCCGCAACCATAGTTGACGGAAGCACTTTCGCAGGCATCCTGGCAGAGGGTCCCGCCCTTTTCATCGGCGACGGGGCGCTCAAGTGCAAGGAGGTGATCGCCGACCCGGGGGCCTTCTACCACGAAACCTGCCCGAGAGCTTCCGCGATGCTTCATCCTGCCCTGGAGGCCTTCAGAGCAGGGCAATTTGAGGACACGGCGTATTTCGAGCCTTTCTACCTGAAAGAGTTCATCACCACCACAAGCAAGAAAAGATTATTCTAAAAGCATAACTATCATGAAAATCGGTTTCGCCAGCGACCATGCTGGATTCGAGTACAAGGACAAACTCATTGCCCTGATGAAAAAGAAAGGTTTCGAGACTGTGGATTTCGGAACATATTCAAGTGAAAGCTGCGACTATCCTGATTTCGCGCACCGCCTCGGCAACGCGATGGACAACAAGGAGGTCGACCTGGGAATCGCCCTCTGCGGCTCCGCCAACGGCATCACCATGACCCTCAACAAGCATCAGAGCGTCCGCGCCGCGCTTTGCTGGAAGTGCGAGATCGCCCGCCTTGCAAAGGCTCACAACAATGCCAACGTGCTCACGATGCCGGCAAGGTTCATCTCCTACCCTATGGCGACCCGCATCGTCAACACCTGGCTTTCCACTGAATATGAAGGTGGCCGCCACCAGAAGAGAATCGACAAGATTCCGATTCGCTAGGACCGTATGGACATCCGGGCGGTAATCACTGACAGAACATTTATCGGCAAGCATCTTTCGGACAGCATCGAAGACTATCCGGAAGGGCTTGTCATTCCTGTAAACAAGCCCTGGCGCTGGACATCAGCCGATGTCATCAGAAAGATCAAGTGGCTCGCATGCAAGCATTTCCATAAGAAAAACCTGAAAGTCGGCCATGCCGGAACCCTCGACCCGCTGGCGACAGGAGTGCTGCTTGTCTGCATCGGGAAGGCGACCAGACTCGCGGAGTCGCTCCAGAAGGAGGGCAAGGAATATATCGCCGGGATAACCTTCGGAGCCACCACCCCTTCTTACGATCTCGAAAAGCCGGTCGACAGGACCTGGCCGGTAGACGGCGTCAGCGAAGAGTCTCTCCGCACGGTCCTCGGGCAGTTCATCGGAGAGCAGGAGCAGATCGCTCCCCTGTTCTCGGCAAAGTCAATCGACGGAATCAGGGCCTATGAACTGGCAAGGCACCAGTACATCGAGGCCGGCAAAGCCAAGACTGATGTGATGGAGGACTTCGACCACTCCGTGGCAGATCTGCTGAGCAGGCAGAAGATAAGCATCTACGGAATGGAACTGCTGTCCTACTCCCCCTGCGGGATTCCGGAAGAGGAAACCGTGCGCGAGGACCCGTCACTGAGACCGAACCCGAGGATCAATGTCGAAGACAATTCCGCCCTGGGACTGCCGCATGCCATGGTCAGAGTAGCCTGCAGCAAGGGAACCTACATCAGAGCCCTGGCAAGGGATCTGGGGGAAGCCGTCGGTTCGGGGGCGCATCTGGACTCTCTCTGCAGGACAAGATCCGGCGGTTTCACGACAGAGTCCTCCCTGAGTGTGGAAGAGGCGTGCAGCCTTTTCATTGTTCCGGAGAGACAATATTGAAGCCTTCCGAAGCCCATTCCTTCATCCGGCCGTCCTCATCATAGATCAGATAGCCTTCCACGTCCGGAGCAGACGAAATGAAGGCTTTTGCCTCTTCCAATCCTATCACCATGCAATAAGTCGCATAGGCATCGGCATCTGCCGCATTGCCTGTGACAATCGTCGCGCTGAGGAGGGAATGGCTCACCGGATAGCCGGTACGGGGATCGATTGTGTGGGAGTACTTCTTCCCATCCTTTTCATAGTATTTCCTGTAGTTGCCGGAAGTCACGATCCCGCATCCGCGACCGTCGCCCTGCCATATTCCGTCAAGGTCGGCTCCCGGCGTCATATTCCCGTCCACTGGCCTGTCCACGCCCACTTTCCAGAAGTTTCCCTTTGCATTCACTCCTTCGCAATAGATTTCACCGATGTCCACGAGCATGTCCTTGACTCCGAGCGAATGGAGATAGGCAGCGACAAGGTCACAGGTGTAGCCCTGGGCAACAGCATTGAAATTGAGGACAGGACAGACTCCGGGAACGGAGGAGGTGAGATCCGGAAGAAGCTTGTCCATCCCGCAGATGGCCCTGAGGCTGTCGACAGTTCCTGCGGAAGGAAGCGACGCGTTTCTGAAACCGAAGCCCCAGGCATCGTACAGAGGGCCGGCTGCGACATCAAGGGCGCCTCCGGTCAGGTTCCAGTAGTCCCGGCAACGGTCGAGCACATCCAGGAAAAGGCGGTTGGGGCGAACTTCCGCACCGGCATTGTAGCGGCTCAGGATCGAGGCCTTGTTGTAGCCGGAGAGGCTTGTGTCGACCAAGGTGAGTATCGAATCTATCGCATGGGCGACTGTCTGCCCGTCAGCATTGACTCCTTCGCGGTTGTAGGTTACGGAATATTCACCGCCCTGGGCATAACCGCGGACACTGGCATATTCGGGAGCATGCGAACAGGCTGAAATGAGCATGCATGGAATGAATATGCCGAAAAAGGATGAGGCGAGACTCGTGCAGGAAAAGAGTTTGTGTTTCATGACAGATGCAATTCCAGTTCCTCGATCGGGGAACTTTCAGATGCAATTTAAGCATTTGCTTTCGAATCCCATCATTCTTGGAGCAGTTTTTGAATAAAGAGTACCGATTTTGGGAATTTTATGCGATATTTGTACGCTATGCTAGACAAAATGAAATACACGGGAATCATTCTGCTTGTGTCCGCGCTTGCAGTCGCTTTCTCTTCATGCAAAAAAGATGATGACGAAACGACTTTCAGCGAGTATATGACAGGGACTCTGCGCTTCACGAAGAATGTCAACTCCTTCCTCAACAGGGATGAAGAGATCACGCTTACACCGACAGGAATAACTGAACCGGAGAACATCGGAATCTACTACTATTACACATGGAATTCCGACAAGGACACCACGAGAGTGGAAGGAGGGGAAGGCGACGGTACGATCACCATCAAGGTGCCACACGAGCTGGGCGAGTACACGATCACCTGCATCGGCTATGCCAAAGGCTACTACCAGTCCAGCGTAAAGGCCACTTTCCAGGTTGTGAGCCCTGAGGTCAACACGACGATCAAGGATGCCCAGCTGACAACGGACAGTTACAGGGAGAGCGACCCTCGCGACGGGAACATCTACTATTGCACAAGAGAGTTCCCGAGATGGTTCAAGATGAATCTGGCATATTCAGGCAGTGGCGTTTCCTACGAGTACAGCCCTGTGATGGACATGATTTTCGGAAAGTACTACACCTGGACAGAGGCCCAGACGGCATGTCCCGAGGGGTGGGAACTTCCTTCCGATGCCGATTTCGTGGAACTTGCGCGCAAGGTGAGCGGCAAGGACGATTTCGTTGAGCACGAGGAATTCAAGGATGTTGCAGGAGAGTTCATGGTGAACGCCCTGTTCAACGATTCGAGGATGTGGGAATTCTGGCCACAGGTCAAGATTACGAACTCCACTGGATTATGCGTCATCCCTACAGGCTACTGCACTGACATGGAAGGCAGCACGAGGTTCTCCGGGCTCAACACTTACGCGGCTTTCTGGACAGCGGACGACGAAGGGGACAACGGTTTCTACCGCTACATCCACGTCGAGAACAACAACGTGATGATCGGAAAGGGCAACAAGGAATCCTTCCGGGCCAACGTCAGATGCATCAGAAGGAAATAGGAGACAGTCTCACCGCAGGTCGGTGACGACATAGGAAGAATCGAGAGTCTTTTCGTCCAGACGGAAAGACTCTTTGTTTTCCAGCTTCGGAGAATACTTGAAGTCCGTCAGTGTGAAGGTAGTGACGGTCCCGTCCTTCATTCCGACCTCGGCTCCGAGAAGGATAAGGGTGCCTTTCTTGAAATACAGGCTCAATCCGGAGATGTCCGAAGAAGACTTGGGTGCGGTCTTCGGGGTCAGGACGGCCTTCTCAGCAGGCTGTCCTGAGAAGCTGGTGACAGAGGAGGACAAGAGGGAAAAGGACTCCCCTGCCTTGGCGATCAGCAATGCAGGATTGGCAGTGAGGGATCCCGAAGAAGTGTCCAGAGTCTCAATGACAGCTTCTTCGGAAACAGTGTCCACGGTCCAGAGGGTGCGACCGTCGCAAAGGATGTCCAGACCGTTGCCTTCTGCACGGAAACAGTCATCCTGCAGCATCACCTCGCCTTCTCCTGTCATCTTGGAGTCTGCGGTCCTGCAGACGAATGAATAGCCGAAAGTCACCAGGGATGATGAGACCTTGGAGAAAAAGGCTTCAAGGTCAGGACCGGCGGCAGACAGACGGAATGCGGCAAGGGATGCAAGAGCCAGTGCGGCTATGGTACGTTTGAATATTCTCATGATTGGGAGTGTAAAGCACAAGACGTGCCAATCGTGTTTACATCTTCCGGAGCGAGGCGATAATCGACTCGAGTTCCTCAAGATCGGTCACAAGGACCTGTCTCGGTTTGGAGCCTTCCTGATGGCCCACAATGCCGGCGGACTCAAGCTGGTCCATCACCCTGCCGGCCTTGGCATAGCCCATGCCCAGACGCCTCTGGAGATCGGAAGTCGAGCCTCTCTGGGTCTGCACCACCAGACGGGCGGCCTCTTCGAAACGCTCGTCCAGATTGTTCATGTCGACAGAGCCTCCGGAACCTTCATCTGAAGAATCGAGGACTTCAGGGAGATAGTACGGTGTGTTGTAGCTCTTCTGGTAGCCGGACTGGGAAGCAATGTAGCCGGTCAGGGCATGGATCTCGTCCGGACTGATGTAGGCACACTGAACCCGTTCCATCTCGACTCCGGCATAGTAGAGCATGTCGCCCTTTCCGATCAGTTTCTCGGCTCCGGTAGAATCGAGAATTACTGAAGAATCTATCCTGGAGACCACCCTGAAGGCGATTCTGGTCGGGAAGTTGGTCTTGATCAGGCCTGTGATCACATCGGCAGAAGGCCTCTGGGTCGCGAGTATCACATGGATTCCTGCCGCCCTTCCCTTCTGGGCGAGACGGATGATGGAAGTGGTGATGCTCCTGGCGGTGTTCTTCGAGTCGCCGGATCCTCCGACCGACATCGTCAGGTCAGCATATTCATCGATGACAGTGACAATGTACGGGAGGAAATGGTGTCCATCCGTAGGAAGCAGGTGGCGGTTCTGGTACTTCTCGTTGTAGAGCTTGATGTTCGGGACACGGGCCTTGCTGAGGAGTTCGTAGCGTTGATCCATCTCGATGCAGAGGGAGCGGAGAATCTTCTCGGCCTTGTCCGCCTTCTTGACGATGGCATTCTCGAGTTCTTCCTTCTCGTCATTGCTCGGAAGGACTGCGAGGTAATGGTGCAGGAGACTCGAATATGACGAGAACTCCACCATCTTCGGGTCGATGAAGACAAGCTTGAGCTCAGAAGGATGCTTGGCGTACAGCAGGGATGTCACGATCGCATTGAGACCTACGGACTTGCCCTGCTTTGTCGCTCCTGCCACAAGAAGATGCGGAGCATCCGCAAGGTCGAAGACCTTTACGCTCTGCTGGATGGTGTAGCCGATGGCGACAGGGAGTTCAGCCTTGCTGCCGGAAAACGCCTTGTTGTTGAGAACGGCCCTCATAGGGACTACGGACGGACAGTCATTGGCGACCTCGATACCTACCGAGTCGGTCAGGGTCACCACACGCACTCCCTTGGCATGCAGGTACATGCCGATGTCTTCCTGCAGTTTCTTGATTTCGGAAATCTTCACTCCCGGAGCCGGATAGACCTTGTACAGGGTGACTGTCTGTCCGACAATCGCCTGTACATCATTCACCTGTATCTTGTAATTGGCAAGGGTAGCCCGGATCTTGTTGTTGTTCCTGTAGAGTTCCTCATCGGACACCTCATGCCTCTGGGAAGAATACTCATCAAGGAGTTCCAACGACGGCATCCGGTAGAGAGGAAGCTCTTTCCGGATATCTATTCTCTGGAGATCGTGGTCGACTTTTGTGCTGAGTTCTTCGCCCTTGACTATCTCGAGCTCGCTGTTCACAGACGCAGCCCCGGTGTCAGATTCTTTTCCGGCCCGCACGACAGGCTTCGGAGCGGGAACAGGTGCCGGTCTGAGTCCGGTGACCGACTCCTGCACGGTTCCCTTATGGATTTCGGTCTCTTTCTTTCCGGACTTTTCCTCCGGGAAGTCATCTTCGGTTTCAGGAACCTCTCCGGAGTCCTTCACCTTCGGCTTCCACAGTCCGTTGAACCAGCGGGTGAACCGGTTGCTGGCAAGAAAGAGCCAGAAGACCACCAGGGCAATCAGAAGCAGAGGGGTGAACACGTCACCGAAAAGAGAGCGCAGCCACGCCACCACCGATTCTCCGCACTGGCCGCCCAGACCGCCCCCGAAAGCATTGGAAAGGCCGAATGGGGATGAGACGAGAGCAAGAATCAGGGAGGCTCCGAAAGTGCCTGTGACCGTCAGCAGGAAGGTTCTGAGCATCGAATAGTGCCATCTTCCTGCAAGAAGCCTGACCGAGACGGCGAACAGGATGACAATCAGGGCAAAACTGCCGAGGCCGAAGCAATGGCGCACCAGAAAATCGGACCATCGGAAGCCCATCTTGCCACACAGGTTGCGCACATCCATGGAGATGTCTCCTACCGGAGAAGCGAAAAGGCTCTGGTCCGCTTTCCATGTGAAGAGGTATGACACGATTGACAGGAGAGTGAACATGGTGAAGAGACCGGCAATGATTCCGGTGATCTTCACCGCCCTCATCCGATCTTCCTCATCTATCCTGCTCCAAAAGCCAAAGAGTTTCATTTCCTGTTCATTCTGTTGCCACGCTTGTTGTTCTTGCGGTTGCCTCCGGCGCCACCGACATTGATGCTCATCCCCGGACGGGAGAAGTTGGTGTCACCCGAAATCTTTGCGAGTTCAAGCCCTTCCGGGACTTTTATCCTGTAGTCCGAAAGCTTTTCGATGTCCGAGAAGATCGTGGCGTCAGCCACACTGTCCTTGTTCCAGATAAGGTACTGCTGCCTCATGTAGACGGCAAGGGAACGGATCATGGCCGTCTTGACTTCGCCGTCAGGCTCGCTTGCGATCAGGTCGATGATGCTCTCGATGTTGCGGCCGTAATGGTTGGCCTTCACCGGGGAGCGGAAAGTCACGATAGGCATCGGAGGCACTTCCTTGGCTTCAGGGAGAGGCGCCGGGTAAGGGGAATCGATGTCCAGGTCATAGCCGGCGATAATGTAGAGGTGGTCCCAGAGTTTCTGGCTGTAGTTCTCCTGGGAGTGGACCTGAGGGTTCAGGATCTCCATCACCTTGACTATCGCGGCGGCCTGACGGCTCCTCTTCTCTTTGTCTGGAATAGACTTGAGGCTTTCGACCATACGGAATATGTTCCTGCCATATTCAGGCATTCTAAGTCTCTCTCTCTCTGTGTTGTAGTAGAGTTTTATATCGTTCTGTAAAGTATCCATAAGTTTTTCCGTGTAAACCGCAAATATAGCAAAATTATTCGACTGTATCAGATGGCACATACCAAATGAAGGATCTGACTTCAGAATAGCCCATCCGCCTGTAGATGTCGGCATAATGTTCGACCTGCCTGCGGTAGCGCGGATTCCGTTCCCCGAACTTGTAGTCGACGATTGTCACTTCCTTCCCTTTGACCATAACCCTGTCCGGCCTGTAGATGTTGCCGTCAGTGTCGATGAGGGAAACCTCCCGGAGGACTCTTCCGGAATTGGCATCGAACCATTCCGGATGGGAGGAAACAGCCTCTCCGAGTTCCCCGAGGCAGTCTTCCTTGCGGGCAGGGTCGAGATCTCCGTCCGCCACAGCCCGTTCGACAGCCGCTTCCAGGTCGGAGGAGGTGCCGACACTTGACAGGATGGAATGCATCACGGAGCCGTTGAGTCTGGAGGACTTGGAGGCTGTGGCCTCATCGTTGAAGAAGTCTATCGAATCTGCACCGAACTTGAGACGGCCTCGTTCGCGGACATCCGTCTCCTCATCTCCAGGCTCAGGATTGAGAGGAATCGAAGGATAGCCGGGGACGATTTCGGCCATTCCTGAATCTTTCCGCGACATGGTCGCGAAGTCATAAGGCTCGCCTATCCTGAATATAAGGGCGTCCTCTTCGGTCACGGAGCTTGTCTGAGCCTCCGCATGACCGTTGGAGAAATACAGGTAGAGAAGCTGGGAGAAATTGGCGAACGAGGATTCGACGCCTGTCCGGATGCTGTCCTTAGGGATTTCGGCGATTACCGTCAGACTCTTCACCGCCCTTGTCAGGGCCACGTAGAAGACATTGATGTTGTCGATGTACTGATCATGCATTTCCCTCACGGCACTCTGGCGGAAACAGGTGTTTTCCTTATCCGGCGAACTGAGCTTGACATGGTAGATGCCCTTCAGGACATCATCCAGGGCAGTTCCTCCGACATCGGGCTTGCACCACCGGTCGGTACTGCCGAAGAGTATGACATTCTCGGCATAGGGTACGATCACATGAGGGAATTCCAGACCCTTGGCCTTGTGGATCGTCATCACCCTGACGGAATCCGGATCGGAAGGGAAGCTGATCTTCGGTTCGGATTCTGCCCATGTCTTGAGGAAGCCGTCAGGAGAGTTGCCGTGGGAGGAGACATAGTCCTGGACAAAGTCCATGAAGGACTGGATGTATTGGGTCTGGGATTCGAAACGTGGGGTGTCATATTCCCTGACCTTGCGCAGAAGATGCTCGCAGAGGTCAGTCAGGGAGAGGCACGGAATATCCCCATCCAGGACGATGTTCATCTCGCCGGCGATGAATGACCCTATGCTGTCCGTTTCGTTGACGATGGAGGACAGCAGCGACACGGTCTGGCGTACGACAGAAGATGACTTCATGAAAAGGGAGTCGTCCGAAATCACCCTTATTCCATTCTCCATCAGGAATCCTGCGGCCCTGGCGCCTTCCTTGTTGGTCCTGACGAGCACAGCGATGTCTCCAGGACGGGCTCCGGAAGCCATCACTTCACGGATGGAGTCGAGGATGCGGCTGTCCTGAAGGTCTTTCTCGCAGAAAACTGCTGTCACACAGCCTTCGGAAGAGTCATGCGACTTGACATGCTGCCCGCATTCTTTTTCCGAATATATCGACGACACCTTGATCCCTTCATCGAAACCCTCCAGACCGCTGTCCAGGCAGCCGGCGGCATAACGGAAGAAGCCGTTGTTGAACCTGACTATGTTTCCAAGGCTCCTGTAGTTGTCTTCCAGTGTCTCGGGGAGAGTCCCCGGAAAGCGATTCTGCACATCCTCGGCAAGCAGCTTCCAGTCCGAGCCACGCCAGCGGTAGATACTCTGCTTCACATCTCCCACGATGAGGCATTCCTCCCCACGGGATTCACTTTCCTTCAGCAGGGGGAAGAAGTTGTCCCACTGGATCCGGGACGTGTCCTGAAACTCATCCAGCAGGAAATTGTCGTAGAAGACACCGAGTTTCTCGTAGATGAAAGGGGCGTCGGAGCCGTCGATGATATTCCTGAGCCGGACATTGGAATCGTCCAGGCTGACCACATTCTTCTCGCTGAGCAATTCGTTGAATTCGCGGTAAAGGTCCATCGCGATTCCCATTTCGTCCACGATGCCAAGGACTTTCCTGGCCGTACAATACACCTTCATCGATCCGGTGACGAAACTGTAGAACTCCCTGTACAGTGGCATAAGTTCCCCCTCAAGATGAGCCCGGCGTGGGAGGTCGGCCTTGCGGAACCATTTGGAATAGTCCTCGCAGAAGTTGCTCTGGGTCTTGGTGAAGGCCGGAGGAGCGGAGACCGGGGGCAATCCGGCATACTCATAGACCTTGTTCATCCCTTGTCTGCTGAAGTCTTCCTTCTGCAGGCCATTCCTCGAGAAGGCTTCCACGAGGGCTTCGGCACGGCTTCTTGCCCCGGCTATGAATCTGCCGCTCTCTTCGCGGAGCCTCTTCTTCAGGTCGGCGAGATTGGTCTTTGAATATTCCTCCGCCTCATCGATTCCGAATTGCTCCACCAAAGCCCGGTGTTCCTCGGAGAGAAGACTGACGGCAATCTCCTTGAGTTTTGTCTCAAGATTGTACTTCTTTCCTTCGGAGAGAGCTTCGATGACGATTCCGGTAAGCCACCTGAGCAGGGCGGAATCCGATTCCGAGAGAGAATCCAGGATACGGTCCACACTTTCCGAAATCAGAGAGGCGGTGTCCAGTTCGACCTGATAGTCGGCAAACTGGCCGAGTTCCCTTGCAAAGGCCTTCAAGGCATGCTGGAAGAAGCGGTCGATGGTGCTGACCGAGAAAGAACCGTAGTCGTGGAGTATGTCACTCAGCACCTGCGATGCCCGGATGCGCAGTTTTTCAACGGACCCGGCCTGCGGAAGCAGGTCCTCAAGATAAGGGGAGGACACGGTGTCCTTCGCAAGGACATGGAGTTCCTTGAGTATCCTGGCCTTCATCTCGTCAGTCGCCTTGTTGGTGAAGGTGACTGCAAGAATATGCCTGTACGCGTACCTGTCCTCTTTCCCCAGGACAAGTCTGAGATATGTCTTGGCAAGGTTGTAGGTCTTTCCCGACCCTGCCGATGCTTTCATTATCCTTATCATCTTCCGCAAATCATTCTGAAATCACAGTTCTTGCAAATCTCAGTGTCCTCAGTCCGCTTCCACTCTCCGGTTTCAAGGGAAGAGATTTCCCGCAAAAGCTGCCTTACTCCTTCCCCGGCAAGCCGCAGGAACTCTCCGCTGAGAGGGACTTCCTTTACAGGCTCGACGGCCAGGGTTACCGGCGAGTAGATCGAGTTCACGATCCTGGAACCGGAGAATTGCCCGCTCTCCCGGACCAGATAGTCATAGAGAAACAGCTGAAGAGCAATCTTCGGACGGTTCTTGCTGACGGAGCCGAAGAGTTTGTCAGCCACATCCCTGGCATTGGCATCAGTGATCTCCACATCGTCTTTCCCGACTTTGCCTGTCTTGTAGTCCACAATGCGGATTTCTCCGGGGCGGAAACTGTCGAGCCTGTCGATGAAGCCGATGAAGCTGAAACCCTCCATTGTCCCGATGTACATCTTCTCCAGGCCGATGATCCCGAAGCTGTCGAAACCGCCTTCTGTCAGGAGTTCGAGGTCCCGGGAGACTGTCTTGACGACATATTCGGTGATGACTTCCTCCGCGACAAGGTCCCTGCCGCTCACCTCGGACGAGTTGAGCTCCGACAGTATGTTCGCGCGTACCCTCCCCTTGATTGCATCCCTGCCGGACAGGATCGACTTCAGGCTGGCCGCAGAGACCCTGTCGTCCGCAGACTTGTACTGCGAGTATAAGTCACACATTGTCTTGTGGAAGACATTTCCTACCATCCCGGCATCCAGATCCTCAGAGACTTCGTCACTCGGCTTCAGGCCTTTGACTTTGTCATAATAGAACATGGCCGGACAGTCGAGATATTCCTTGAGCGCCGAGGCTGAGAGGTTTCTTTTGTGGAGGATTTCCAGGTCCTCCTTCGTCTTGATGACAGGGCGGTCGCTGACATCGCCTCCGACTTTCGAGTTGGCGAACATCCGCTTCAGAGGCAGGCCGTAATGGTACTCAAGCTGCTTGATGTAGCGGCTCTCCTCCCCTCCCTTGAGGCCTTCGGTCCTGGAATCGTAGACCAGGGTGACCTTCTGAGCCCTCTGGATGAGGCGGTAGAAATAGTAGGCCCAGACCGCGTCCTGATACTCATAGGTCGGAAGTCCGAAGGCCTTGCGAAGCTCTGGCGGGATGAACGATGAGCTGACGGAGCGGCGAGGGAACATGCCCTCGTTGCATGAAAGGATCACAAGGTTGGTGAAATCCAGAGCCCTGGTTTCGAGAGGGCCCATGACCTGAAGGCCCTTCAGAGGTTCACCGTTGAAAGGCACGGCAACAGGTTGCAGCAGCTGCCCAAGCAGTTTGAAGAAGGTGGCGGGGAATATGCCCAGATTCCTTGTCTGCAGCCTGCCGATTGCCGAATATGCCGCTTTGGCGAATTCGACCTCGACCGCATGAGCCTCGTCCCCGGCCATCAGCGGAGCGATTCCGGCGATGAGCCTCTTCAGATAGAGGCAGATGTCACGTATCTGGGAAGCATCATTCGATTTCGGATCACGCACGGCAATCCGGAACAGAAGATCCATTACCGGACCTTTCCGGAGATCCGCTTCGGGAATATAGTACCTGTGTCCTTCCCTCACGGCCTTGACAGCAGCCTGCGCTTCCGCGTCATTGCGTATCAGGTGCTTGAATATGCCGGAGGCGAAGATCGACCAGACCTGGCCGTGGTAGAACAGGACCTCGTCTCCTTTGGTCCTGAGGTGCATCTGCATCGCGAGGACCAGCGACAGGAAGCCGTAGAAGGCGCTGTCCTTCATCGGAAAGCCCATCGTGACATTGATGTCCTCGATGTGGGCAGGAATGGAATTCAGGACAGGCAGCAGCAGGGATTCGTCCGGGATGACAACAGCATAGGTGTCATCCTTCAGGATGGAAGGCAGAAGCTTTGCCTGTCCCACCGAAGAAGGTACGCTGACAACTTCGATTTCAGGTGCCGTCAGCCCCTCGGGATCATATTCGAAAGACTGCGGAAACTCCTGCACATTCGCTGCCATGAAGAAGGAACTCTTGTTGCCGGTATCCCTGACCATCTCTGAGGAATAGTCCCAACAGAACTCCGCAAGACCCGCGTCGCGCATCTTCTTCATCAATGTTCTCTCGCACTCGTTCAAGGCATTGAGGCCGACAAACAC
>SFMU01000084.1 GCA_004552965.1 Bacteroidales bacterium | reverse complement strand
ACATGTTCACCATCGTGCGGTTCAGGATATGCTCCGCCGTATGGGCGGGCTCATATTCAGCCTTGTTGTGGCTGTTGAGTATCGGCTCTTCCATATCTTATCTCACTTTTATCCATACATCACCTTTCTCATCCGTGCAGATTTCGTCAGGATATATTCCGTAGTATTCCTCTGAGTCATCATCATAGAAATAGATTCCGGTTCCTTTTGGGCAATGG
This sequence comes from Bacteroidales bacterium, assembly GCA_004552965.1. Lineage (GTDB taxonomy): Bacteria > Bacteroidota > Bacteroidia > Bacteroidales > UBA932 > Cryptobacteroides. The sequence goes on along the minus strand of SFMU01000084.1, from coordinate 5,956 downwards.
GACAGGTCTTCCAGCAGCAGCCCCACAGGATAGTCATCCAGTTCCATTATCTCGTTAGACTCGAGACAGATGCATCCTTCGCTGTCCTCATAGATCGAGTTTACCGTGAAGTTGATCGTCCCGCTCTCAAAATGCAGGATGGACTCGGGAGAATATTCTCCGAGTGCATCGATCAGACGGCCTGCCTGTATTATCCTCAAATCTTCAGAACAGCGGTCCTTTGTCCCTCCGTCCTTGATATTGAAGAGTGTGCTCTCCCCTTCACTGTCAATGTGAACAAAATAGATGGTCTTGTTTCCGTCGTATACCGAGACGGCCTCCGCCAGCTCGGTTGCAGACAGGCCTTCTTCCATCCTGTCATCGGATTCCAGACACACATCACCTTCGTCATCGAGAATCACTCCCGTTATGGGGAACGGGTCAACTCCCTCCTCGCTGCTCCCGAAAAGGAATTCACTGTCCTTCGCCTTATCTGCCATCTCAAGACGCAGGAATATGTTAGTCAGCTCTTCAACGGTCATATCTCAGCGCTTTGATTTCATATTATAAACATACTCCCACCACGGCAGGGCATCGCGCAGCAGCTTGATGAAAGCATCCCCTCCCCTCTTGCGGATGAACTCATCAGGATCGGTCGGCTCATCGAAGACAGTCACATATATGCTGTCAAACTCGATGTCGATATCCTTAATCGTATGTACCGAGTGCATCACGGCCTTCAGGCGCTTTGCGTGATCAGGAACCGCTGCACCGTCCTCAGCTGTCGTGGAGTCCAGATCCGGACAGAGGATGATGCTCCTCGTTCCGGAGGCCAAGGCCACCTCGACCTGATGCTTTCTCTCTCCCGCTATCTCCGAGCCTCCAATGGCCACCACTCCGGGGATTCCGGCGGCAGTGGCCGTGAGGGCGTCCATCTCCCCTTCCACCACAGCGATGACACTGCTCCCCTGCTCCGGGTAGTTAAAGAACACCGACCGGCGGTCCAGGGCAAAGTTTGCAAGATACTTCGGCTTGTCGTCGCTATCCACCCGCCTGAACAGGAAACCCTTCAGCACTCCTGCGCATATATATGGGATAGCCAGCGTGTGAGTCTTTCCGACAGCCGTCTTCCCGTCCACACTATACACGCCACAGGCCTCGTCAAGCTCCTCCTTGAGATACTTCTTCTTCGTGGTCATGAAAGTCACCACCGAACTCCAGAGGGGTACAAACCCGAAACGCAGCTTCTCGATCTGCTCCTGGGTGAATCCCCTCTCCTTCTTCAGATACGAGCGGGTCTTCTGGGCCTTCTCGGTCGAACTGTTCGCCAGGCACCAGCAGAAGTACTCCATCAGGTCCTCCAGAAGGGTCGCCCTGCGTGCTTTTCTGCGCTCGGCGATCTTCACCTTCGGGGAGTCAGGCATAGGCATGTCGAGGTGATACCTCTCCGAGAGCCAGCTGTATAACTGATAGACATTATCGAAACCCTTCTCCTTCATCAGGATGTCCGCCACGCTGACCGGGTTGTTCCAGTCCCCCTGTTCGCGCATCTTCATATCCATGGCACTCACGACGGTCTTCATCGGATTGGGCTTCTTCGGCTTGGACAGGTCCATCTTCACGGGACTGACCCAGCGGTCCTGGGGCGTTCCCTGATTCATCCGCCTGAACCCCCATGCGGGAAGGAGTTCACACAGATGCTCGAAGATGAACGGATCGGCCACCCTGCGCTCCCAGCTCTTCAGTATGTCCAAGTATTCATTCATGCAACAAATCTCCTGCGTTACTGTTCATCCGGGCCTGCGAAAAGACCACCGAGTATATCCGACAAATTGCGGTCATCTCCTTCCTTCTTCAGAGGCGTCGGCTTGAACGGCGGCTTGTTCTGGGAGGAAAGGATGCTCGAGAGCGTCTCCTGGTCGAACGTCTGCTTCGCCCTTGCAACATCCTCCGGCTCAGCTGCCGGCTCCTTCTGAGTCACCATGCCGTCCTTACGGACTATGACTCCGCACGCCTCCTTGAGGTGGCGCTTGATGGAGTTGACGACATAGCCCTGCGGGTTGTTCGCGCGGTTCGCCTTCGGGCCTATCTCTATAAGGAACTGCTCCAGGTCGAAATGCTTCTTCGCCGTGTTGAACAGGACAAGATTCGCCTTTATCTCAGCCATCGAGAAGCCCAGCTTCTGAACGAGGCGCTCGATGATATGGCGTCCCAGGAAATCCGTCGGGTTGTTGACCCTATTCATGGCAGAAGTCGTGCTCTCGTACTTTATCTGATGCTTCGGGAAAAAGATTATCGAGGTGATGGACTTGCGCCCTACCCTGCCCTTGTTCTGCTCGGCTGACGACGAGTACACGGGCTCGAAGTCGAAGGTCCACGGGGACATGCTGTCCAGTTCCTCCTTGGCAGAGACGATGGTATTCTTTATGAAGTCCTTGGTCTTGGCGTACTTGTTTGTAAGGCCCCACTGCTCGCGGAGCTCCTGGATGGTGAACTGAAGAGGGTTCTTCTGGTTGCTTATGAGCTTGAACATTCTCAGGGAGCAGGTCCTTGAGAAGCGCATCGCAACCTGAAGATCATACCTGCGGAATCCCTTCGAGAAGTCGAGTATGGCCTCCCAGGTGGTGCGGTTCACGTTGACCACTATGACTCCGGGCTTCTTGTTGATGTAGACATCGTTCACGAGGTTATGAGCCTCGAACTCATACACCTGCTCTCCCCTCTCGTTCAGGACGGGCTTTCCGTTCTTGACCGCAGGCCGTTCATGGGCGATGGACTTGCTCATCAGTTCCATGACGGCGGACTTCGCCTGCGTGTAGTTCGTGTTGTTCGGGCCGTTCAGGAGCTCACGCGCCTCTATCTCGACCATCGCATCACCGAGAGGACCGATGCTGACCTGAGCTATGGACGATCCGTCCTTGAAGTTCAGGCCCGCAACCTGACACTGCGCAGCCTTGACAAGGAGCATCATCAGACGTTCCGAATAGATGCTCAGATCCTGATGACCTGTAGCGAATATGTAAGACTCCACCACGTTCCTGGTTGTGGTGGCAAGTGAGGTCATCTCATTTGACTCTTCCGGTTCCTTTCTCGACCTTGACATAGGCTTCCTTAATATATAATTGCAAAACTCCCTTCTAATTTCAAAACTCTCCTAATCCTCCTGACTGGATAATTCAATTTCTCCCCCTTTGCATTCAATAACTCCCCTTTTGATTTCCTATATACGTTGCAATTCATCATTTATCAAAGAGTTACCGAATCGCGAACAAAAAATGTTAAGACATAAACAAGTTATATAAATATAAACAAAACATAGGGTTCAAGACAGGTGAAGAAGGAAAGGGAAAATGAGGAATCGAAGCGGGAACCACGTTTCTCCAGTGCGGAAAAGCCGGCAGGTAATTCCAAAACTCCCCTTTGATTGCAAAACTCCCTTATTCGACCGCCTGAAGCAATTCTATTTCTCCCCTTTATAATTCTATTCCTCGCTTTTCTGACTGCTCCTGATAAACAATCACCGCTGATTCTCAAATACTTACAAATCCTGTCAAAAAATACGTTAAGACATAAACAAGTTATGAATAAATTAGACAAGACATTATAGCCGACAGGTGAAAGAAGATGGGACAGAGACTCACGCTGACCATAAGCCATCGAATCCGGTATTCCAACTGATATGAATGAGCGTCCTTCCACCTTTATTTCGAGAAATCAAGCGACGAATTGCCAGAACTCCTCGCTTATTTTGTCCTTTTTCTCCGCAAAGATAATAAAACGAGAAGAAAAACAAGCAGTTTCGGGAGTAAATCGGACTTTTCTCCCTTTTTTATTGAGAGAAATTATGTGTTAAATATCTCGAAATTATAATTTAATTTCTCCCCTTTTGTTAATTGATTGAAAATCTTTGATGTAAGATTTTTCGCCGAATCCATCCATGTAGCAAGCGCAGTAATTTTGGGAGAAGATAAGCGACGAGACAGGAAGAAACAATTATTAATCTCCACTCAATTTGTAGAAAATGATTTCGGAAGTGATAATTTATTTTCTCCCCTTTTATCGGTCAAATCGATGTTCCAGGTCTCCAAAAGCGGGATTTCGGGATAAATCCAGCATTTAATCACTCTCTTTTTTCTGCGGACGTTGACTAGATGAAAAGCATCATGGTCTATGAATCTTTCAGAATACGGAAGAACGAATGCCGAATAGCAGCTGAGGTCGAAGAGAATGATCTTGGCGTTGGTCAGCTGCACGATGAAGCCGCTTGAGAAGTTCGGTGCGGCATCCGCCTCGTATGAGACTCCTGAGCGGTATGTCTTCCACGCAAGGTAAAGGATGTATGCCGCTGCAAGGTAGCGAAGATACGGGACATACTCCTTGAAAGTCATCCCGGCAAAGTGGGCGGCGACGGCCGCCATAAGCGCAGCGGCAAGGAAGCCGCACAGCAGTCCGCCCCACATGCGCATCGAGGCACGCCAGCCGTACCTGATCGAGCAAGACATAGCATAGATGTTCGCCGGTCCCGGGGTGTACCCAACGGCAAGGATGGCAAGAAGAAGTGCAGGCAGCTGTTCAGGGGGCATCAGTCAATATCGTCTATCAGGTTGCCTCTATCAATCTCCGGCTGGATGAAGTTCTCCCGGGCGAACTCCCAGAGCGTGCGGGAGCCTTCGGCCGAGCGGGCGTTTCTCTCCAGAACCTCAGAGAGACGCCGCCCGCCTTCTCTCCAGGCCCGGCCCCTGCTGGCGTGCTGCAGCAGGAGCGGCTGGAAGTTGTCAAGGGTATGGGCGAACCTGCTCTCGGCACTCCCCCACTCCTCGAACTCATCTGAGTACAGCCTCTCGGCCGCTGCCGCCTCCCTCTCCCTCTGTGTCTTCTTCCCTTCCTCGTCATAGGCGAAGGTGTCGCCGGCGTAGATCTCGACGAGGTCATGGACAAGGAGCAGGCTCACCACCTTTAGGACATCCACCTTCTCGTTGGCATATTCAGAAAGAAGAATTGCCATCACGGCCATGTGCCAGGCGTGCTCCGCATCGTTCTCCAGACGCTTCCCGTCGGAGAGGTAGGTGCGGCGCTGCACAAATTTCTCCCTGTCTATGAGTTTGCAGAACTCTACTGTCTGCGAGAGTCTGTCTTCTGTCATATAAGCATTATTGCATTTATGTTCCTGCCGCAGGAGATTCCCTCGCGGCGTGCCGAATAGAACCGTCCGTCAGTGTAGGTGTCTATTTCCGAGACGCTTATGTTCCCTTCAGCCACTCCGCACTCGATAAGCGAATGGCGCACGCACTCCTTCAGGTCAAGGTGGTGGCCGCCTTCCATCGTCCCTTCCTTCCGCGCTCCCCTGAACGACCATATCCTGTCTATCGGGAAGCCCGATTCCTTGAAGGTCAGGGCCACCTCCTCCCCTACCTGGAAGCTGTCATAGCCTATGCCCGGACCTATGACGGCACGGATGTCTCCGGGATGGGAACCGAACAGGCGGCACATCTCCATCACTGTCTTCTTGCTGATCATATTGACTGTTCCACGCCATCCGCTGTGCGCTGCACCTATGGCCCTGTGCACCGAATCATACAACAGAACCGGTATGCAGTCCGCTGTCCTGACGCCGATGGCGACACCCGGAATGTCCGTCACAAGGGCATCCACCCCTTCGAGATCCTCTCTCGTGAGTCCCGGCCTGTCCACGTGTGCCACCACCGTCGAGTGGGTCTGATGCGGCTGAACCACCGCACAGGGCAGCGGCACGTCACGTCCCGCAGTGAAGGCACGCACTCCCCCACCCATGTCGTATTCGAGAAGTCCTGTCATCGGTCCTCCTTATTTCAGCTTGTTGCCTTCGCCGAAGGCCTTGCCAGCCTTTGCGCCAAGTTCGAGGTAGTCGTGGTTGACCGGATCGAAGACTATAGGGCGGAGCTTAGCCGGGTCGATCTTTCCATCGGTAAGGACGGTCTCGTCGGCGCAGACGTTCACA
>SFMU01000083.1 GCA_004552965.1 Bacteroidales bacterium | reverse complement strand
GGAGAAGAGCTGGGATATGTAATGAGCACATGGGATACAGGATTGAATGTAAACACTTTGCCTGAAAAACCGATATTCGGAACATGGGATGAAGCAACCGGAAAATATACATCCAACAGCATTTATGCGATCCCCGGCACAAAAATAGAGATAGAAACAGCTTTTAACCAATCTGACATTTTAACAAAATACACGGCCACATTTACTTTGCCCGATGAAATGTGGGCTGAAATGATAGAAGAAGGATTGAGAGAGCAAGCAAGTGGTCTTGAAGTATTAGCAGGCATTGAAATAGAGATTACTAGAAATGGTAACGTTGTAACAGCAATCAATCTTAATGTAGAGGCAGAGAAAACTACTAAAGCTGAAATTCTGAAATTAATTATTGCCATGGATATCTTGAATGCTCGTCCTATAGGAACAGCGATATTCTAATCTGTAAAAAGCGTAGTGTTTCATCGAGTGCGTACGGAGCCGGTCCTTCGGACACACTCTATGAAACACTGTCAGAAAAGGGCGGCTGAATCAATTTTCAGCCGCCCTCAATTCAACATAGTCAATGGAAACGTATTCTGCTCTATTCCAGCATCTCTGAAGGGATGGTAGGCATCGCACCGTTCTGGGTACAGACGAAGGCAGAAATCATCACTGCCTTCCTGTGGGAAACCTCGATGCCATTGCCCTTGAGAAGGCTGGCCACGAAAGCGCCGGTGAAAGAATCCCCTGCACCGACCGTGTCGGCGACTTCCACAACAGGAGTCGGCTGGTAAGAAGTGGTTCCGTCTTCGCAGAAAACATAGGAACCATCCGTGCCACAGGTGAGGATAAGCATCTGAAGACCGTAATTCTCAATGATACAGCGGCACTGATCCTCAAAATCGACCAGCTGCAGAGGGGCACCACCTTTGTGGGAAGGGATGCTTCCAAGACCGAGGAGCTCTGTTACGGTAGAGATCTCTTCATCATTGAGCTTCAGGATATTGCACTTTCTGAGAGACTCTTCGATGACCTCGCGTGAATACCAGTTCTGGCGCAGGTTGATGTCGAACACTTTCAGAGTACCGACAGGAGCCATGGTGTCCAGGAACTTATGGATCGTATTCCGGCTGACGACATTGCGCTGGGCAAGTGATCCGAAACAGACACCACGTGCATTCTTCGCAATCTCTTCTATTGCAGGAGTCCATGGGATGTTGTCATAAGCAACACCCAGGCATATTTCATATTGAGGTATTCCGTTACCGGACAGGGAGACCTGCACGGTTCCGGTAGGATAATCGACCTCCTCGAGATGGTATTTCAGACCTCTCGGTTCAAGTTCCTTCTTGATTCTGAGGCCGTCCTCATCCTTGCCTATGGCAGAGACGGCAATGCCTTCAAGGCCGAAATTGCTGACATGATAGGCAAAATTCGCCGGCGCACCACCAAGTTTCTTCCCATCAGGGAGACAGTCGAAAAGGATTTCTCCCAGACCAACGATATAATCTTTCATATTGAGTACTATTTACTGATTCTCATGGTGAAAATGGAAAGATAGACAGCTCCGACAGCCATCACGAGGACAGCTCCGACAGTACCGACGAAATCGGAAGCGAAGCCCATCAGCAGAGGGAAGACCGTGCCGCCGAACAGACCCATGATCATAAGTCCGCTGACCTCATTCTGACGCTCAGGCTCATGAAGCATTGCCTGGGAGAAAATGATGGAGAAAATATTGGAGTTGCCGTAGCCTATCATCGCAATCATGGCATAAATGAATATGTAGGATTGCGGCTCGCTCACGACTGCAAGACCGATCAATGCAGCAAGAATGAGAAAGGCGGATATTCCGAAGAAAAGCTTGTTGCTCACCTTGCGAAGGATATATGATCCTGTGAAACAGCCGATTGTACGGAAAATGAAGTAAAGGGAAGTAGCCTTAGCAGCCTCATCGAGTGTGAATGCATGACGTTCCATAAGGAGCTTCGGGGCAGTGGTATTGGTTCCCACATCGATACCGACATGGCACATGATGCCAAGGAAGCAGAGGAGGACGAAAGGATTGCCGAGAAGTTTCACACAACCGAGGAATCCCGTAACCTTCGTGTCAGACTTCTCTTCTTCAATCCGTACCACGCCGAGAAGAAGGATGGCGAGAAGAGCCACGATTGCATAGATCGGGAAGAGGACACGCCACTGAAGGCCGAAGGAAGGGATGACGGCAGTTGCGCCCCACATCGCGATGTATGGTGCCATGAAAGAAGCGATTGCCTTCACGAACTGGCCGAAGGTGAGGGTCGAGGCCAGTTTGTCGCCACTGACGATGTTGCCGACCAGAGGATTGAGCGAGGTCTGCATGATGGCGTTGCCGATGCCCAGCAGGGAGAAGCTCACTAGCATAACCGGATAGGATGACCCGAAGATCGGAATGATGAGCGAGACTGCTGTGACAATTATTGAAAGAAGTACCGTCTTCTTTCTTCCGATCCTGTTCATGAGCATTCCCGTCGGAATCGAGAAGATCAGGAACCAGAAGAACACGAGGGAAGGCAGGATGTTGGCCTGGGAATCACTCAGGGCCAGATCCTTCTGCACGTAATTGCTCGCTATGCCGACAAGGTCTACAAAACCCATCGTGAAGAAGGCAAGCATCACGGTAAGAAATGCTATTTTGTTGGATTTCATATCAGGAAGTTTAGTGTTATTTTATCTTGTTAACCGTCACGGTGTTCAAAGGCTGGGAAGGGAAAACCAGGCTGGTCATGCAGACCTCTCCGTCATTGGCGAAGACTTCGACGCTGCAGTTGTCTACGAATATCCTGAATGAGGTTATCCTGCGACAGACCGGTGCGGTGGCGACAGTGTTGAAATGCTGCGAGAAATCGACCATCCCGCTACGGCTTCTGTCACAACTCAGTGTCATCGCATTCTGGTCGTAGGTTATCACGAATTCCTCGCCGTTTTCATTGGAAAGGGTAACCGTGCAGGAGCCTTTGACTTTGACTGTCTTGTCAAGACCCGTTCCGGCATATTCGGGAGACGGACGGCTGCCGAGGTAAACCTTGCCGTCGACATTGTAGAGGAAAGGCTCCCTTGCAATGGTGTTGGCGCTGCGGAACTGCATCGTAGGTACATTGTTGGCATATTCCCAATTGGACATCCATGCAATCATCGTGTGGCGTCCGTCAGGCGCATTGGAGAATGAAACGGCTGCATAGTGATCCTTGCCGTAATCCTGCCAGAGAGCTTTCCCGTCAAGATACATTTCCGGATTGTCAAGAGTGAACTTGCTACCGTCGAAATCACCGATGAAATACTGGGTCGCAGAACCGCCGGAAGGTCCGCCCGGGTTGATGTTGCAGAACAGTACCCACTTCTCCTCGGAGGTGCCTTCGACCGGCAGCTTGAACAGGTCAGGACACTCCCAGACACCGTCGTGGGAACCGTAACTCTGGCCGAACCGGGATTCCTCCTTCCAGTCGATCAGATTGTCGGAGGTATAGATGCGCATTTCCTGGCCGCAGGCGAGAATCAGGTTCCACTTCCCTATCTCTTCGTTCCAGAACATGTTCGGATCCCTGAAATCGGCGATGTCAGCGGTCAGGATAGGATTGCCAGGGTATTTGATGAAGGTGTCTCCCCCGTCAAGTGAATATGCCAGCGACTGGCTCTGGACTTCGGCAGCGCTCGTGTAGAGAGCGATGACTGCATCCTTTCCGAAACCTGCGGTGTTGTTGTGGTCGACAACGCAGGATCCACTGAATATGTAGCCGAGGGCATCCGGCTTGATCGCTTCCGGACGATATTCCCAATGAATGAGGTCGCGGCTTACTGAATGTCCCCAGGTAAGGTTGTTCCACATCGAGCCATGAGGGCCCCACTGGTAGTAAAGATGCCATTCGCCATCCTTGTAGAACATTCCGTTAGGATCGTTCATCCAACCATACTCCGGAGTGTGATGATAGGCAGGACGGAAGATTTCCCTGTTTTCAGTGTCGATGACGTCAGAGAGTTTCATCTTGCTCCAGCAGATCTCATTCTGGGCGTCACGGCCGGTTGCCCTGTCCACAGGAAGGTGGATGAGGAATTTTATGTCCTCTCCGGCCCATTCGCTGAGATCGAGAGGGACCATGTAATCCACCTTGTCAAGGGCAAGACGGACGCTGATGGTACGGGAAAGGTCATTGCCGCAGATTATCTTCACCGGAGCTTCAGGAGCCTTCTCCTCGATCGGGAGGAGAAGGTATCTGGTATTCTGCGGTTCCGAAACACGGACGAGAGTGTTTCCTCCTGCAAGATGCTCGATGTCGAGAGTCTGTGCCTGGAGAGCCATGGTACTGAGCAACAAGGCTGCGATTGAAATTATGTGGTATCTCATGATGGTTTAGAATTGTCCGTAGCCTGGATTCTGGACATAGTTGCGTCCGGAGAACTTGTACTGGTTGTTGGTGATAGGAAGGTACTCGTCCTTTCCTGAAGTGAAGGTCACACCCTGGTAATAAACCCTGTTGTCCTTCTCGACGTCAAGGAAGCTGTTCATCACCTCGGCTGCGATACCCCAGCGTACAAGGTCGAAGAAACGCTCGCCCTCCATAGCGCACTCGAGACGGTTCTCGGTACGTACGGCCTGCCTTGCCTCCTCCTGGGAAATGGTTGTCGGATACAATCCGATCCTGTAGTTCGCTGCATATCCGTCGAAATCAGGGCAGGT
>SFMU01000082.1 GCA_004552965.1 Bacteroidales bacterium | reverse complement strand
CGTCATTATCTTGGTTGAATAGTACACATCATTCCGTCAGCGATCCGGTCGATTATCTTCGTCACATCGTTGTAATCCGCAGCCTTCCCGGCATCATTCAGCTCAGCATACTTCTCATTTATCAGTTCAATGGTCATATCCCCACTCCTGACCGAACATCCTGCTATTCAGGCTGGCTTCATCCGCTGCAGCCAAGCATACACTGTCCGCAAAAGGGTATACCACATCCGTAACCTGTTTCCAGGACGCAGTTGATTGCTATGCTGAAGAAATCCCAAAATGTCCGATACTCAGCCAAAATCGCATCAAACATGTCGATTTTGGCTGAGTATCGCTTGTTTCAGATTATCTTTTCAAACTTGTCCCTATTGCCCGGATAAAGAGCACTCAGGTGGTCAAGTATGAACTGACGTGATTCTTCCGGGGAGCAGTCTGCCATGCGGTCCTGCTCTTTGTCAGCGACCAGGAACAACCGTGCCCAGGATGGCTGCCCGGGAGAATATTTCGGTGTGTGACCGGCAGTATCGAGCAATGCTTCAGGGGTGGTAATCGTGTTTCTCTGCCATCCCTTGTATTCGCAGTTCGGACCTCTATAAACCCTTGTGATATTGCCGATTACAGTCCAGGTGCCCATCTCCAAAAAAGTCAGGATGAAGTCCACGGCCTCTCTGGTGATCTTAGGGAGAAGATACTTTTCCATATGTCCCCCGACTTGTTTCCTCACTTCTGTCGGTACAGTTTCATTGAGAATAGCCTTGATTTCTGAGGACTCGAGAGATTCATTCTCGCGGATGGCGGACAGGACGAAAGGGGAGAGATGTTTCTGATGCCTCTGGTCAATGGTGGCGCATTCGGATTTCCCTCCCTCTGCAACCATATACATCGGAAGGGACCTGCGCCAATTCATCAGATGCCTGTACATCTTTTCAGTGGCGAACGCAGATCTTCTTGAGATATATTTCCCATAGAGGAGACCCTCTTGTATCGCATCAATTTTCCAATCCCACGGCCCCAATGTGTCGGAGGTGCTGAACCACTGGTCAGGATGGGTCAACTCCTCGATCGACCACCCGCTTACGGAACTTTTGAACAGGGGAACAATCCCTATTTCCCTTATGACAGCAATCATTTTTGCCGAAGAGTCAATCAATCCCCTGTCTGTCATTGAATGATGATTATGATTTCGTCACAAAGATACTGATTTTTACGCAATCCGGCAGGTAGCATCCCAGGCCTGGATCGGACACACTCGATGAAACACTACCGGAAAATGCAGGAGGCAGAAGAGAGAGGAATCAGTGGACAAGTCAGCCCGACCAGCCCATACTCATATCAGGAATGGCAGATAAAACTGGACATACTCGAGATGACTGTCGAGCAAGTACTTCAGGACGAAAGATAGATGTTAAACCATAGACCTTAAGCGCCAAGCCGTGGAACAAGACCGGTCTTCAGGAAGACGCTTAAGGTCTGCAAAATTAATCAATTCTTACGAGGATTATATGGCTTCTGTAAGGGCGCAATCTAGATGAAAAGGTCGTCAAGTACCACTTGGGACTGGACGCTGTTGCTATACATGTTTCTCTTTAAGCCATATGTCGTTATCATCGTCAGATGGAGTGCCTTTCGGGTTCTTGTCTCATCCCGGAAGACCTGTATCTTGTTGCGGAGACTCTTGTCATATTCGCTGTCGATGGTGAACTCGTTGATGGAGTATTTCATCTCACAGATGTTGATGATACGGTCTCTTCTGTCAATCAGGAGGTCTATCTGGGCACCGCGTTTGCCTTCAGCCCCTTTGCTGAACCAGGCTGATGTTTCGCATTGTACCCCGAAGATTCCTATGCTCTTGCGGATCTGTTCCAGATGATGCAGGCAGAGCTGCTCGAACGTATACCCTGCCCAGCTCCTGCGAAGCGGCAGATCGGTACTGTTTGCCCAGAAATTCTCGTCACGCCCGTAATTGTCCCTGATGAATGAGAAGTAGAACATGGTGTAGAAATCTGCCAGCTGGTAGATGGTATCGCGCTTCTTGTTTCCGAAATAGTTGTAAGGACGTATGAATTCGTTGTCAACCAGGTTCTTCAGCACCTTCCCTAAATCCCCATTATCGGATATTCCTGTTTCCTTCACAATCTCCTTTCTGGTCATTCCCATACGTTTCATTGAAAGGGCTTCAACAACTGCAATGTAGGTGTCGGCATTCTTGAAGAGGGTGCTGTAAAGGTGGTCGAACTCATCCCAGAGCAATCCCTTCTCTTTGAAGAACATCATGTCGATATTCCTGGCAAGCGTCCAGCGGGGATTCATCTGCTTCAGGTAAAAGGGAATGCCGCCCATGATCATGTAGCACTCCGCGATGTCATACCGGGTCAGCTCGAAGCCGCGGGATTTGAGATACTCCTCTGTCTCTTTCAGGTTGAAGGGGCGCAGGAAGATGCGGGTCGCAGACCTGTTGAACAGTCCTCCCTTGTCTCCAAGCAGCTTGTCGGTCATCCACGAAGTCGCGCTTCCGCAAGCGACAAGGACGATGTTGTCCTCGGCGGCTGCCCAGCCGTTCCAGAACGATTCCAGTGCCGATACGAAGTCGGAGCCAGCAGTATCCAGCCACGGCATCTCGTCTATGAAGACAACTTTCTTTTCTGACCTGACGGTGCGCAGATAAGCCTTCAGCATGTCAAACGCCTTGTACCAGTTCTCCGGAACGGCGACGGCCTCTCCCGAGTAGTCTTCAAGAGAGGCTGCAAAGCGTTCCAGCTGTGTCCCGGTGCTTTTGTTGAACACTCCGGTATGCTTGAACGCATACGTGTTGTCGAAGAACCTGTTTATGAGAAATGTCTTCCCCACACGCCTTCTTCCATACACGATGACCATTTCGGATTCACCCGACTTCATCACTTCGTCAAGCAGATCCCATTCGTATTGTCTTCCAACCAGTTTCGGTTCCATATCATTCGTTGTCAAGTTGTCACAAATATAATCAATTCCCCCCTTATAATCATCATTATCTCGATATTAATATGGATATAATGATGAAAACATCGCATCTATACTGTCATTATCTTGGTTGAAAAGTGCACATAATGACCTATGATGACCTTGAACAACAAATGCACTTAAGGTTTCAATCCACGCTCCCACGCGGGGAGCAACTCAATATGTCGAAGCTTCCACCACCAAGAACCGTCCCGCAACAGGTCTCAAGCTGTCTTCAGATTGATCTTCGGGAGTGCTTCGGCACGGCTCCCCTGCCCACAAGTACCTCAGTGGCATCCTCGCGTGGCGAAGGGGGCTTCTGACCGGTCTTCGGCACGGCTCCCCTGCCCACAGATGTCTCAGTGGCATCCCTGCGTGCCGACACAGACAAAATCGGGAAGATACGGCTACGGATTCGGACAAAAATCACTATCTTGCAGGAGGACTTGACAAACCAGACAGATTCATCAGATGAAAAGAAGAGAATTCATAAAGACAGCCGGGGCGGGAGCCGTCCTGGTCGGTGGCGGCAGCCTGGTCTCGGTATGCTGCCAGGAGAAGAATGCGCCACACCCCTACAACGTCAACCTCGCGGGCAAGGCAAGGATGAAACTCAGTTTCGAGCCGTATGAGCTCCAGCTCAGGCACACCTTCACCGTGGCATCATATTCAAGGAAAACCACCCCGGACGTGCAGGTGAAGATTGAATATGACGGATTCACAGGCTACGGCGAAGCCTCGATGCCCCCCTATCTGGGACAGACCGTGGAAAGTGTATCCGCATTCCTGGGCAAGGTGGACCTGGGCATATTCGAGGACCCGTTCCGCATCGACGAGATCCTGACGCACATCGATTCGCTCTCCGAGGGCGACACCGCCGCGAAAGCTGCCGTGGACATTGCCCTGCACGACCTTGTGGGCAAACTGATGGGCATGCCGTGGTACAGGATCTGGGGCCTCGACGCCCGGAAGACGCCTGACACCACCTTCACGATCGGCATCGACACTCCGGAGGTCGTGAGGGAGAAGACCAGGGAATGCGCCGACAAGTTCAACATCCTGAAAGTCAAGGTCGGACTCGACAACGACAAGCAGATGATCGAGACCATCCGCGAGATCACGGAACTGCCGATCGCCGTGGATGCCAACCAGGGATGGAAGGACAGGGAGGAGGCTCTCGATGAGATTTTCTGGCTCAAAGAACATGGCGTGGTGATGGTCGAGCAGCCGATGGCCAAGGAAAGGATCGACGACAACGCCTGGATAACGGAAAGGAGTCCTCTTCCGATCTTCGCCGACGAGGCGATCCAGAGACTTCGCGACATCCCTGCCATCAAGGGGGCCTACACCGGCATCAACATCAAGCTGATGAAATGTACCGGAATGCGGGAGGCCTGGAAGATGCTGAATTATGCGAAAGCCGAAGGGATGAAGGTGATGACCGGATGCATGACCGAAACCTCCTGCGCGGTCTCGGCAGCAGCCCAGCTGTCTCCTGCAGTGGATTTCGCGGACCTGGACGGGAACCTTCTCATCAGCAATGACCGCTTCGAGGGAATGACCGTCGAAAACGGAAAGATAACCCTCCCTGACAGGCCGGGAATCGGATTGAAACTCATCTAAGTAATTGTTAAAAAATAACCTGCTTCATTTTGGAGGCTCACCTATGCGGCCATTTGCGACTGTGACTTACCGTTGAGAACCGTTGAAAAACCGCCTTG
>SFMU01000036.1 GCA_004552965.1 Bacteroidales bacterium | reverse complement strand
ACTCTTCTTTGTATATTCAAAAGTTTCTAGTCAGATCCTGACAGTCTGTCTCTAAGAAATTAACGCTCTCGTATAATTTTCTCGGTACTTGCTTGTACTATTCTTTCATTATTGTCAAAGAACTTATTGTTTTTCCCATCCTTCTCGCGAACGGGATTGCAAAGGTAAGGACTTTTTCGTTCTCTCCAAATTTTTTTTCACTTTTTTTCGCAATTTTTCAGAAAAAAGCTCGAAACTGCATTATAAAAGGAGTTTTTAGTTAGATTTGTATTTCACTATATTATCCGCTATGGGCTTTTTTACATTTCCTGGGGAACAGGAACACAGAAGATTCAACTATCGTCCCATCTATTATGACAAGGACGAGGAGGAGCGCCGTCAGACTTTCGGACACGTTGACGGACGTTTCGAAAAGGAGAAGGAAAAGGGAGAGTACAAGCCGGGAGACTACATCCGCGGCTCCCTGAGAGACGGGAACTATGCCAGAAGGAGATCGACGGCAAACGGAGCGACCAGACTGATCGGAATAATCGGGCTGCTCTGTCTTGCCGGCATCCTGATCTACTTCGCGAAGTATTTTGAACTGCTCTTCAGCTAGAGAATGGAAATCCGTATCCTTCCCGGCAACATAGCCAACATGATCGCCGCAGGAGAGGTCGTGCAAAGACCTTCTTCTGTGGTCAAGGAACTTGTTGAGAATGCCGTGGATGCCGGAGCCGACCAGATCAGCGTGGTGATCACCGATTCCGGCAGGACTCTCATACAGGTGATAGACAACGGATGCGGCATGGATCCGGACGAGGCCGTGCTCTGCTTCGAGCGCCACGCAACATCCAAGATAGCCACAGCGGAAGACCTCGAAGGGATAATGACCTTCGGTTTCAGAGGAGAAGCCCTGGCTTCGATAGCCGCCGTTGCGGAAGTCACCCTGAAGACCAGGAAAGAAGGAGAGGAAACCGGATGCGAAGTCCGTTTCGCGGCATCGCAGCACGTCTCGACAGAAGAGGCGGCGGTACCCAAGGGGACCAACATCGCGGTCAGGAATCTCTTCTACAACATTCCTGCAAGAAGGAAATTCCTGAAATCCGACAACGTGGAATTCAAGCACATAGTCGAAGAATTCACAAGAGTCGCGATCACCCGCCCCGAAATCTCGTTCAGCCTCATCCACAACGGCAAGGATGTCTTCGTGCTGAGAAAGGCCAAGGGAGTCAAGTTCAGGATTCTGGACCTCCTGGGGCACAACGTCACGGGAGACATGGTGGATGTCGGCGCCGAGACTTCCCTGGTGAGTCTCAAGGGCTATGTGGGCAAGCCGGACAGTGCCAGAAAGACTCTCGGCAACCAGTTCTTCTTCGTCAACGGCCGGTACTTCAGAAGCCCGTACATGCACAAGGCGGTGATGAAGGCCTATGAGGATCTGGCGCCTCAGGGCACCACTCCGTCATATTTCATATTCCTTGAAACCGACCCGCGCGCTGTGGATGTCAACATCAGCCCTACGAAGAGCGAGGTGAAGTTCGAGGATGACTCCTTCGTATTCCAGGTCATCTACGCGGCCGTAAAGGAAACCCTCGGAAAGGCTTCCTTCGCGGCGAGCATCGATTTCAGCAATCCGGAAGCGAAGGACATGCCTGTGATGGGCAGCCATTTCACTGAATATGGCAACGATTCGGCTCCGGCCGTGGGCTTCGACCCTCAGTACAATCCGTTCGACACAGGCCCGACCGAGATTCCATCCTTCGATTTCGGGGACGGCTCCAAGGACGGCAGCAGGGAGAACCGGAACGGAGATGGAGTCTACGGAGGCCAGGGCGCCCGGAACGGTCAAGGCGACCTTGGAGGCTACCCTTCCCAGGGAGGGCAGGGCGGCTACGGCTCATGGAACGCCCGCGCCAGAGACTTCGTGAACGGCAGCGAGGACTACGGAAAACTGTTCCAGGAGAATTCGCTTCCGGTCTCCCAGACAATCATACTCGGTGGAAAGTACATAGTCACTCCTTCCAGGGAGGGGCTTATGGTGGTGAACATCCGCAGGGCAAGGGAAAGGATAATATTCGACAGGACCATATCCGCCCTTTCGAAGAACGGGCATGCGACACAGACGACCTTGTTCCCGGTCAAAGTCGAAGTCGGGGTGGAAGCCAGAGCTCTCTTCGACGACAATGCCGGGATGCTTGCATCCCTGGGCTTCAGCCTTACGCCGATGGGAAATGACACGATAGTCGTGGAGGGTGTCCCGGAGGGCTTCAGCGGCGAGCCCGGCAAGGTCCAAACGATGATCGGCGACCTGACACTGATTCTTGCCGACGAGAGTTCCCTTCTGCCGAGCCTGCTTCAGACTGCCCTGGCGGAAAAGATCGCAATGCTGGGAGCCTCCAACTGCGAGACCATGACATCCCCGGCAGAGGCAAGGCATCTGTTGGATCTGCTTCTCTCCGGCTCCAACCCGGAACTCACCAGCAATGGCCGGAAGATATTGACAATAATACCGGCCGACTACATTGAAAAACAGTTTTAGAAAACAGAAATGACACAATACGGTTTCAACAGCAACATCGGCGGTTTCTTCAGCCGGATTCCGGCGACGAAGAACATCCTCATCGTGAATGTGATCTTCTTCATCGCCTGCATGGTCAACGAGAATTTCATGGTTAAGACGTTCTCGATGTTCTACCCAACCTCGCCGCTGTTCAGGATCTGGCAGCCGCTCACCTACATGTTCATGCACGGAGGCTTTGCCCATATATTCGTGAATATGTGGGGTTTGGTGATGTTCGGAGCAGCCCTGGAAAATGCAATCGGGACCAGGAAATTCCTCATTCTCTATTTCCTTTCCGGCTTCGGGGCCCTCGCCCTGCACACCGGCATCCAGTTCATCGAGGCAGCCACACTCGCAGGGGGAATCGCCTCCGGGGAATATTCCGCCCAGGTGTCCTACCTCAACCTCATCCGGACTCCGATGCTCGGAGCTTCTGGAGCGATCTTCGGAATCCAGGCTGCGTACGCAATGCTGTACCCGAACAATGTCTGGACTCTCGTCTTCCCGCCGGTCTCACTGAAAGCCAAATGGTTCATCATCATATTCATGGCAATTGAACTGGTCACCGGAATCACCGGGACTGCCAGCGGAGTCGCACATTTCGCGCATCTTGGCGGCGCGCTCGTCGGTCTGCTGCTGACCTGGTACTGGAGGCGCACCGGCAAGCTCTGGAGATACTGAGACAATGTCACGCCGACGCAGCAGAAGAGACAGGGACAGCATCGTCACCAACCTCGCCCTGAGGATAGTGATGCTGGTCTTCGCGCTGCTGCTGCTTCTCAGCTACATCTCCCTCGCCGTCAATCCGGCAAAAGCCTGGTACATGACCGCTCTGGGACTTTTGTATGTCCCCCTGGTGATAATCAACTTCCTGCTTCTACTGGGAGGAATCCGGAGAATGTCCCGGTCCTTCCTGATCCCGCTGGTCGCCCTGCTGCCGTCGCTGGTTTTCATCGGTCACTACTTCCAGTTCGAGTCCGGCGCCGTGGACCCGGAAGGCACCACGGTCAGGATGGTTTCCTACAATGTAGGCAGGTACAATCAGGGAAGGAGGCCGGAATTCAAAGGCGAAGGAGGCAGGGAGGTCTGCATCGACTCGGTGACCGCTTTCCTGCGCAAGACCGACGCGGACATCATCTGCCTGCAGGAAGTCAGCCTGAGCGGGGAATATGATGTCGCAACCTACCTGAAACAGAAGTTCCCTGAATACAGTTCGGCCTACTACATGTTCGTCACCGACAAGGGGACCTGGGGGAACATCACCCTGAGCCGCTACCCAATCACCGGCAAGGGGAAACTGGATTTCGAGCAGAGCGCCAACCAGGCCGTCTACTGCGACATCAGGATCGGCCAGAGGGTCTTCAGGGTCTACAACTGCCACCTCCAGAGCTACAACATTTCCCTGTCCCGTCTGCTGAGGGACAGCAGGGAAGACCGGGACCAGGTCAAGGATGCCGAGCAGAGGGTCAAGAAATCCATCCTGATCCGTCCGGCTCAGGTCGAGCAGATCGTCGCAGACATCGAGGATTGTTCCACGGATGTCATTCTTGCCGGGGACTTCAACGACAATCCGATGTCCTACACTTATTTCCGCCTGAAGAAGGGGCAGCAGGACACTTTCGTGGAAGCGGGGAAAGGCTTCGGGGCAACATATTCGATGCTCTGGCCACTGATAAGGATCGACTACATCCTGATTCCGGAACATTACGGTGCAGTTTCGCACTCCGTTCCGAAGTCGAAATGTTCGGACCACTACCCGGTGGTCGCAGAGTTCAACGTCAAGGACGAATGATTTCGACCTCTCCTCCCATCCCTATCTTTATTATCTGGGAAGGCTTGCCTGTGGACTGGGATTCCAGACGGGGATCCACGATGTAGTCGACTGCGGCCTTGATTTCCTCGGGAATCTCAGCGAATCTGTGCGGAGCCGGACAGCCGGAGATGTTAGCAGATGTGGAGACTATCGGACGGCCGAGCTTGAAGGCCAGCTGCCGGCAGAATTCCATCATCGGGATGCGGATGCCCACCGTACCATCCTCAGCCACAGTGTTGTAGGCGAGATGAAAGCGGTCCGAGCGCGGCTCTTCCCCTGCCGATGGTGCCGGATAGGTCTTTGCTCCGGGGTAGATCAGCGTCATCGGACGGTCATTCACTTCCACCAGGTCGATTGCCATCGGAGGAATCTCGTTGACGAACAGGGTCACCTGGTCCAGGCTTGCCGCAAGCAGGACGAGGGACTTGCTGTCCGGACGGTTTTTTATCCGATAGACCTTCGACACGGCGGCAGGGTTGGTGGCGTCGCAGCCTATTCCCCACACGGTGTCGGTAGGATAAAGAATCACACCGCCCTCCTTCAGGACTTTCAGGGTTTCTCCGATGACTGTTTCCATGCTCATGATATGATGTGTTTGTTTGGATCGTTGATAGTTCAGATGACTGGGGGCATATTCAGAAAATGCAGATAACAGGCCGCGACCGCGGTCACTGCCGCCGTTTCCGTGCGCAGACGGCTCGGCCCGAGACTCACCGGGATGAAGCCGTGCTCAAGGGCAAGTTCGGCCTCGGCAGGCGAAAAATCCCCCTCCGGGCCTATCAGGACGGTCACCTGAGGCGTCACTCCGGCCTCCGGTACGGGGAAGACGTCTGTCACCGTGCGCCTTTCGGTCTCTCCTTCGAAGCAATAGCAGATCAGCTTGAGGCCTTCCCCGCAGGATAGGATGAAATCCCGGACCGACAAGGGTTCCTCCACGGCCGGGAGCGTTGCCTTGAGGCTCTGCTTCATCGCCGAAAGCACAATCTTGCGCACCCTGTCGCTCTTGAAGACCTTCCGTTCGCTCCTCTCCCCTATCACCGGCACAATCCTGTCCACGCCTAGTTCAGTCGCCTTTTCGGCGAACCACTCGTACCTGTCGTTGTTCTTCGTGGGACAGACCGCCATGGTCAATGAATATGGGTGAGTCCCCCAGCCGGGCACGGTTTCCAGTACGGTCGCCCGCGCTCCCTTGAGGGAATCATCTTCAAGACGGCAGCGGTACATCGTTCCTTTTCCGTCGACGACCGTCACCTCATCTCCCGGCCGGTGCCGGAGCACCTTTACGCAATGGGCGCTCTCTTCCCGGTCCAGCAGGACTGAAACTCCGTCTGTCTCTTTCGAATAGAAAATCTCCATATTCATTTCCCGGATTATGCCGCTTTTTCATCCGGCTCCGGTTCCGTCGGACAAAAATATACACTTTTCAAATAAAATCAGCACATGAAATATGCACTTTTCAAATTATCTACTCCATTCCGGATTCACGTCAAGGATCGGAATCATTCGTTCAGGGTGCTTGCGAAACGGGAGTTATTGAGTATTTTTGTCAGAGAACGGACAGAACTTACAGAACAAGAAAGAACATGGCATACATAGAACTTGGCGGCATCCACAAGGACACGTATCAGATTACATCAGAGGATATCGATCCGGACTACAGGCTGAAGCTGACATCGGCGCTGGCATATTTCCAGGATTCCGTGGCAGCCCTGATGGCAGACAGGTTTATCGCCGCATTCGACATCCGGCCTCTGGGATACATCTGGGTGATTTCGGAAATCTCGATGACCCTCGGCGAGAATTGCCCCCTCTGGCGGGAGAGACTCATGTCAGAGGTCAAGGTTGCGGAGCTCACCTCCACCCGGGCTTATTTCGACTTCATCCTCAGAAGGTCCGACGGGGAGGTCTATGCATCCGGCACCGGCATCTGGACTCCGGTCGAGATTGCCACTGGCAGGCCTGTCCCTATCGAGACAATCTGCGAATTGAGGATTCCGGACGGGGCAACGGGAATCAGGCATCCGAAGCTCAGATTCGGCGCCCAAGGGGAACTGGTGTTCGAAAAAGAGCATCTCACCACCTTGGGAGACATGGATTTCAACAAACATGTAGGGAACCGCGCATACATCAACCATGCCATCGACGACTTCCCGAATGACATCATCGAGAATGAATATGTCTCCTCCCTCGCGATAAAGTTCATCAGGCAGACGTTTATCGGAGACACTCTGGTTTCCAGATGCTTCCGCAACGGCGACGACGGCCGGGACTACATCGTCAGAATGTCCCTGCCTTCGGGCGAGGAGGCTTGTACCATCAAGATAAGCTGGAGTGAGCGGACAATGGGAGCAACTGAAATATCAGATGTCGCAGACGTGCGCAGAATGCATTCCGGATCCTCTGATGCAAGCAGAGTCGCATTGGCTCCATCCGCTATTCCCGTAGGATCGAAATAACCGGCGATGTCGAGAGCAACACAGTCCAGAAGGGATGGCTGGGCCACTGCCAAAAGGCATGAGATTATTATTGCTGCATTCATTTTCGTGATCGTTTTTTGAGAAGTGCTTGATGGTGAAGTATTAATCCATTAGTCGCCACTGACTCCTGTCTTGACAATATCACCGGTTGTTGCCTTGAAATTACTTCTTTACCAATTTGAAATCCCTGAAGGAGTAATTGTATTCTTTTTTATTCTTGAAAGACACTTTGGGGATGTGCAGCAGCGGTGATAGGTCATTGTCTATTACGTCAGTTCCGTAGAATGAAAAGAACTCCAGTTTTTTCATTTCTTTCGAGAATGATAGATTCTGAAACTTTGTGCAGTCAAGAACCAATAGCCTTTGAAGATTGATACAATCCGCCAAAGAAGAATAGTCCTCAAGTTTTCGACAATGGCCCAGCTCCAGATAGGTCAATTGATCGGCGACGGTTTCAAGACCATTCAATGATGTCAGATTCCTGCAGTAAGACAAACCGAGTCTATTCAATTCTGGTGGTAAACCCTGACAGTCGACTATATTGGAAAATAACAAATCAAAACGCTTCAAGGACCTTGGTAACGAAATATTTGATAGACTTCCCCCTTTTATCTTAGTGTGCCATATATACAATTCGGTAAGTTTGTCTGGAAACGTAAAATCAGTGATATTAGATGCGATTAAACATTTCAATTCGGGGAACTCCGCAAAATGAATTCCTTTAGCATTATCTATTTGAAGCCAATCCAATTCTTTCAGGTAGTAAATACCATCTTGGTTTATGTCTTTGTTCACTATTCTTACACCTTTAATGAAAGGATAGTCTTTCAAGAATGATAAATCTTTTATTCTGTTTCCACAAAACAAATGGTTTATACTTATTCTGTTAAGCCCCATTTTTTCTAAATACTCCAACTCCTGACTTAGATTGTATCCTGTCAGAATCATTTCATTAGGGACTTCCTCTTCTTCGTAGAAGTAGTAATCATCTATCTTAATTATGTCCATATTTCAATCGGTTTTGTCTTTGATGATCTTTACCATAGGATCTGTTTGAATAATGGACCATCATCCTGCTCAGAAATATCCCGTTTGTCTATCACAACTGCAACTCCTTCTGAAACACTCTCAAGGTCAATCCAGAAACTGTCATGATCCAGAAAGTCCTTTATGAGTAAATAGCGCCCAACTATTTCTACGGTTCTAAATTCTTTGCTATAAAAATCCTCATCAGGCATTGTTCTCAAGACAACATGTTTGGCTTTGAGAACAGTCTGCTTGTAATTGTAGGCTTCCAATTCCAGCCTGAATTCGTTAAAAGGGCCGTAGTCGCCCTGTCCGCCGCGCCCGCTTTCAGACCACTCCCGCTCAGGAGCAGGAGGAGGACCGGCAGCAGGAACAGTATGGCGGGCTTTTTCTTCATAAGGGCTTAAGGTTGAGTGACATTGGGTCAAATATATGCAATCCGGCAGTCACTTCCAACAACAAAGCAGGGAGAAAAGAAGAATCTCTTGAATATTCTTGGTACATTTGCGAACAATAGGAGATTATTCGATGAAAAAACGCTACGCTTCGCTGGATGTGCTGAGGGGACTGACTGTCGCCTTCATGTGCATCGTCAACAATCCCGGGACCTGGTCTCACATATTCAGTCCCCTGCGCCATGCTCCCTGGAACGGATGCACGCCGACAGACCTCGTGTTCCCCACATTCGTGTTCTGCATGGGATGCGCGATGGCATTCTCCTTCGAGGGAAGGAACACCGGCACGGCAAAAGACTACCTGAGGGTCCTCAAGCGCGGCGCGCTGATCTTCCTGACAGGCCTCGCCCTCAACCTCTACCCCTTCTTTCCGACAGAGCCGCATGACCCTTCAGCTTCCTTCGGCAGCAATTGGCTGTGGTGGCTGGAGCACAAGAGAATCTTCGGAGTACTCCAGAGAATAGGTTTCTCCTACATCCTTGCCGGATGCCTCGCCCTGTGGCTCAGGAAGCCAGGGAAGATCATGTCGGCAATCGGAGTGCTGTGCGTCACCTACACAGGAATCCTTCTCGCCTTCGGGCAGGAACCGGGAGCCTTCACCCTGGAGGGGAATGCTTCAGTCCGATTGGACAGATGGCTGATAGGCAGCAACCACTGCTACCACGGCTACAGCGGCACGGACTTCGATCCCGAAGGGCTTCTGGGAACGATGACAACAGCCTGCACCTGCCTTCTGGGCTATCTCGTCGGGTCGATGATAATCCGCTCCCGGAACCGGCTGGCGCTCGATGGAGACAACCCTGAAACTGCCCTGAAAAACTCCCCGGACAGAGTCGCCCTGAGGACGTTCGTCTACGGCTGCGCCTCCCTTGCAGGAGCAATGATCCTGAGCATCGCCATCCCGATTTCGAAACCTCTCTGGTCCGCTTCCTATGTCTTCTATGCCGGCGGCTGGGCAATGCTGGCCCTTGCTTTCCTGATGTACATCATCGACATCAAAGGCATCGAGAAGCCTTTCACCCCATTCAAGGTCATGGGCACCAATGCGCTGATGGCCTTCGTGGTTTCGGGAGTTCTCGCAAAGAGCTGGAGATTCATTTCTTTTTCACCTTCTGAATATTTCGGGGCAAACGAGTTCACCTCCCTTGTGTGGGCCATCATATTCATGCTTATTGTCTTCTGCATCCTCCTGGTGCTGTACAGGAAAAAGATCATAATCAAACTGTAGCATGTTCATTGGCCTTATTTCAGACACTCACGGGGTCTTCGCCGAGGACGTGAAGGCCTTTCTGGAACCGGTGGATGCAATCTGGCATGCCGGAGATTTCGGCACTCTGCAATGTGCCGCCCAGATAGCCGCATTCAAACCGCTGGTCGGGGTGTACGGCAACTGCGACGGAGTTCCGATACGGCTGGAGCACCCTCTCTACCGGTCTTTCGAATGCGAGGGGGCGCGGATTCTGATGACCCACATCGGACTCCGCAGAGGCAGTTACTGGGCCTACGATCCGAAACGGCCTCAGTATGACAGGAATGCGGAGACGCTCATCAGCCTGTACCACCCCGACATATTCATTTGCGGCCACAGTCATATCCCGCAGGTTTTCCGCGACAGCGTACATGGCTTCCTTTTCATGAATCCAGGGACCTGCGGCTTCCAGGGGTCGAGGGATGTGCCCCGGATGGCGCTTCGCTTCCACCTGGAAGACGGAAAGATCAGCGGCCTGGAAAAATGCGAAATGAAATGGGAACAGGCATGAGCCGGAATAAATTGCTATCTTTGTTTCAATTGAAACTACGCGACAACCAAGAACACAGAATGAATATCAGGAAAAGCTTTGCAGCGCTTGCGACAATCGCAGCCCTGTGTTTCTCTTCCCTTGCAGGCAACGCCGCCGGAAAAACCGAGCAGGACAGGAAAGAGACAAAAGACAGCACAACCGTCAGGAAGGCGGTGAAGAAGACTCCGTTCGAAAAGCTCCAGTCGGAGATCAAGGAAAGCGCCGAAGGCGGATTCATAAGTCTCCATAAGACTTCGAAGGGCAAGGTTTACATCGAGTACCGCAAGGAGAATCTGGGGCGCAGAGTCCTCGCCGGCGGGACGGTCAGCACGGTCAGCGATCCTTCCTCGATCAATGTCGGCTACAAATACGCCAAACCGGTCTGCTTCACTGTCGGGCTGGAGGACTCCGTCGTTGTCCTGAAGACTCCGCAGACCGGTGCCTCGTCAATGGATCCCGGAATGCAGAAGGCCATGGAGAGGAACTACACCCAGAACGTGTTCAAGAGGCTGTCAGTCAGTGCTTTCAGTCCTGACAGCTCGTCTTTCTTCTTCGATGCCACTTCGCTGATCGATGACCTGAAGCCGAAGGACAAGGGATTCACGGTCAAAGGCGAAGGGCTGACAACCTGGTTCAGCGACATGAAAGCCTTCGACGACAATGCCTCCATCGTCATCAACAACAATGTGGAGACTTCGCGTTCCTTCCTGGGGATCAAGATTGTCACCGGGGGAGGATCGATGTCGTCCACGGTCTCATTCCTGCTTCTTCCGGAGGACCTGATGAGGCCGAGGATCCAGGACTCCAGGATCGGGGTGTTCTCGACCGGCAACAGCAACGGAGGAGCAAGGATAGAATTGTCCACGGAGGCTGACGGTTTCAAAACCTACCGGATTGCCAACAGGTGGAGAATCGAGCCTACGGACGTGGAAGCCTGGAAAAGGGGCGAGCTCACGACCGTGCGCAAGCCTATCCTGTGGTACATCGACAATGCCTTCCCTCAGGAATGGAAGGAGCCGGTCCGCAAGGCCGTCCTCAACTGGAACATCGCATTCGAGAAACTCGGTCTGAAGGATGTCATGCAGGTCAGGGACTTCCCTTCTCCGGAAGAGGACCCTCAGTTCGACCCTGACAACCTCAAATATTCATGCATCAGGTACATCCCGAACGCCACGATGAACGCGATGGGGCCGTCGTGGGTGGATCCTGTCACCGGAGAAATCCTCAACGCGTCCGTCCTTGTCTACAACGACGTCATCAGGCTCATCAACAACTGGCGCTTCGTGCAGACAGCCCAGGTCGACGAGAGAGTGCGCGGCAAGAAGCTTCCGAAGGAAGTCCTGGACGAGTCTCTTGAATATGTCGTCACTCACGAGATCGGCCACACTCTCGGTCTGATGCACAACATGAGCGCATCCTCCACATTCCCTGTGGATTCGCTGCGGAGCGCGACCTTCACGGCCAAGTACGGCACGACTCCTTCGATCATGGACTATGCCCGCTTCAACTACATCGCCCAGCCTTCCGACAAGGGAGTCAGGCTGACTCCGCCGACGCTGGGAATCTATGACGAATATGCCATCGACTGGCTCTACCGTCCTGTCCCGGAGGCCGCCGACATGTGGGAAGAGGCTTCGATCAGGGAGAGATTCATCGACGAAAAGGCCTCTGACCCCCGTTTCGCCTACGGAGCACAGCAGCTCGGCAGCGGGGAATACGACCCGAGTGCCCGCTCGGAGGACCTGGGCGACGACCCGGTCAAGGCCGGTGACTATGGCATCAGCAACCTCAGGTACATTCTTTCAAACCTCAACACATGGATCACGGACGATCCTGACTTCTCGCACAGGGCAGACCTCCATTCCCAGATTGTGGCCCAGTACAACAGATACCTGGGCAATGTCCTTTCACAGATCGGAGGAATCCGTCTGAGGCAGGTCAAGGAGGGCACTCCGGGGCAAAGCGTGAGTGTGGTTCCGGCAGATGTCCAGAGAGAATCCCTGCGTTGGGCTTTTGCCCAGATCCGTCAGTCGGACTGGCTGGATGGCAGGGAGGTGACTGCAGGCTTTCCTCTTCATGCGCCTGCCGCCAACAAGGTTGCCCAGACAATGGCCTCGGAGCTCGTGACAGAGGCCCCCGGGAGAATCATTCTTGCGGCTTCCGTGGCCGATGAGGGGGAGGCATATTCATTGAGCGAGTACTACGACGACCTTTTCGATGCTCTGTTCAGCGAAAAAAGGCCGGCATCGGCGATCATGACCATACAAAGGAGTGTGGTCACCCTGTGCGCCAAGAGCGCCGGCGTGAGCGTCAAGACCGCGCTTGCTGCTGAATATGCCGAAGAAGATGCCAATGAATATGGCGGAGAGACTGCCGAAGAGGCTGACGGGGAGATTGCCGTTCCGGATGGCTTCGGTGAAGACAGAAGTCCTTACCTGAAGGCTGTGGACACGAAAGCCATCGACAACAGGGCCGGCTGCTCCATCCTCTTCCTGAAGAAACTTGCCAGAGTCTCGGACAGACGCAGGCATCATGGCCCTTCAGAGTACAGGGCTCATTACGAGCAGCTCTACAGAATTGCAACAGGAGGCCGCTAGAGCAGCCTCCCTGCAGTTCCGCGCTGTCTCAGCGACTGCTGTCGTAAAGGTCTGAGATGTAGGAATCGAACCAGACTATCCTCTTCTCGAACCAGCTCGCGGCATATTCAAGTTCCTTCTCCCAGGAGCCGAACAGAATCTGTTCCACGGACACATAGCGGTTGAGGATATCCCACCTCTTGAAGTTATCCTCCTGGGCCAGACGGATGGTCTCGGTCTCCTGCGCAACAGCATCGCGCACCGAATCGAGGTTGCCCTTGAGTTCCTGCCAGGTCAGATACACCTGTTCCACAAAGTACGGATCCCTGAACAGTTCCGGGAAATAGCGCTTCTTCCTCCAGTTCTCCATCTTCTCGAAATCGGACGGGAGTGAGGTCCATCCGCCGGGACCCGCATAGGCATTGCCCAGGGTCCATTCCGCATCCCAGGCCGGATACATCTTGAGCCTGGCGCCACGGGTCGGAAGAACATAGAAGAAGTTCGGATCCTGGCACGAGAGCAGTTCCATCACCAGGTACCATCTGACGAAGCTCGGCACATCGATGTACTTCCGGTAACCCTTCTCGGGGTCCTGGAAATCTCCGCTACGCAGAGCCGCCTCCATCTCATCCATGAAAGTCTTGATGTAGGTGTAGTTGTCGTCATTCTTGGTGATTGCGCCATCAGAGACATCCGGATACTTGAATGTGTAAGGCCGTCCGTAGAGAGAGGTCCTGAAATAGAGCGGTTCCCAGGAATAGTAGTTGTCATCCTCGATGATGAAGCCATCATCACTGATTTCGATCTTGTGGTTCGCCTCTTCGACCTGCTCTGTCAGCAGGTACACTCCATTGTAGGATCCGTTGAGATAGAGTTCCACATGGGCCGATTCAGGAGTCCATTCGCAGCCTGCAGCCTTGGAAAGCGCATTCATGTAGGTCGTCCTCATCAGAGACTTGTCGCAGTACTCCGCCAGGAGCACCCAGTCACGGTTCTTCCTGAATCCGCAGACCTTCCGGCTCTCGTCCAGCTTGAACTTGTAAGACTTCTTCGGGTAGCTCAGAAATGTTGCATTCCCTCTCCCCTTCGCTTTTCCCGATGCCGAGAAGTCGACGTCATAAGGGTAGTTCGTGACAGTCACCGTCGCAGTCTGGTACTCGGTCCTGCTGGTGATTTCCGAGCCGGTCCTGAGGGAGACCTTGGGGATGAGGTTCTGGATCCGTATGCAGAGTGAATATTTCTTCGTCTTGCTGTCCGAGTACCCCTGAAGCACCACTTCCCTCGCTTTGGAGAAATTGACGACAGACTGCCCGGGAGTGATTTTCACCCCATCCACAAGAACCTTGACATAGCTTCCTGAAAAGGTTGGAATCATCTGATTGAGAGACGTGACTCCGGGACAATCGATGTATACGGTGTCGCCTTCGATCCGGCCCCAGGCATCCTCGCCGTCAAGGAGGGGATTGTTCACGGCAAGGAAACCGAACGTGTCAAGTTTGAGGTCAATGGAAGGGACGACATAATCATCCGGCCCGTCAGACTTTTCCTGACAGGAGGCTGCCGCGAGCACAAAGGCAAGGTACAGGCAGGCGATCTTGATGGCTTTGAAGGATTTCATAAAAGCGAATATACGAAAAAATCACTATCTTTGGAAAATCGGTTCATCCCCGGACGAGGCTGACGGTCATCAGCCCGGGAACAAATGAGAAAATGACATCTCTTTGGAAAATATTTCTGGTGTTTGCCAAAATCGGAGCCTTCACCATCGGCGGAGGCTACGCGATGATTCCCCTGATACGTGACGAGATGGTCAGGAGAGGATGGATGACCGATGAAGAGCTTCCGGACATCATCGCTCTCGCCCAGTCTGCTCCGGGAGTGCTCGCAGTCAACATGTCTGTCTTCGCAGGCTACAGGCTCAGGGGCGTGAAGGGCAGCATAGCAGCCACCCTCGGAGCCACCCTCCCTTCATTTCTGATCATCCTGGCAATCGCAATGGTCTTTTCCGGCTACCAGGACAATCCGGTGGTGGTCAGGATATTCAAAGGCATACGTCCCGTGGTCGTGTCGCTGATTGTCGTTCCGATGATCAGGATGGCGATGAAGAACAACGGGACCTGGTGGGCGTGGGCAATCACAGCCGGAGCGATGGCAGGGGTCGCATTCCTGCAGATTTCGCCGATCTGGATCCTGCTGGTCCTGCTTGTGACCGGCACTGCCGTCAGCATATTCAAGGAAAGGAGGTCCCGCAATGGCTGAGATTGAACTTTACCTGCAGCTCTTCGGGGTGTTCTTCATCATAGGACTCTTCACTTTCGGAGGAGGCTATGCGATGCTTTCCCTCATCCAGACACAGATTGTCACCATCCACGGATGGCTGACTGAAAGCGCATTCACTGACATTGTGGCCATTTCGCAGATGACTCCGGGACCGGTCGGGATCAACTGCGCCACCTATGTAGGCTATGAGGTGGTCACGGATGCCGGCGCCGGACATCTTGCAGGTGTTCTGGGTTCGATGACTGCCACCTTTGCAATCATGCTGCCCTCCTTCCTGATCATCCTGGCAATCGTCCGGTTCTACACGAAATTCAAGGATAACCGGATTTTCGAAGGGGTCATGAGCTGGATACGGCCTGCAGTGGCAGGACTGATAGGCGCAGCCGCCCTGATACTGATGTTCAACGTGGGCTGGAGCGGGACTCCCCTGTTTTCGGAGATGACGGCAGAAGTCGTGAAGGACAACTTCCCGGATCTTGCAAGCTGGATTCTTTTCGCCGCCGCGGTGGTCGCCTCGCTGGGTTTCAAGATAGGACCGATTCCGATCATCATCGCCGGAGGAATCCTGGGGCTGATTCTATACTGACCTCGGTTGGCCGGAGAAAAAATGACAATGACTCGAAACGACAATAACAAACAATCAGACAGAATATGAAACTATTCCGTACACTCATTCTGACGATTCTCATCGCCCTCCCTGCCGCAGCAGGTGCCAAGGACGGTCCCGAAAGGCTCGATGTGATTCCCCATCCGAATTCAGTCGAATACGGGAAAGGCCATTTCAAGGCAGCGGGGGCAATATTCAATTGCGAAACCGGCATCGATGAGCGCAGTCTGGCCGCAATCAGGGACTTCGCCGAGAAGATGACCTATGTCAGCGGGTACACCAGCACGGTTGCCGTTCCGGGCGGTTCCCTGAGGAAGGCTGTCGAGAACGGCAAGATCAAGGGCTTCGTCTATCTCATAGAGAATGCGATGGAGCCTGAGGAATATTCAATCGAAGTCACGGGCAGGAACTGCATCGTCAGGGCGGCTGACTTCAACGGCTTCCTCTACGCGACCCAGACTCTCAAGCAGCTGGTGGACGCATCCGTATTCGGAGAGAAGGTGGATCCGTCACAGAAGTTCCTGATTCCCTGCATGAAGATTTCGGACAAGCCGAGATTCGCCTACAGGGGCCTGCATCTGGACTGCTCCAGACACTTCTTCCCTGTCGAGGAGGTGATGCGGGTGCTGGACATCATGGCGCTGTACAAGCTCAACCGCTTCCACTGGCACCTCACCGACGACCAGGGCTGGAGAATAGAAATCAAGAAGTATCCCCGCCTGACAAGCGTAGGGGCCTTCCGCGCCGGCACCATGATCGAGGGAGACAAGACCAGATTCGACGGAGTGCGCCACGGAGGCTATTACACACAGGACCAGATCCGCGAAGTTGTCAGCCATGCCGCTTCGCTTGGAATAGAGGTCATTCCGGAGATTGACCTTCCGGGGCACATGAGCGCAGCGATCGCAGCTTATCCGGGACTCAGCTGCCACGATGACCCGATG
Organism: Bacteroidales bacterium; assembly: GCA_004552965.1. Taxonomy (GTDB): domain Bacteria; phylum Bacteroidota; class Bacteroidia; order Bacteroidales; family UBA932; genus Cryptobacteroides. Next base: position 15,975 of record SFMU01000036.1, on the reverse strand, counting down.
GAGGTTCCGATGACCTGGGGAGTGTTCGAAAGGACTCTCTGCCCGGGCAAGGATGCGACATTCACCTTCCTGGAGGATGTTTTCACAGAGATCCTGGACCTTTTCCCTTATGAATACTACCACATCGGCGGGGACGAGTGCCCGAAGACGGAATGGAAGGATTGTCCAGACTGCCAGGCCAGGATAAAGGCTCTCGGCCTCAAGTCCGACGGGCATGCATCGGCCGAAGCCTATCTCCAGAACTATGTAACCTCAAGGATGCAGGCTTTCCTGGAGGAGCACGGCCACAAGATCATCGGCTGGGATGAGATCCTCGAAGGCGAACTCGAGGAGGGTGCGACAGTGATGTCGTGGAGAGGGACGGCAGGAGGAGAAAAGGCGTCCGGAATGGGTTTCGACGTCATCATGACTCCTGTCGAGTACTGCTACTTCGACCAGATCCAGGCGGCGGAGGGAGAGCCTTTCGGCTACGGTCCCCTGACTATCGAGAAGGTCTACAGCTACAATCCTCTCGAGGGGCTCGACGAGGGGCAGCAGAAGCACATACTCGGCGTCCAGGCCAATCTGTGGAGTGAATATGTTCCTGACTCCGAGCACCTCGAATACATGCTGCTGCCTCGCCTGTGCGCAATGAGCGAGGTTCAGTGGTGTGAGCCGGAAGTCAAGGAATGGGAGAGATTCCATTCGGCCCTGACCGGCAAGTCTTTCAGGATATTCAAGAATTTGGGCTATAATTTCAGAAACAAGGAAAACTGATTATGAAAAAGACAATTTTCAGATTGAGCGTCATGCTCCTGGCGGCTGCAGTTGCCGCCGGCTGCAACAATGCAGCGAAGAAGGCTGAAGAGGCCGCAGCGGCCGAACAGGCAAGACTGGACTCGATAGCAGCAGTTGAAAAAGCACAGAAAGAAAAGATTGCAATGGAAAAAATGACCACTTTGCCGGAAGAACCGGTGTTCAACATCGAAACAAATCTGGGAACCATCAAGATCAGACTCTACAGCAAGACCCCAAAGCATCGTGACAATTTCGAGAAACTTGCCCTGACAGGCTTCTATGACAGCCTCCTCTTTCACAGGGTCATCAACGGGTTCATGATCCAGGGCGGAGACCCATACACCCGCGACACGTCCGCCGCTGCGGTTGCCAAGTACGGCCAGGGTGGTCCGGGCTACACGATTCCGGCAGAATTCGTTCCTGAGTACACCCACAAGAAAGGCGCGATCGCAGCCGCAAGAAGGGGTGACATCGCCAATCCGAAGAAAGAGTCTTCAGGCTCGCAGTTCTACATCGTACAGGATGAGAAGACTTGCGCCCAGCTGAACGGCGAGTACACTGTCTTCGGCGAGACAATCTCAGGTTTCGAGGTGATCGACAGGATCGCCAGTGTCGCAACCAACGCCAGGGACCTTCCTCTCAAGGAAGTCAGGATCAAGAAAGTGACCCTCGACCTTCCTGAGGAGGCAGAAGGTACAGAGAAGGCTCAGGAATAGGCTCAGAGCCCGACTATCCACCTGATGCCAAGGGTGGCGGAGGATGTGTTGCGCAGAACCTTCCCCCGGTCAAGATAGGCACCATAAGTAAGAGAAAGGCCTTTCGTCAGCGGAACTTCGCCCATGAATGCGGCGCTGAACTGCGGAAGGCCTTCTTCTTTGACCGATCCCCAAGGCCTCTGCCACTGGCTGGGACCGATGTAGGGTCTGGTGTAGATTCCGTGGTTCATCGAATATGTGAGCATCAGCTTGTAGGGTGCCTTGCGGAACAGCTTGCCGGCAAGACCGAGATGATGCGCCTTGAGCCTGTTGTTTCTGACTCCGACGACCAGACCGTCGGCATCGGGCTCATTGGCAAAGAAGAGAGGATAGCCTATCGTCCTGCCCATGTGAACCCAGCCGTCGCGATACTCGCCATTGTTGAAATAGTTGTCACCTCCCTGAGTGTTGGCCTCCGGAGGTACCGGGCCATAGATGTCGGGATTGTACGATTCCGTGTTCAGCGAGCCGGACTGACGCATGGTGTATGAATATTCATAAAGCACATCCGAGACCCATCTGTCCTTTGAATCGAAGCTGAAGCAGAGGGTGTTGACTCCGTCAGGGAAATTGCGGAACATCATTCCGGAGCCATCGTTGTAGGGTACCTCGTGCTGGAGGGTGATGCGATAGCCATCCCCGCGATAGTCCAGCTTGAACATCTCTGCTCCGCCCTGGTCGCCGATGCAGTTCGCCTTGTCGCTTCCGGAGCCGCCCGGACCGGCATTCTTGCCGATGATGACCCTGTAATAGTTGCCAAGGGAGAAGGCGGCTACAGCATGCTCGCCCTTCCCCGCCCAGACAGCATAGTGGTCCAGACCCAGTTCGAAAGTCAGCCTCGGAGCGAGGTCGATGGTAAAGAAGGCCTTGGTCGAATGCACGAGGGCAGACTGGACATATCTGTCGCCAAGAGTTGCATAGTCCCCGAAGGATCCGTGTATCCGGACATGACCGCCGGTGAAGGGAACTGCCGTGGGAGCGAGGGTCAGGGCATAGCCAGGCATCGTCCGTGCATTGCCTGACCAGACCAGATGGCCAGCCGTGGAAGAGATGGAACCGAGGGTGTTGTCTCCCCCAAGACTGCTGCCCGTTGCGAGGAAGTCCCGCCCGTGATGTTTCATCCCGGCTTCGAAGCCGAGTTTCTTCCAGCCGACTCCTGCATAGAGTTCATCGATCATCAGACAGCTCTCGCCTCCGGAAGTGTTTCCTGCGAAGGAAGCGCCCCACTGATAAGTGAAAGGCCCGGCCGAGGGAGAGGGCTGTGAATATGCCTGCACGATGGCCAGCCCTCCGCTTCCCTGAGGCATCAGCCCGAAATTGTTGGATACTGCCCAGAAGGGAAGATTCCCACCGGAGCTCATTGCTCCCATGAGCAGGATGGATGTCACTATGTCGTTCATCTTGAAATTGTCCGGTAATTATTGAAGATTGCTCAGTAAGCCTGTTTGTCGCCCCTGATGATCTGAATGAAAGTCATGGCTATGATCTTGAGGTCGAGAGAGAAGGACCAGTGCTCCACGTACCAGATGTCGTGGCTGACACGGTCTGCCATCCGGTCGATGGTCCTGGTCTCGCCACGGCAACCATTAACCTGGGCCCAGCCTGTCAGACCGGGTTTCACCATGTGGCGCACAAGATATTCATCGATCTGGGCGGAATACTGCCTCGTGTGGGCCTCCATGTGCGGTCGCGGGCCGACGAGGGACATCTCGCCCTTGAAGACATTGACCAGCTGGGGAATCTCATCGATGGAAGTCCTTCGCAGGAAATTGCCGAACTTGGTTTTCCTGGCATCGTCCCTGGTGGCCTGAAGGGTGTTCGCCTGGTCGTTGACCTTCATCGAACGGAACTTCAGCATCGTGAACGGATGGCCCTTGTAGCCGGTCCTCTTCTGACGGAAAAGAATCGGACCGGGAGAGGTAAGGCTTGTCCCTATCGCGACGAACAGCCAGACAAAAGGATAGATGCACACCAGCATCACCCCGCTGACCAGAATGTCGAACAGGCGCTTGATGGCCGAATTGACAGGATTCTCAAGGGGTTCGTCCCTGAGTTTGAACACATTGACGCCTCCCTGTTCCAGACAGGTCATGGTCCTTTTCGGGTAACCCTCCATCGCAGGGACGAAGAAGAAGTCGATGAAATTGTCCTCGCAGCAGCGTATCAGATTGACTATCAGAGAGGGTTCCTGCCTCGGATCGATGGCGCAATAGACTTCGTGGACCTTGTTGGAGGACAGGTATTCCATGGCATCTGCTATAGAGCACAGGCAAGGGGTCTGTCCAGGCAGAAGGGATGAATCGTCAGCGATGAATCCCAGAAACTTGTAACTGTAGTAAGAAGGATCGTTGCAGAGGGCGGAATGGAGCCGGAGTGCATTGTCATTGATGCCTATGATGACAGTGTGGATCTTGTTTCCTGCATGTAGATCAAGTGCAGGATCCAGAGCAGGATGGTGGATACAATCCCCCAAAGCAGATAGAAACGTCCCGCAAAGGCGTGGAAAAGCTGGTCGATGGAGACAGCGAAGACACCCAGGCAGACAAGGCAGTGGAAGAAGGAGTTCTGGAAAACCGCACGCAGGGACAGTTTCCTCTGGTAGAACCGGACCGGGACAAAGATGCATGCAACCAGATGGCCGACAATCAGGAAATATACCGACCTCTTCGAAGCAATGACCTTGTCTGCCTCAACCAGGACGGGGAAGGCCAGAAGCATCAGTTTGTACACCGCAATCATCAGCAGCAGATCCAGGATTGCGGCAGGCAAACGGTAAATCAGCGTCTCCTTGTTTCTGAAAGTAGAGTTGTTCATGACAATTTCTCCTTCAAGATGTTCATGATGAAAAGCACATTCCCCACAAGATAGCGTTTCCACATCCTGCGCGGTTCACGGATAAGGCGATACAGCCATTCCAGAGAGTGTTTCTGCCACCACAGAGGGGCGCGGCGCACTGTCCCCGCATAGAAATCGAAGACTGCTCCCACCGTTCCGCAATGGCAGCGGATGTCCAGTTCATTCCAGTGTGAATATGCCCATTTCTCCTGCTTGGGGGCAGTCATTCCTATCCAGAGCAGGTCAGGATCCGCGGCATTGATTGCGGCAATCATCGCCTTGTCATCGGCCTCGGAGAAGGAAGGCTTGTAGGGCGGTGAATATGTCACGACTGTTGCGTCGGGATATTCATTGGCCACCCTTTCCCTGATGAGAGAAAGGACTTCCTGAGACGAGCCGGCAAACATCACCTTGCCGCCTCCGGATGCCACCCTGTCCATCTCGTGGATGAACAGGTCCCAGCCGGAGATGCGTTCGGCAGGACGGCTTGCAGCCTTGAGAAAGCGGCAGGCGCCGACAATCGATGCCCCATCCGGAATCAGATAATCGCCGCCAAGAAGGGCCTCGGCAAACAGAGAATCCTTCTGCGCCACATTGTAGGAATGGGCGTTGATGGTGTTGATCAGGACCTTCCCCTCCGGGATGGAGTCAAGATCCTTGAGCGACTGGACTATGTCTGCTGTTTTAAGGCTGAACATGATACAAAGATAATCAATCGTTCAGGATTGTTCCAACAAAGATGCGAGGGTGGCCGTGAAGTTACGCTCGAAGACATCGATGGTGAATTTTTCCAGAAACTTCTTCCTGCCTTCGCATCCCATCGAGGCGCAAAGAGCCCTGTCGTCGACAAGTTTTCCGAGGGCCGTTGCAAGAGCCTGAGGGTCATTCTTCGGCACCAGGAACCCGGTCCGGCCTTCATCTATGATGTCCGGGATGCCTCCTTCATCGGTAGCGATGCAGGCGCAGGAGTACTGCATGGCTTCCAGGAGAACGAGGCCGAAGGCTTCAGACTCCGAGGGGAAGGCCAGGACATCGGCCGCTCTGAGGAAAGCTTCCTTGTCGGAGCCGAATTTTCCGCCGTGGCAGAAGACCCTGGAGGAGAGGGCATATTCATCGATCTTCGCCTTGAAGGCTTCGCTGTCGACGTCCTTCCACTCTCCGACGAAATCGCAGGTGAAACCGGTCTCGGTCCGTGAGAGGATGCTGAGGGCCTCGAGAAGGGTCCAGACACCCTTGGCTGCCATCATGTTCGAAAGAAAGAGGATCCGGAGCGGGCCACCGGAGGCTTTTGGGGAAGGTGTTCCGACAGTTGAAGGGATCCCGTTCGGCACGATGTACACATCCCGGCGGTCGGCGTACCGGCTGATGTCGGCGAAGAGGCGCTCCGAGAGCAGGATGTTCTTCTGGTTCCGGAACGCGAGGCGGTAAAGCCTGTCATCCAGCCATCTGTCCTGCCTCGTGGCCACTCCCTTGTTGTGGTAGTGGGCTACTACACGGCAGCCCATCGACTTGATGAGACCGGTGATGACCAGGTCCTTGAAGAATGGCACTCCTACCGTGTTCGGGGTCACATAGACCAGATCCGGCGAGAATGCACGGATTTCCCTGCGGATGGTGGCAAGCAGACGAAGGTAGTCGGCAGCCTTGCCGAACCTGAAATGGCCGACATCCTTCAGACCCCTGGCGATGGCAAGATTGATGAAGCGGCAATCGAAACTGCTTTCCACAAGGGCGGAATCGTGGATATACTGGCCCATCATAGCCGCTCCGTGGACGGGCGGGGGCATGTGCATGATGAAAAGGATCCTGGGCTTGGCCATCCTTTTGACTTCAGACTGTTCTGTATGGGACATCGGCACGGGCATCACGAGAGCATGGTTTCGAGTTCGGAAAACAATTCATTGAAGGTTGCCGGCATCATGGAGGCGCGGGACGGGTTCGGGATCCCGGCGGCCAGAAGTATCTTCTTCCTGATGTCTTCGGCAGAATCCGGGTCGCAGATGAAGCCGTTGGATCCTTCGGCGATCAGGCAGGCTGAGCCGGCCCGGTTGGAAATGACACAACGGCAGCCCCGCAGAAGAGCTTCGTTGGTCACGGCTCCGAAGGCCTCGATGAGGCTCGGCAGCACCAGCACATCTGACGCACGGTAGATGGCATCCAGTTCGAGTCCGTTCTTCCGGCCGAGGAAATGGCAAGGTATGTTCCGGGCGGTGGCCAGGGCTTCCCATTCCTGCCTCATCGGGCCGTCTCCCACGACAAGGAGCCTGAAAGGGACGTCCAGGCCGGAGCAGGCTTCGAGCAGGACAGGAAGGTTCTTCAATGGAATCAGCCTCGCCACGAACAGGACAGCCAGTACTCCTTCCAGAGCATATTCCTTGCGGATTGCCCCGGAGGCTTCTTCAAGAGCCCCCTTCGGATAAACCACGGAGGATTCATCACGGATGATGGGCATCCATATTCCTTTGCCATACTTTTCCCTGTACCAGGATGCAGCGCGCGAGTCCGCGAGTATGATGTTTCTGAGGAAAGGCATGCATATTCTCCGGGAGATGACATGGGCACGGGAAAAGTTGGTACCGCCTTCAAGCATGTCCAGACTGTCATCGCAATGGGAAATGATGCCGAACCTGTAGCGGAACAGCAACTTCAGGAGAATCACCTGGAGGGTCAGGAGGGAGAACTCCGGGACGATCACATTCCGGATGCCGGGACGACTGAGAATCTTCCTAAGGCCCAGGGCAATGCATCTTTTCCTGCCCAGGCGAAGGGTCCGAAGGTAATCCGGAGTGTAGGTGCTCCTGGCCTCAACCTGTTCATTCGAGAACAGCTGACCTTCGAATCCACGCTGTACAAAATGGATTTCGCAGTCGCAGCGGTCGTGGAGCCGATTGTAGAAATCGACCCTGTAAGGCGCAAGCGTTATTCCTATCAACACATTCATGGCAGACCAGCTATTCTTTTCCGAACTTTGACTTGATTTCCCAAAGGAACGGGAACAAAGTCTTCATCCACAATCTGATGGACAATCCGGCAGCATCCTTCGGGAAGAACTTCCGGACATAATGCATGTACTCCCGGCAGGCCAGGCCTTTGGGACTGTAGAGGTAGTCGATCCTGGCCTTCAGGGAAGCGTTCTGGGGCTTCCAGGGATTGCCGTGATCATCCCGGCAGAGACCGCAGTAACCGGTGGCAAGGATGACAGGCACCCCGGCTCTGACTGCCGACATAGTGTAGTCATAGTCAGCGATCCCATGAGTGTAGCTGACGCTGAGAATTCCGAGCCTGCCGAAGGCTTCGCGGCTCACCATCATGATATTGGCGTTGCCCAGATCCGCTTTCTGCAGAGTTCCGTCCGGAATCAGCAGACGGCTCTTCTCGTGGCCGGGAGAGAGCAGCACGCGGCCACCGTAGGAACACTTCCCGGTTCGCGGATCCGCGGTCGCGCCCAGGTATATTCCGCCAGGGAAGGCTTCCTCAGCCTCGGCGAGGAGCGAAAGTGCCTGCGGGAATATGCCGGTGTCGTCGTTGACCAGCAGGAAGTGTGAATATTCCGACCCGGATTCCAGCGCCATATTCCATGCCCTGCGCATGCCTCCCGCCCAGAACAGGCCCTCGCGGACTTCGGCCTTCACTTCGGGGAAGGCCTCTCTCACCGCGTCCACGGTTCCGTCAGAGGACCCGCCGTCCACAAGATAGATGTCCATTCCGACATCTTCCGGCCTGATCATCGCATACAGATCCCTCAGGCAGGCCAGAGTCTTGACCTTCCTGTTGAACACCGTCATCAGTACTGCAATGCGTCTTTTCATATCTCCAGACTCTTGACAGGAGAGACAAGCTCCCCGTAAATCGACATAAGCACCGCGCTGTTCTTCTTCGGATCATGCCTGTCAGCGGCCTCACTTGACATGTCCGTCTGGAATCCCCGATCGGCGAAGACCCGGCAAATCTTGGCGGCAAGCATGGAAACCTCCTCGAACCGGTAGAGATTGTCCTCATTGCCCTTCATCATGTCCATCACGCCACCGACATAGCTTGCGATGCACGGAACTCCGAGAATCTGGGCCTCTCCGAGAGAATTCGGGCTGTTTTCGATGGAAGAAGGGCAGACAAAGACATTGGACCGGAGGTATTCCTCCTTGATCTCTTCAGCGTTGAGATGCCCGACAAAGGTAACCGCATCCGACAGGCCGTTGTCCCTGATACAACGCCTGAGCAGTTTGCCGTAGCCGTGAATCCTGTACCACGGAGCATCGGTGATGTTCCATCCTGCCACCCTGACCTTGGCATCAGGATACTCACGGAGCACCAGAGGCATTGCCTTGAGGACCTGATGGAGACCTTTGATTGCATATTCAGCCTGGGAAAGGAAGATCGTGTGCCTGGAGCAACGTTCATAGTCCCATCTTCTTCCATCATAGAACTCAGGGCGAAGGACTTCGTTGCAGAAATGGTAGCGGGCCGAAGGATTCAGTGCCCAGACTCTGGCCCTGTCCCAGGATGTCCTCCCGATGACGTGACGGCATTCCCTGAGCAGTTCGGCCTCCAATTCGCCAGACTTCCTGAAAAGTTTCTGCTCATGGAGCATATTCCCTTTCAGAAGGTCACGGACTGTCCATCCGCGTCTGAGTTCGGAAGGAGTGAAGCCTTGGGTGTAGTACTCCCAGTAGGCTGATTTCAGGCCCTGGATGGAGATGACGGTCTTTTCAGGGTCGAAAACCCGGAAGCTGGCCAGGGAGTGGGCGAATTCGGTCCCGTGGATATGCACGACATCAGGATTGACCATCCCGCCTATTCTCCGCCAGATCTCTTCCTGATCCCTGTCATAGACAAGACTTCCCTTCGGGCATGGTACGAGGTAGTAGGTGATTCTTTCTCCCTTGAGGACCGTCAGCTTCCTTACCCCGAAGTGGATGCTTGCAATATGGAGATCGACCTCATGATGCTCCAGCAAAGCACTGGCATAGCCATAGACCCATCCTCCCGTGGTCTTTATCTCAGTCTTCCTGCCCGAAAGAAGGAATTCAGCCTCGGGCAGAGCATTGTTTACGATCCATAGAACAACCATATCAGTGTCTGAACTTGATTTTTTGTTTGACAAAACCGGCAAGTCTGGCACGTTCTTCCCTTCCAAGCAGGATGCAGAACGCCATCAGAACGGATGCCGCAACGGAAAGCAGGCAGGTAAGGACAAGGCGGAGAAACGAGGACTCCATGAGCAGGGATGGGACGATCACGACAGCTGCCACAACTCCGATGTGGAAGAAACACGGAATGATCACACATCGCAGATATTCGCCGAATGACAATGACGCTACCGTCCTTGAAGCAAGGTACAGGCTCAGCAGAAGATTCAGAAAGGTTATGAGAACCATTCCGCAGAAAAGGGACTCTGCTGCAAGACCGGCCTTAAGCAGGAAATAGCCCAATGGCAATGTCAGGGAGACAAGCAGGGAAGCCCAGATCATGTAGGAACGGATTCTTCCCGTAGCCTGTGTCAGTCTTGTAAGAGGTGTCTGGAGAGTATCGATCAACTTCACCGCAATGATCAGAGACGCAAAAGAGACAGTGTGGTCGGGAACGGAGCCCTTGAGCCAAAGGTCCAGCACATAATCCATCTCGAAGACAAGCGGGACGGAAAGCATTGCAAGCAGGGCGAAAGTTATCTTGGACATCGAGAATGTCAGGCTCAGGGCACGTGGCTCGTCGCCGGATGCGTAAGACTGCTGAAGCTGGGGCGTGAACGCAGTTGAGATGTTCCCAGTGAACTGTTCAAGGGCGTTCGAGACCTGGATGGACAATGAATATGCGGCATTGACAACAGGCCCGAAAAAGGAATTCAGCACCATGTTGCACCCCTGCCCTCTCATCGTGTAGGCAAGGGGATCCAGAATGGACCAGCCTGAGAAGGACAGCATCTTCCCGAACATAGTCCGGTCTGGAGTTCCGGTCAGCCTCAGTTCCCGGAACCTGAGTCTGCAGAAGAGGAAATACATGGCAAAGACCGCAATGGAGGCCAGGAGGCAGAGGATTCCCCAGACAAGCAGCTTGTCACAAGACAGACTCTTGAGAATAAACACATTAATAAGGTTCAGAACCGCATTGGCGACGCTCACCAAAGCATAGTAGTCCATGTGCTCCTTCGCCATGATGAGGGCTGAAAAAGGCGCCTGGACAATCGCAATTGCCATCGAGACTACCGAAAACTGGAAAATGACCATCGCCGTCCCCAGCCGGTCCGGAGGGATCACCATCCTTGAAGAGACATACCACAGACCGGCCGCCTCGACTGTTGCCACAACGAGAAAGGCCAGAATGCATTGGATGAAGAAGGCGGTCGAGCAGGCTGCCGAAAGTCTTTCGGAATCTCCCTGACCTATGGCTTCGTTGTAGAAACGGGTAATGCTGAACGAGAAAGCCACCGTGAAGATCGTGAACATCGAAACGAAGCCGCAGACCACGTTGTAGATTCCATAATCCTCTATTCCAAGAACCTGCAGGACCGTACGGGTGGTGTACAGGGAAATCAGAAGGACAAACGCCATCCTTACATAAAGGAAAAGCGTGTTCCTTGCTATCCGTCTGTCTGATTCCACCCTGTTCATAATTGCATTCTCCTTTATGTTCAGATGCTAAGAGCTTTCTTTGCCCAGAGGGCGAACTGCTTCTCCGACATCTTGTTGAAAAACGGCGAATAACACATCGATACGGCTATCCACTGGCATATTGTGTTGAGATTGAACCAGTTGTAGTCCTCAACAAAGGACCAGCACCATCGGAAACCGACATAGATGGCCACAAAAAGGAGGATTCTGTTCCTGGATTGCCTGAAGACCCGGATGATGGCACCGAGGAGGACGAGAAAATATATCGCCACTCCGATCAGTCCGAAGTAATTGAAATAATTCAGGATGGAGACCTCGCTTGAACCACGCTCACCTCTTCCTCCCATCTCATCGTCGGCCATGAAGAAGAAGTCCGAATCATAACCGCGCGCAAGCGACCTTCCCTGGATGACATAGTTGTGCTTCAGGGCACTGGCCGCTTCCTCTATGTATATGAATGTCCTGGTGTCCGCACCGAGATCGTCCACACCATCATTCGAATTCTCGATCTCGACCTTGCTTGCGCCTATGGCATCTCCTATCCTGAAAATGTTGAAGGTACCGGTGGCACCAAGCCCAAGAAAGACGAAAGGCAGCAGGAGTTCGGCAGTCACGACACCAAGCAGGACTTTCTTCGACAGATAACGTCTCGCCATCAATCCGATTCCGATAATCAGACACACCAGGAACCGCAGCAGGGTGCTTCTGTCTCCTATGGATCCGAAAAAGACGACGACAAGGGAAAGCACAAGGACCACGATAACTGTCTTCTTCTCCAACAGGGAGATGAAAATGAGCAGGAATGAAACAGGGATGAGATACTTTCCGCATTCGCCATCCATGAACGGAAGAAGGATCCAGACTGTCACCGTGGCAAACATCAGCCAGAACCGCAAGCTGACAGCCACCTTCGAAGGTTGGGAGAAATAGGGATAGCCTATGGCCAGTGAATATGCCAGGAAATTCGTGACCAGCGCCTTGTAGTCCCAGTAGCCTTCGGACATGAACAGACCGTAGATAGCCGAAAGTACCACCATCGCCAGATAGAGTACAATCTGCCATGGCATCCTGTACTGAGGCAAATTCCTGCTCCGGAAAGCCATCCAGGCGAAGATTCCCAGAATCGAGAACTGGCAGAGCCAGTCAAGGGCCTGGTTGGTGACAGGTATCTCCAGCCATTGCTGACATGAGAACACGCCCATGACAGCAATCAGATAAGGGATAGCTTTGTACAGTTTGTCCAAGACCGGTCCGTTTTACTTCTTCGACAGGGCGACAGCTACTCCGGCAATCAGTCCGAGGAAGAGGAATGCTGCAAGAATCTTCTTTTTGGAAGGAGAGTATGCCCTGAGAGGGACGGTGGCAGGAACGATTTCAGTGAACACGGGAGTTTCCTGCTGGACCTTCAGTCTGGCGGACTGCAGCTGCTGGACGACGGAGTTGTAGAGAGAATACTTCAGGTTCATGTCGTTCTGGAGCCGTTCAGCCTCCACCTTGACACTCTGAAGGATGAGATTCCTGTGACTGTCCAGATAGGATGCATACTTCTTCTGGGCGGAATAGTAGTCTTCACGGGTCTGCTCGAGAACACCCTCGAGATAGAGCACGTTCTCCCTGACCTTGTCCGTACGGTAGTCCGCAACATATTTCTTGAGCTTTTCATCGACATACCTGGCCAGATCTGCTGCCACCACGGGGTTCTGCATGGTGGTTTCGATGGTGATCATCAGGGTTTTCTTCTCGACAGTAGCCTTGATGGCGGAACCGATGGCCTTGGCCACTCGGGCCTGCTCCATGGTAAGCCTGTAAGGATCGACCGGCACGTCCCGGTCCTCCTCTTCTTCATTCTTCAGAAGAGAGACAAGCTTTCCGGGAAGTCCGAAGACGGCCGACCACCATGGTTGGCGGGTGTGGTCACGGACATATTCATAAAGAGTCATCGGCTCTTGACCTGCAATCTGGACAGGCATGTCGAAAAGGTCGACAAGGAAGTTTGATGAATATATGATTTCGGGGTAGATCATCGGATAGACTGCATCCGAACTTCCGAGCACATTGGCATTCATTCCGGCAAGGGTCGCAAGGGAGGAGAGACGGTTGACCGCCGAGTTGGAAAGTTCCGGAGCAAGTTTGGTCACCACCTTGTACTTCTTCGGGATGCTGAAACCGATCACAAGACCGAGTACAGCACTGATGCACACGGAGAACAGGACAAGCTTCCACGAAGCCTTGACCTTCTCCCAGTACTTCGCAAAATCAGCATTGCTGACTAATTCCTCTACGGAATATTCATGATCTGAGTCGAACTGATTCATCGCTGGCTCTATTTCAAAAGGTTGAGAAGGGAGACTACCACCGCTGCGAAGGAAGCCGAGGATGAGCCGAGGGAAATCCATTCGCCGGCTGAAAGGCCTTGGCGTTCCGGCTTGGACGGCACTATGATTTCGCAGCCTGGTTCTATCCTGGAGTTTCTGCCGGACGAGACGTTGCCGTTCATATAGACCACATAGACCTTGCTGCGGCGCGCACGCTCGCCGTATCCTCCGGCTTCATTGATGTAATGACGCATCTTTTTGCCGGGAATGTAGCTGACGGTGTTCGGGAACAGGACATCTCCATGTATGCCTACGGTCGAAAGGATTTCAGGGATGACGATTTCGTCGCCTTCACGAAGGACGATATCATATTCGGAACCCGGATTTGCGAGTGCCTTGTCGATTTCGACTCCGACCGAGAATGTACTGTCGGTATTGACTTCAACCGTATCGTGAAGCGACTCGGAGATAGTCTTCATGGATTGGCGGAGGAGATTCTCGTAATCGGAGGACTTGCGCCTGAGGGTTCCGCCCTTCAGATAGGCTTTTCCGGTCGGCCCTCCTGCACGGGCGATCAGTTCCGACACGGTCTCTCCGCTTCGGACCAGGATGTACTCGCCGGGGAAGGCTATCTCACCGAAGACCGTGACCTTGCGCTGCTCGACGTAGCCCGGACTGCGTCTGACTGCAACCACATCGTATGGTTCAAGAGTAAACGACGGCTTCCCATCCACGACAAGTCCGTCCTTGATCGAGAATGAGAACACTTTGGCAAGGGTGTCGGTCGGCATGGTGCTTACCGGGTCGTGGATTCTTCTGGAGACATCGACCCGCACGGTGGACGCGCCATCCTCCAGACCTCCTGCCAGAAGGATAAGGTCTTCCACGGTAGTGCTGTCGGCATAAGGGTACTCACCCGGATTCACCACATAGCCTGTGATTCTGAAGGGACCCTTAGGCTCCACATCCTTCCTGTTGGCCACCAGGATGATGTCATTGTTCTTCAAGGCCACGTCAGGCACGCTCCCGTCCATGATTCCACCGACAGCAATGGCTATGACCTCAAGAGAGAGATCTTCCTTCTCCCTGACAATCTGTGCCCTGCCTGTGAAGGCATCCTCGTTCAGGCCTCCTGCCTTTTCGACAAGTTCCCTGACGGTAGTCACCCCGTCCCCGAAGCGGTAGGAGCCTGGTCTTCTGACCGCGCCTTTGATTTCCAGACGGTTGGAGAATCTTTCCATCTCAGGGTCGATGCCCACGATGTCACCGTCGCAGAGAGCGAAGTCCGAGGCGGCATCCATCTTCACCGAATATACTTCCTGCCCGTCAGGACCTCTGCGGGTGACCCTCACGTTGGACTTGTGAGCCTCGGGAGCGAAGCCTCCGGAATATTCGATCAGCCTGTCAAGGGTCTCCCCCGAAGCCATCTCGTACCTCATGGGGCGCTTCACATTGCCCTCGACAGTCACGAGATTGCGGTACGGCGGGACATTGATCACATCCCCGTCATGCAGAGTGATGTCACAGGAAGTGTCGCCGTCGACAAGATAGCGGTAGATGTCGACTGAAGCCAGCTGTTCTCCGTCCCTGGAAACCCTTACTTCACGCAAACTTCCCAGGTCGGTGATTCCACCGGCCCGGTATAGAGCTGTGAAGACTGTAGAGAATGATGAAAGACGGTAGGTGCCGGGAACGGAGACCTCACCCATCACATGAACCTGGATACTTCTCACCTGCCCCAGGGTCAGGCTCACATTGTCTGTCGAATACACCCTCCCGAACGCCTTGGCAATCTTCTTCCGCGCATCCTTGATGGACATCCCGCCAAGGTCGACAGGGCCGACCTGAGGCACGTTGATCCTTCCGTCCGGACTTATTTTCTGCCTGAAGGAAACCTCGCTGGAACCCCACACGTCGATGATCACTTCATCGCCCGGCCCAAGGACATAGGTCTGAGGCGTGGCGGCATTCTCATTCGGCTCGAAAGACAGGTCTCTGGAGGTGAACAGGTCATGGCCGTAGATAGGGACCGGTTTCTTCGACTTCAGGCTGTCCTTTTCCTCATCCATGATTCCCTTGCCGGCGAGAAGCACCTTCGACTTTTCGGAATATTCGCTTCTCTGGCGGTAGGTCTGGCTAGGCTGGTCGCTCTTCATCACCTGATTCTGCTGTGCCGAAGGGACAAGGCCTTCCTTTGAAACAGAGCCGAGCAGACGATTGATCTGGGCTGTTGAGACACCCCGCGAAATCAGTTCCTGTCCGATCTGGGAAGTAGTCCTGCCGGCAGCAAGGGCAGAAGTCACGTACTGCACGATGGCTTCGTCACTCATTGTCTGTGAATATGAGTTTACGGAAAAGGCCAGCAAAACCGTCAGAACTAGCGAAAAGGTCTTTTTATTATTGGTTTTCATCATTGTCGGGCCTACTTTGAGTTAAAATGAAGTCAATCTGCAAAAATGTAAAAAAAAGGATAGGAAACCAAATTAAGTCCGTCATAATTCCTATCTATTCTTATGGACTTTCCAAATGATTAGGAAAGAAGTTGGATTGTAGGTCATCACTTCGATTCAACGGTGTGGTTTATGGATATATAGGGACTGTCGGGAAAAGTTAAAGTTTTCCTAATAAATTGATTGCTAATGTGTTAAATATTTTGTATCTTTGATATGGAGAAAAAGAATTCCTCCA
>SFMU01000081.1 GCA_004552965.1 Bacteroidales bacterium | reverse complement strand
CAAGTAAGGAGGAAATGAAATGAGCAGAAGTATCAAGAAGGGCCCTTTCGTAGCTCCTGAGCTGTACAAGCGCGTGGAGGAGCTGAACAAGGCCGGTGAAAAGAAGGTTCTGAAGACCTGGTCTCGTTCTTCCACCATCTTCCCCTCCTTCGTTGGTCACACCATCGCTGTCCACGACGGCCGGAAGCACGTTCCCGTCTATATCACCGAGGACATGGTCGGTCACAAGCTGGGCGAGTTCGTCCCCACCCGTACCTTCCGTGGCCACTCCGGCAGCAAGACCGCGAACAGCAAGTAAGGAGGTAGAATGATGGAATTTTTTGCACACGTTAAATTCGTCCGTATGTCTCCTCGTAAGGTCAAGCTGGTTTGCGACATGATCCGCGGCAAGGACGTCAAGACCGCCGCCGCTCTGATGAGCCAGACCTCCAAGGCAGCCTGTGAGCCCATGGCCAAGCTGCTCAAGAGCGCTGTTGCCAACGCTGAGCACAACAACGGCATGAACGCTGAAAACCTGTACGTTTCCACTGTGGTTGCGAACCCCGGCCCCATCCTGAAGCGCGGCCGCATCGCTTCCCGTCGTGGTTTCGTTCGGATCAACAAGAGAACCACTCACATCACCATCGGTGTGAGCGAGAAGGCTTAATCAGGAGGTAGCTATGGGACAGAAAGTTAATCCCCATGGACTGCGCGTTGGTGTAATCAAGGATTGGGATTCCCGCTGGTATGCCCGTGAGGACAAGGTGGGCGACCTGATCGTCGAGGATTACAACATCCGTAAGTATCTGAAGAACAAGCTGTACGCCGCTGGCGTGGCTAAGATCGAGATCGAGCGCTCTAACGGCAAGGTCAAGATCAATCTGTGGTGCTCCCGTCCCGGCGTGGTGATCGGCAAGGCTGGTGCCGAGATCGAGAACCTGCGCAAGGAAATGGAAGCTAAGCTCGGTAAGAGCGTGAACCTGAACATCGTTGAGGTCCGCAGCCCCGACCTGAACGCTCAGCTGGTGGCTGAGAACATCGCTCAGCAGCTGGAGAAGCGTATCTCCTTCCGCCGGGCCATGAAGAAGGCCATGCAGCAGGCCACCCGCCTGGGTGCCAAGGGCATCAAGGTCACCTGTGCCGGCCGTCTGGGCGGCGCCGAAATCGCCCGCTCCGAGAGCTATCATGAGGGCACCATCCCCCTGCAGACCATCCGTGCCGACATCGAGTACGGCTTCGCGGAAGCTGCCACCACCTACGGCCGCATCGGCGTGAAGGTGTGGATCTACAAGGGCGAAGTCCTGAACACCACTCTGCGGGCCGCTGCTCCCGAACCCGCTCCCCGTGAGCGCCGTGAGCGCCGCAACGGTGACCGCCGGAACGGTGAGCGCCGTCAGGGCGGAGACCGTCGTCAGGGCGGCGAGAGAAGAAACTACAACCGTGAAGGAGGTAACCGCTAATGCTGATGCCTAAGAGAGCTAAGTACCGCAAGGTTCAGCGTGGTCGTATGACCGGCACTGCCTCCCGCGGTAACAAGGTTGCTTACGGTGAGTTCGGTATCCAGGCTCTGGAGCCCGGCTGGATCACCGGCAACCAGATCGAGGCCGCACGTATCGCCATGACCCGTTACACCAAGCGTGGCGGTAAGGTCTGGATCAAGATTTTCCCCGACAAGCCTTATTCCAAGAAGGGCCTGGGCACCCGTATGGGTTCCGGTAAGGGCGCTCCTGAAGGCTGGGTCGCAGTCGTTAAGAATCAGAAGGTGATGTTTGAGATCGGCGGCGTGTCCGAGGAGGTCGCCCGCGAGGCTCTGCGTCTGGCACAGCACAAGCTGCCCATCAAGACCAGAATCATCACCAAGGAAGTTGAAACCGAGATTGGTGGTGAATAATGATGAAGGCAAAGGAACTGAAGAATCTGTCCGTCGAAGAGCTGGCTAAGAAGCTGGACGAACTGAAGAAGGATCTGTTCATGCTGAGAATGCAGCACGCAACCAACCAGCTGGACAACCCCATGCAGATCGCCGCGACCAAGAAGGACATTGCCCGCGTCAAGACCATTATTCGCGAGAAGACCAACGTCTGAGGAGGATACGTAAATGACTGAGAATAGAGCATTCCGTAAAACCAGAATCGGTCAGGTCGTCTCCGACAAGATGGACAAGACCATTGTGGTTGCAATCGAGGATAGCGTGCAGCATCCTCTGTACAAGAAGACCATGAAGCGGACCTACAAGCTGAAGGCCCATGACGAGAACAACGAGTGCGGCATCGGCGACACCGTTGAGGTCATGGAGACCCGGCCTCTGTCCAAGGACAAGCGCTGGAGACTGGTTCGCATCATTGAGAAGGCGAAGTAAGGAGGTCGGAAACAAATGATTCAGGAAGAAAGCTATCTGAAGGTTGCCGACAACACTGGCGCCAAGGAAATCCACTGCATCCGTGTGCTGGGCGGCTCCAAGCGCAAGTACGGCAACATCGGTGACGTCATCGTTGCTTCCGTCCGCAAGGCCACTCCCGGCGGCACTGTGAAGAAGGGCGAGGTCGTCAAGGCTGTCATCGTCCGCTCCAAGCGCGGCGTGCGTCGTGAGGACGGTTCCTATGTCCGCTTTGATGAGAACGCTGCCGTGATCATCAAGGAGGACCGCAACCCCAAGGGTACCCGTATCTTTGGACCTGTGGCCCGTGAGCTGCGTGAGAAGGATTACATGAAGATCCTGTCTCTGGCTCCCGAAGTCATCTAATGGAGGACCGAAGGAATGAACATTAAGAAGAATGATACCGTGATCGTCCTGTCCGGCAAGGACAAGGGCGTCAAGGGCAAGGTCCTGGTGGCCATGCCCAGCGAGAACAAGGTTATCGTGGAGAAGGTCAACGTCGCTACCTGCCACACCAAGCCCCGTCAGCAGGGTGAGGCCGGCGGCATCGTGAAGAAGGAGACCCCCATCCGCGCCTGCAAGGTCGCTCTGTTCTGCGAGAAGTGCGGCAAGGGTGTCCGCGTCGGCTACAAGGTCGAGGGCGACAAGAAGGTCCGCGTTTGCCGCAAGTGCGGCGCCGAAATCTGATGAGAGGAGAGTAATTTCATGGCTAGCAGAATGAAAGAAAAGTATGTTGCTGAGATCGCTCCCGCTCTGAACAAGAAGTTCGGCTACAAGAGCGTCATGCAGATCCCCAAGCTGGACAAGGTCATCGTGAACGTCCGCTGCGGTGACAGCAAGAACAATGCCAAGGAGATCGAGGCCATCGCCAAGGACCTGGCCACCATCACCGGCCAGAAGGCCGTGACCTGCAAGGCCCGCAAGAGCGTGGCTAACTTCAAGCTCCGTGAGGGCGAAACCGTCGGCGTGAAGGTCACCCTGCGCGGCGACAAGATGTACGAGTTCCTGGACAGACTGTTCAGCGTGGCTCTGCCCCGTGTCCGCGACTTCCGCGGCATCAACCCCAACTCCTTTGACGGCCGCGGCAACTACGCCTTCGGTCTGAAGGAGCAGCTGATCTTCCCTGAGATCGAGTACGACAAGGTGGACAAGATCCGTGGTATGGATATCGCAATCTGCACCACCGCTACCACCGACGAGGAAGCCAAAGAGCTGCTGACTCAGCTGGGCGCTCCCTTCACCGCTTGATTAGGAGGATATAGCAAATGGCAAAGAAGTCTATGATCCTGAAGCAGCAGGCTGAGGCCAAGTTCTCCAGCCGCCGCTACAACCGCTGCAAGATCTGCGGCAGACCCCACGCTTACCTGCGCGATTACGGCGTTTGCCGTATCTGCTTCCGCGAGCTGGCCTACAAGGGCCAGATTCCCGGTGTCCGTAAGGCCAGCTGGTAAGGTCGAATTTCTAATGTGAAACAGATTCGGAGAGTCCCGGGAAGATGGCTCCAGGATTGGGGCGCATTCCCCGGATACCTCCGGGTCTTCAACGGGTAAAGCCCGTAACTTCTGATAGGAGGATTTAAACATGCAAATCACCGATCCCGTAGCAGATATGCTGACCCGTATCCGGAACGCCAACTCTGCGAAACACGACACTGTGGATGTCCCCGCTTCCAACCTGAAGAAGGCCATTGCGCAGATTCTGCTGGACGAGGGCTACATCAAGGCCTATTCTCTGGTGGACAACGGCAATCAGGGCGTCATTCACATCACCCTGAAGTATCTGGCGAAGAAGCAGCCCGCTCTGTCCGGCCTGAAGCGCGTCTCCAAGCCCGGCCTGCGGATTTACGCCGGTGCTGACGAGCTGCCCAAGGTTCTGAAGGGTCTGGGTATCGCCATCGTCTCCACCTCCAAGGGTGTTATGACCGACAAGAAGGCTCGCGAAAACCACATCGGCGGCGAAGTCCTGGCTTTCGTCTGGTAAGGAGGATTCCGTAAATGTCTAGAATTGGTAAGAAGCCGGTCATTATCCCGGCAAACGTTACGGTGGATATTGCCGAGGGCAATGTCGTCACCGTCAAGGGCCCCAAGGGCACCCTTTCCTACACCTTCCATCCCGACATGATCCTGAAGGTCGAGGGCAATGTCCTGACTGTTGACCGCCCCGATGAGGAGCACCTGCACAAATCCCTGCACGGCCTGACCCGCACCTTGCTTCACAACATGGTGGAGGGCGTCGAGAAGGGCTACAGCAAGGAGCTGGAAGTCAACGGCGTCGGCTACCGTGCCGAGAAGAAGGGCAATCAGCTGGTCATGCGTCTGGGCTTCTCCCACGAGGTTATTGTGAATGAGATCCCCGGCATCACCATCGAGGTTCCCGCTCCCAACAAGATCATCATCCACGGTATCGACAAGCAGGCTGTCGGTCAGTTCGCTGCCGAAGTTCGC
>SFMU01000035.1 GCA_004552965.1 Bacteroidales bacterium | reverse complement strand
TCCGAAGATTTTTGGGTGAAAGCAGAGAAGCTGTTGTACACGGCATTGATTGCTTTTATCTGGTATGAAGGAGATGAAGAGGAAAAGAATCTGAATACCCTTCTGGATCTTTTGAATGAAAGCGAAACCCGTGAAGAGGATGAAACTTACCAGAATCCAGTGGATATGATGTTCCAGGAACTGGAAGAAAGAGATCCGCAGCACTTTGCGGTCAGACAGTATAAAAAATACAAAATGGCGGCTGGCAAAACAGCCAAAAGTATTCTTATTTCCTGTGGTGCGAGGCTGGCACCATTTGATATAGCAGAACTTCGTGAGATCATGTCTTATGATGAAATGGAACTGGATATGGTAGGAGATCAGAGGACAGCATTGTTTATCATTATTTCAGATACCGATGATACCTTTAATTTTATTGTTTCTATTCTTTTGAATATGTGAATATGTTGTGTCTTAAAAATTATGAATATGCTGTGTCGTTAAAAATAATGAATATGTTGTGTCTCTATTATGAACAATACTTGATCTGATACCTTGTCGAGTGTCAAAAACTATTAAATAAGATACATTTTACAAATAAAAACTTTTGAAAACGATACATTTTGCAAAGATAACTTTTGAAAATGGTACTTTTCGTATGTGCTATCCCGAAACCGGCTCGAAATATCATATTCAAAGCTCATTCAAATTCAATATAACTAAATCGGCAATTTCTCTTTCCTTGCATATCCGGAATCAAAAATTTGTTGATTCAACAAAAATGGGGTAACTTTGAAACCTTATTCAGTTTGATTTTGGTAGCTACATTAAATAAAAACAATGAATAGACTATTCCGTTATCTGACCGTCATCGCATCTGTGGCGATTCTAGCCGGATGCGCATCTTCGAAGGACATCCTTTATTTTCAGGATATCGATGAGGTGACACTTAACAAACTAAATGCTGAATATGAGGCCGTCATCAAGAAGGATGACCGTCTTGTGATCCTGGTGAGCGGCCCGGACAAGACAGTGTGCGCTCCTTATAACCTTACTCTCGGCGAGATCAGCGGAATGGGCGCTTCTGCCAGTTCAAGTCCGGAGAACGCAACCCTCAGCTATCTAGTCGACAACGAGGGCTGCATCAATTTCCCTACCCTTGGACGCATCAAGGTCGAGGGCATGACCCGTACCGAACTCACGAACTTCCTCACTGACAAGATCAGTCTCGATGTGAAGGATCCTGTTGTCTATGTCTCCTTCAAGAACTACAAGGTGACCATCCTGGGTGAAGTGAGGAATCCGGGGACCTACGTTCTCGAGTCGGAGAAGAACAACATCCTCCAGGCGCTCGGAAAGGCTGGTGACCTCAATCTTACCGCAAAGAGGGACGGTATCATACTGATCCGCGAGGTGGACGGAGTGATGACCCACTACACCATCGACCTGCGCAAGAGCAACATCCTGGATTCTCCGTACTTCTATCTGCAGCAGAACGACGTCATCTACGTTCCGGCGAACTCCTCGAGGGTTGCCGCTGCCAACACCGCGACCGGCATCTGGAGCATCGCGATATCGTCGGTATCGTCAATCGTCGCCGTCGCCAGCCTCCTGCTGTCACAGCCTTGGAGCCGCTAGCCTGTCGCCAGGCGGCCACGCCGCCGATGTCCGCATGCGAAATCGAATAATAGAGAGTTACTATATTATATATGGAAGAACAGAAAAACACCTTGTCCCAGAACAATCCTCAGCAGCAGGGACAGGATGAATTCAATATCAAGGATCTCCTGGCATATTGCTGGAGACTGAAATGGTGGATGGCGCTTTGCGCTTTCATCGCCCTGGTTCTCGCCTTTGCCTATCTCAGGCTCCAGACGCCGGAGTACCAGCGCACATCCTGGATCATGCTCAACAAGGCGGACGGAACCAACACCGAGCTTTCCATTCTCGCCGAGTTTTCCGGCAAAGTCGTTTCCAAGAAGATTGACAATGAGATCTTCATCCTGAAGAGTCCGACCCTTCTCTCGAAGGTGGTCGAAGATCTCGATCTCAACTTCAGGTATTTCCACTATGTCATGCCTGTGGCTGACAGACTCCGGTTCGGGCGCTCGCTCTTCGCTGTCAAGAGGGTGGAATATTACCAGAACAGCCCGTTGAAGATGAGCATCATCCAGGATCCTCTCTATCCTGAGCAGATGCATCCTTCTTCGGTCAGTGTAACCCTCCGCAACATCGATGGCAGACAGTGCCAGATCAAGGAACTCAGGGTAGGGAAGAATGAGGTCAAGCTTCCTTCGGCGACCTACACCTACGGTGACAGCCTCGCTGTCGAAGCTTTCAAGTTCGTCATTGAGAAAACCGCCCTCGACGACCTTATCGACGGCGACAGGTATGTCTGCACCTGGCACACTCCGATCGCCACAGCCCAGGCTTTCGAATCCCGGCTTACTGCCCAGACCAACGGCAAGTCCATGCAGCTCACCGATGTGATCACCCTGACCTACACGGACGCCCTCCCGCGCAGGGCCGAGGACATTCTCAACGCTCTTGTCCTCAAGTCCAACTACGAGACCAGGGCCTACCGCAGCATCTCGATGCAGAACACCCTGAATTTCATCGACCAGCGTCTCGCAGCCATCTCCTCCGAGCTCGGAGATGCGGAGAGTCAGTACAAGGATTTCCAGTCCAGCCGTGTCCTGGTGGACATGAATTCCCAGTCGCAGATGGCAATCACCTCAGACATGCAGTACCGCAACCAGCTGACCGAGGTGCGTGTCCAGAGTGAGATTCTCAAGATGGTTTCCGAACTCATCATGCAGTCTCCGCAGGGTGAATACACCGTCATTCCTGCCAACATCGGCATCAGTGACAGCGGACTCAACACCATCATCGCCAACTACAACAACCTTGTTGCAGAACGCAACAGAATGGTGGCCAACTCTTCGGAGACCAACCCGAGGGTGCTCAGCCTCAATTCCCAGCTGGAAGATGCCAAGCAGAGCATCGTGATGTCGGTGTCAAGTCTCCAGAGAATCTATGCCCTGCGTGACGAAGAACTTTCAAGGGTAGTGAATGCAAGCCAGAAGAAGATGGCTGACATGCCTCGCGACCAGTTCGAACTTGCTCAGCTCTCCAGGAAGGTCGACATCATCGAGCCTCTCTACCTGCTTCTCCAGCAGAAGCGCGAGGAATCCCAGATTGCGTTCTGTTCCGAGATTGACAACTTCAGGGTCATCGAGGCAGCCTTCGGCTCGCCGAACCCGGTCTCTCCTAACCGCAGGATGATCTATCTCCTTGCCTTTATCCTTGGCCTTGCCTTCCCTGTAGCTTTTGTGATGGTACGCAAACTCTTGAGAGTCAAGGTTGAAACCAAGAAGGATCTGGAGGAGCGTCTGAATATTCCTGTGCTTGCAGTGATCCCGAAGACCCACAAGGAAGGCTACAGCCTAATCCCTAACTTCGGAAGGGACGAGATCTCAGAGTCCTTCAGGATGCTGCGCTCGAACATCCAGTACCTTCCTGATGCCAGGGTCATCCAGGTCACCTCGTCTGTCCCTGGTGAGGGCAAGTCTTACATAGCATCCAATCTTGCCCTGAGCATCGCGCACACCGGCAAGAAGGTCTGTCTCGTCGGAATGGACATCAGGAAGCCGACTCTCCACAAAGTTTTCCCTGATGTGCACCAGAACCCGAACTTCTCTGTCGTGGGCTACCTGATCGGCAAGACCAGATCGGTCGAAGACCTTATCCAGAAGAGTTCCGTCAATGAGAATCTTGACATCATCGTTTCCGGTTCGGTTCCTCCGAATCCGTCCGAACTCCTTTCACAGGGCCTGCAGGAAGAGATCATCAGCGCTCTTCGCAAACTCTACGACTATGTGATTGTCGACTCGGCTCCGTATCTCCCTGTGACAGACTCGATGCTCATCAATTCCAGTGTGGATGCCACCCTGTTCGTCGTCAGGGCAGACTACACCGACCTCAAGCTCCTCGATGAGATCAATAATCTGTTCCAGAACTCGACACAGCCTGTCAAGAATCCTAACATGGTGCTCAACGCTCTGGATATCAATGCCAGGAAGTACCGCTACGGCTATGGAATCGGTTATGGAAGCAGGAATGGCTCCTACGGTTACGGCTATGGCTACGGTTACGGCTACGGAGAAGAAAACAAGCACTCCTCCAGACATCATAAGCATTCACAGAAGACCTCTGAGAAAGAATCCTGACCCAAAATACTTCTGAGAAAGAGTCCTGGCAAGGACTCTATTTCCAGCAGAAACGGATATAATTCTGAAGTGGCTTCCTCTTGTTTTCAGGAGGAAGCTTCATATATTCCCCGTACATCACCTTCAGGATCGCGTCATAGTCCTTCCAGCCCCAGAAACGGCGGCCCTCGAAATCATATTCAGTGTACTCCGAGAGTTGCCCTGCGGTGAAGCATTCGGGCTTGCTGTAGTCGGTGCAGGCTATCTGTGAATATATTCCCGAATCGACGTTGCTGAAATACCTGATTGCGCTTTCCCGCGCCCGAATGAACCTGGATGGGTCGATCTTCGTAAAGGTGGGGTGGAGCCTGGTGTGGACAGCGACCTTGACCTTTGTCAGCAGGGTAGGGCAGTCTTTCGGGTCGGCGTGGACTCTGCGGCAGCGAACTGCATTCTTGTGCATCATGTACAGGGAGAAGAACAAGTCGTTGAAGGCATCCTCTTCCGGCACCTTGTCCACAGGGAATATGTCGATCCAGACCCCGGTCCGGCAGGATGGCCCATGCCAGGGGATGGTCGAGAGTGCAACTGTCCTTTCCGTGTCGCACACTCTTCCGAAATTGATCCAGCAGTCGGGAATCACGGTGTGGTCGATGAACCGGAACCTCTCGGAAGTGTATTCGGCCCTGAACCTTTCATAGTCTTCCCGGAACATCATCACGTCGATGTCGTCGTCCCAGGGAATGAATCCCTTGTGTCTGACAGCGCCCAGGAGGGTGCCGTAGCCCAATGAATATCTGATGTTCCTGCTCCTGCAGAAACTGTCGAAATCCTCGAGGATTTCAAGGCTCAGAGCTTTCAGCTCCGACAAAGTCAGCTGTTTCATCTTCTGAATATGATACTACGTGTCACAGAGCCCCCGGAGACTCCCTATTTCAGTTTGAAAAGGTTTGTTTCGTTGATGTAGTTCTCCTGTATCCTGGTCATCGCCATGATCTCGTCCTCTGTGATGATGGATCTGTGGACGCTCTCCTCGCTGCTGCTGTCGGAGGATACTGAATCCTTCAGCATCGAGACAGTCATCGCAAAATCCCTTATCTCGTACCTGAGCCCCTCGCCGTCAAACGGCAGGAAATACTTCCTGTTCCTGTTCTGGTCTTCGAACCTCATCTCGAAGTAGTCTGTCTTCCACCATGGAGCAGGGACATAGATGTAGCCCTTGGTGCCGGAAATCGTCATGTTGCCCTCCGTCTTGGCTCCCAGACCTACCTGAAATGATGCGGTGGCGCTATCGTAGCGGAAAACCGCCTTGGTGTAGATGTCCACCCCATTCTTCATGATCGAGTAGAAGTTGATCTGCCTGAAGTCGGTGCCCAGCATCTTGACAATCGGCAGGGCAGGGAAGCAGGCATTCTCGTTCATGCTCCCTCCGAACTTCGACACGTCCATCTTCTCCGAATTCTCATCGGTGATTGTCGTCACCGAGGCATTGATGTCTACAACCTTACCGATCACACCGGACTTGACCATGAACACCAGCTGCGAGAAAGCAGGGCAGTAGGCTGTCTTGTGCGCGACCATCAGGATCAGGTTCTTTTCCGACGCCAGATCCAACAGTTCCCTGGCCTCGCTGGTCCGGAGCACGAAAGGAGTCTCGCACAGGACATGCTTTCCTGCGAGGAGAGCCCTTTTGACATAGTCGTAGTGCGTAAAGTGTGGGGTGGCAACATAGACGGCATCGCAAGCCCCGAGAAGATCCTCGAAAGACTTTGCCTGCACCTCGATGCATTTGCTACTGCAGAATTCGCGGCATTGGTTTTCGTCTGTCGAATATGCCGCCGTGAGCTCGATGTGCTGGACCAGCCGGGCTTCATCTGCGAAACGGCCTGCGATGTTGCCGGTCCCGACCATGCCGATCCGAAGAGGATTCTTGTGCCTGAGCATTGTGCTGGACACACCTTCAGTGCGTGGCAGATAGACCACCTGGCAATACTCCTTAAGGTAGTCGAACTTTCCTTCCCAGTCCGAACCGATCGCGAAGACATCCACGTTGTACCGGATGATATCGCTGATCTTCTGCCCGTTGAATTCCTCGAGGATGACCTGGTCCGCATAGCCGCTGTTCCTGACGGCCTCGATCCTGGTCATGAGGCTGTCGTGGGTGTTGATCTTGCCCCGCTGGATGTCGAAATTGTCGGTCGTGACACCGACTATCAGATAATCTCCAAGTTCTTTCGCCCTTCGCAGGAGGTTTGCGTGACCTTGATGGAAAAGGTCAAAGGTGCCGTATGTGATGACTTTCTTCATCGGATCGTCTTTCTCTCTTACATTAAGGAAGATCTGTTTCCTTCAATCTTTCGTTAGTGAAGTTCAGTTTCCCTGCTGTCTTATCATTGAAGTTCTGTTTCCAGAATGTGAATCCTTTCGGCAAGGAGCCTTGTCTGCTCATCCGAACTCAGCCCCATGTGCGAGATCCTGTACATGCCGGGTTTTCCGCACGGCATTATGCTGGTGTCGAAGCGCTCCGCGAGACCTTTGAATATTCTTCTGCGCTCATCGTCCCCCGTCTGGATGGCAGTCACCGCGAAGGACGGATTCTCGGCCGGCATCTCCCAGCCGTACTTCCGGCACTCCTCCCTGAACACCTCCGCATTGTGCCTGACCCGCAGGATGTTGGCCTGCTCGCCACCTTCCTCACGGAGCTGGCGGAGCCTTGCGTTGAGCTGGAGGTAGATTGTGGTGGCCGGACTGAAAGGAGTCTGACCTCTCCTGAGGTTGTCCAGATTGGTCTCGAAGTCCCAGTAGAAACCCCTGTGGGCAAACCGGTAGCCTTCAAGCCTCTTGCTCAGGAAGACTATCGAAAGGCCCGGAGGAATGTTCAGGCCCTTCTGGGTGCTTGTCACGCAGATGTCGATCCCGAGACCGTCCATGTCCAGAGGCTCGGCAAGAAAGGAGCTGATGACATCGGCCACCAGGCTCGTGCCGTTCTCCCGGCATATTCCTGAAATCCTCCCGAGGTCGTAAAGCACGCCGCTCGAGGTCTCGTGATGCTGGCAGAGGAGCACGTCCGGTTTCTCGTCTGCGACAGTCGCGGCCAGTCGCTCATAGTCGGGCTCATGGGTGAACTCAACCTTGAAGTCCACTACCGGTATGCCGTAGTACCTGCACAGGTCCACCCAGCGCTGGCCGAAGGAACCTCCGTTGATCGCGAGGGCCTTCTTCTTGGTCGAGACATAGTTCTCCACGATCGCGGCCATCGCACCCGTGCCGGAGCCGGTGTAGATGATGGTCCTGCCTCCTTTGCAGTGTATCAGGTCGAGGAGAATCCCGGATGATTCGAGATTGATTGCAGAAAACTCATCCGTACGCATGTACGGGATGTCGGCAGCACCGATTGAGCTTATTCTTTCGTCTATGTTGCCTGGAAAGACGTATGATTCCATAATTAAGTTAATGATTCACAAATTTAATACATTTTTGCAGGAACTTGAAATATTCTTAACTTTACATCCGGTTCCGGTTACATAATATATATATAATATTAATGCAATTGCTTCCGGATATTGCATCACCGGGCTGATTTTTTCAGCCACCAAAATTTTCGAAATGCAGCGGATACCTGACAAAGAAATCCATGGCTACATCCTTGACATCCTCAAGGATATCGACCGCTTCTGTACTGAGGAAGGACTCAGATATTCAATGGCTTACGGGACTCTCCTCGGAGCTGTGAGGCACAAAGGCTTCATTCCTTGGGATGACGACATCGACCTTATGATGCCCCGCGAGGATTTCGAACGCTTCGTCCGGACCTACAATGACCCCGCCGGACGTTACCGCTGCATATTCCATGTCAACACTCCCGAAGAGCGTTTCGAACACATATTCGCAAAGGTCCATGACACCCGCACCGTCATCGCCGGCCAGGAGCGGTGCAAGTTCGGTCTCTTCGTGGACATATTCCCTGTCGACGGCAAGCCTGATGACCCGAAAGCCCAGGCCAGGATGGAGAGAAAGCTCACGCATTATGCCCACAGGCTCACCCTGCTGGAGTCCAGGTTCCGTCCTTTCAATTTCCATCAGCCGCTTCTGGCCAGCCTCGCCGCCCGCATCATGGGCCCTAGGCACTACATCAATGCCGCCGAGATGCTGATGCTGAGTCATGATTTTTCAACTTGTCAGAAGGCCGGAGCGGTCTCGATGACGCGCAACGGCACCAGGGAAGTCTTTGACAGAAGCCTTTTCGAGAATTACACCACCCTCGAGTTCGAGGGATGCCGCTTCAAGGCGTTTGCCGACTGGGAAACATTTCTGACTCAGCAATATGGCGACTACATGCAGCTTCCTCCCGTGAACCAGCGCCGCAACCATGCCATCGAGGCCTATCTTGTAAGGTGATACTCACGCACTGCTTCACGCCTTTGATGCCTTCCGTCTTTTGAAGCACTCCTGCAGCCTTTGACGCTTGCAGCGCCTTGCCTCATGTCCCGGACCTGCGTCCTATCCCTTCGACACCGTGCCAAAGACCGGCCAGGAGCCACCTTCGCCGCTATCTGCGACGGAATCTAAAATTTTAAACCTTTCAATAACGATTTTTAAAATTTTTATGGCCTATCCCTTTGGAAAGTCATAAAAATGAGCGATATTGCAGTCGTTGACTTGAACGGAGTAGAAACCGGCTTTCGATTTTGACTGGTTGGATATGCTGACCTTCTGCCCTTGATTTATTGTGAGTTAGCACACTTTTACGACCTGCTTTGCTATAGTATGGAGTTTGACGTCCGTGATGGACTTATGGTTTGAAACTAAATTTTAACAAATAGCAGCAAATGAAAAGATTCCTGACACTTTCCGCCATTATGTATCTGATGGCGATGACTGTCTGGGCACAGACAAGGATCACCGGTGTCGTGACTTCCGCCGAAGACGGTTCCCCAGTCGCAGGGGCGGTAGTCAGCGTGACAGGCAACAATTCGATCTATGCCCTGACAGATTCGAAAGGACATTTCACCCTCACCAACATTCCGTCAGGCACCAGGACAGTCGACGTGAGCGTGATGGGCATGCTCGGACAGACGCTTCCGGTCTCTGCGAACATGCAGATAGTCCTTTCTCCGGACAGGGAACAGCTTGAAGACGTGATGGTCCTCGCCTACGGTACCGCCCGCAAGAGCAGTTTCGCCGGATCGGCAGCCCAGGTCAAGGCCGAGGCGATAGCGGACATCCCTGCCACAAGTTTCGAGAATGCCCTCGTCGGAAAGGTCAGCGGTGTGACCATCACATCCCCATCCGGTCAGGCCGGCTCGGCCTCCACCATCCGCATCAGGGGCAACGGCTCGATGAACGCTTCCAATGAGCCGCTCTATGTCGTCGACGGAGTCCCTGTCATCAACGGAAGTGTCGGACAGATGTCTTCCTACATCTCAGGCTCGTCCAACAATGTGATGTCCACCCTGAACACCAACGACATCGAGTCGATCTCCGTGCTCAAGGATGCGGCCGCCTCATCCCTTTACGGAAGCCGCGCCGCCAACGGTGTCATCATCATCACCACCAAGCAGGGCCACAGAGGAAAGCCTACCGTCAACTTCAAGGCTGTCTGCGGAATCACCCCTGACTGGGCGACAGGCAACTACGAGACCGCAACCCCTCAGCAGCAGGCGGACATGCTCTTCGAAGTCTTCTACGACTACAGGCAGTCCAAAGGCCCGGAGGCTGCCGTCGAATATGCCCTCAAGCAGCTCAACAGCAAATTCAACCAGTTCGGCTACTCTTTCTCTGCCGACCCCCAGGGCGGAAGGTACCAGAGCGTGAAGATTTCCGAATATGAAAACTCGGGTCGCGGAGAAGGCAACTACTTCGACTGGGACGATGCTCTGTTCCGGACTGCGGTCTACCAGAGCTATGACCTTTCCGTCAGCGGAGGCAGCGACAGGAGCACCTATTACTCCTCATTCTCCTACACCGACGAACAGGGCCGCGTCAAGATCAACGGCTTCAGCCGTTTCTCCGGCAGGGTCAACCTCAATCAGAAGGTTGGCGAACGTCTTGAACTCGCCACCTCGGCAAGTATCTCCAGAACTGTCAAGAGCGGATTCAACGACACCAGAAGCACAGGTTCCAACTATTTCATGCAGTCCAGGAACCTTCTCTTCCCGTTCTACTGGCCGACTACCGCCGACGGTGAGGAATGGACCGGACGCTATGCCTCCTATGCCTACAACGCCCTCTACCAGAACAAGCACTGGGAGAACTCCACCACGAACCTCAGGATCAGCGGATCGGAGACACTCACTCTCCACATCCTGCCGGGCCTGGATGCCAAGACCATCCTTTCCTACGACAACAACACCGTCAAGGACCACGTCTATTTCAGTCCTCTGCACTTCAACGGTGCATCCAAGAACGGTCTGGTCCATGAGATCCGTTCGATCTACGAGAAAGTGGTGTCGTCGTCCACAATCGATTTCAACCGCTCTTTCGGCCGTCACAACCTCGGCCTCCTCGCCGGTTTCGAAGCCGAAAAGGCCGTGACCGATTTCTCCAGGGCAAGCGGCGAGAACCTGCCGACAACCTCTCTCCACACTGTGGCAACAGCCGGCACAACCGAGTCCAATGCCTACAGCTGGGGCAACTCGATGGCTTCCCTGATCAGCAAGGCGGACTACAACTACGACTCCAGGTACTATCTTTCGGCCTCCTACAGAAGGGACGGATCGTCAAAGCTCAGTCCCGAGAAGCGCTGGGGAGACTTCTGGTCCGTCTCCGGTGCATGGCGCATCGTCAAGGAACCGTTCATGAAGAACCTTCCTGTCATCAGCGACCTCAAGCTCAGAGCCTCGTACGGTGTCAACGGAACCCTTCCGTCCGACAACTACGGCTACATGAATCTCATTTCATATTCAAACAAATACCTCGGAGAACCGGGAGGTACCATTTCCTCCCTTGCCAACTATGACCTCTCCTGGGAGACAAGCTATTCGGGCAACATCGGCCTTGACTTCGGCTTCTTCAAGCAGAATCTCACCGGAAGCATCGAGTACTTCAACAGAGACTCGAAGAACCTTCTTCAGAATGTCCCTGTCTCGACGACCACAGGTTTCTCCAGCCTGCTCCAGAATGTGGGAATGATCAACAACCACGGTCTCGAGCTCGAGATTGCCGGAAACATCGTCTCCAACAAGAATATCTCACTCTCTGCCGGTCTGAACGCGGCCTTCATCAAGTCCACGGTCAAGAGCCTCTACGGCGGTGAGGAAATCATCTGGAACGACCCGACCGGCGGTGACAGCAGGGCCAAGTTCATCTACAGGGAGGGCGAATCCACCAGAGCCTTCTACGGCTACGAGTGGGCCGGCGTCGATCCTGCCAACGGAAAGAGTGTCTATTACGCCAACAATCCTGACCTGGATGCATCCAACCTTCCGGACGGCTACTTCCTTTTCAACGACAGGATCGCAAGCTACGACTATGGCAAGGCTGAATATACCATCATCGGCAATGCCATCCCGAAGGTCTCCGGCGGCTTCTTCGCCAACCTCGGATCTCACGGTTTCGACCTCTCCCTGAACTTCATCTACAAGATCGGAGGCAACATCTATGACGGCGCCGAGAAGGATGTGGCTGACGATGGCTACTACTGGAACAGAATCAGGAGTGCCTACTACTATGAGAACAGATGGACTGAATCCAACCCGAACGGCACCCAGCCTGCCCTTTCAGGTTCCGACCTCGAGGATGCGATGCAGGCCTCGTCACGTCACCTCTACGATGCAAGCTTTCTGAGGCTCAAGACCGTGACACTGGGATATTCGATCCCGAAGTCCCTGCTGAAGAAAGTCAACATCTCCAATCTCAGAATCTACTTCACAGGAGGCAATCTGCTCACTTTCAAGGCCTATCCGATTGCCGACCCGGAAGTTGGCGACTATGGCACCCGCGGATGGGAGACTCCGCTGGGCAAGAGCTACACATTCGGTCTCGACTTCAGGTTCTAGCAGGTCCGGATACCATTCATCGGTCCGGATACCATTCATCGGTCCGGATTCATTCATCGGTCCGGATTCATTCATCGGTCCGGATTCCGGTCAAGTGAAGCAAACAAACTAATCAAGTGGAGGAAAACAAATGAAAATCAGAAATATACTTATCTCAATCGCCGCAGCCGCAATGTCTCTTACGGCTGTCTCCTGTGATGCCTTCCTGGACATGCAGCCGTCCTCTTCGGCCAATGTCGACGGGGCAATCGAGGCACCTTCGGATGCCACCGCAATCATCCGTGGCGTGATGAGGAAGATGACCAGCCCCACAACCTACGGCAGGAACATATTCCTTTATGCCGATGCCAAGGGCGGTGACCTGACCATCTACAGCGTAGGCCGCGGTGCCGACGACCTTTACCGGTTCCAGCATTCCGAGACTTCGGGAACATATTCAGGATTCTGGTCAAATCTCTATTCATACATCATGAATATGAATGCCGTCCTTGCCGAAATCGACAAGCTCGAGGCTGCAGGCAAGACCGGATTCGACAACGTCAAGGGCCAGGCCTATCTGCTCAGGGCGATGTTCTACTTCGACCTTGTCCGCATGTACGGTCTCCCGTACAACTACAAGCCGGACAGCTACGGAGTGCCGTCGATCACTTCCGTGGCAGGTTTCGATGCCCAGCCGACCAGGGCCACCGTCAAGGAAAACTACACCCAGATCGTAAAGGATCTCGACCAGGCCGTGTCTCTCATCGGCAAATCGAATCCTCTGACCATGCCGAACTACTATGCCGCCAAAGCCCTCCAGGCCAGAGTCTATCTCTTCATGGAGGATTATGCCAGTGCCCTTGCCGCCGCGCAGGAAGTGATCGGTTCCGGCAAATACAGCCTCTACACCAACGACGAATGGGCTTCGTCATGGTCAGAGGGACCTGGCAAAGAGTCGATCTTCGTCCTCGGCATCGATGCCGTCTCCGACAACGGAACCTCATCTCTGGGCTACTACTATCTCCCTAAGAAGTACAAGAGCGCTTCGACTGCGATGGGCTGGTTCTTCGCGAGCGACTACTTCCTCGACAGGCTTGGCGAGGACCCGGACGACGTGCGCTGGGGCGTGATGGAGAGCGATGAATATGCCGCCGACTTCAAGGTCGACCACAAGGGCTCCTGCCTGAAATACTCCTGGTACGATGCCTCTGCCGGCAAGATCACCACGGCCAACAGCATCACCCTCATCCGTCTTTCCGAGATGTATCTCATCGCCGCCGAGGCCGCCCTCCATGCCGGCACAAAGGACGATGCAGCCACCTATCTCAATGCCATCCGCAAGCGTTCCCCGAACCTCGCCCCGGCCGACGCCTCCACCATCTCCGTGGACATGATCCTTTCCGAAAGAAGCAAGGAACTCTTCGGCGAGGGCCACAGGTTCTTCGACATGATGAGGCTCGACAGGACCGTCGAGTTCAACGACGACCTTCTCGACATCAATGTGACTCGCCGTGGAAAGACCATTGACCGCACCAACGGCATGATCGTCCTTCCGATCAGCCGTGACGAGATGAACGCCAACCCCGCAATCTCCTCCCAGCAGAACGAAGCCTACCGGTAAGGGAGGCCGGCGGGACCTTTGCCGGGGTGGATGGCTGGTGAGGGTGGCTGGCTGGTGAGGCTGGCCGGTCGGGCTGGTCGGTCGGGTTGGTCGGTTGGGCTGGTCGGTCGGGCTGGTCGGTTGGGCTGGTCGGTTGGGCGTTCGGAAAAGTCTGGCGGTCTGGAGGTCGAAAAGTCTGGCTGACGAAACCCGTCGGTAAGGTGGGCGGTAAGGATGACCCATGTGACCCTGCCGGCGAGAGCTTCAGGTAAGGCTGTCGGTAAGGCAGGCCGGTCTGACGGTCGGTAAGCCCGACGTATGAAACCATCCGGCAAGTCTGGCGGTAAGCCCGGCGATAAGATAACTGGTCTTTGCATCGAGCAGAGACCGGTTTGTCTTTGGTCAGGTGGCTCTTCGCCACGCCGGGATGCCCCTGAGGTAGCTGTGGGCATGGTGGCCGTGCCAAAGACCGGTCAGAAGCCCCATTCGCCACGCCGGGATGCCTCTGGAGCATCTGTGGGCAAGGTCGCCGTGCCGAAGAGCGGTCAGAAGCCCCATTCGCCACGCCGGGATGCCTCTGGAACACCTGTAGGCCTACTCTCCGTGCCGATGGGTCTGCCGAGCACTCAATCCGAACCTCGACGTCCATAAAAAAGCCTGATTCTATGGACACGCACACGCTCCGGACCTCGATGTCCATGAAAACGGCCACTTTCATGGACGCGCACCCTCTCCGTACCTCAACCGACAGATAAATGCACGCAATTCACGGGAATGGTTTCTAATGCAATGGCGAACCGCCGTTGTGAAGAATAAAAGCATTATCTTTGCGGATATGAAGATAATGTACTGCATCAGAGGACTCCATAATTCCGGAGGAATGGAGAGGGTGCTTTCCGTCAAGGCGAACCTTCTCGCATCAAGAGGCCATGAAGTCTCGATAGTGGTTCTGCGCCTCAAGGGTCGCAAGCCATTCTTTCCGATTGACCCTTCTGTGAATATAGTGGATCTCTCGGCTCCGTACCTCTCCCTTCCCGGCCATTCGTCCAGTGCAAACGCCACTTCCGACTCTCCTCGAACTACGGTCTCCTCAGCTGCCGGCAGCGCGTCAAACCCGGCTTCCTGCAGTGCCAGAACGGAGAGCATCGCGTCCCCGGTCTCCTCGACTGTCGGCAGCGCGGCCAGCCCGGCGACCGGAAGTGCCAGAACGGAGAGCAGCGCGTCCCCGGTCTCCTCGGCTGTCGGTAGCGCGGCCACCCCGGCGACCGGCAGTGCCAGAACGGAGAGCAGCGCGTCCCCGGTCTCCTCGACTGTCGGCAGCACTTCCAGCCCGGCGACCGGAAGTGCCAGTACGGAGGGCATCACTTCCGTCCCGGCGACCGGGGCTTCGGAGCGGCTCAAGGGCAGTGTCAGGAAGCGACTGTCGAGGGTGGTGGAGATGCTGGACCCTGACGTGTGCGTGTCCCTGTGCGGCCCGGAAGTGCGGATACTGCCGGCGGTTGCGGGCGGACGCCCTTGCGTCGCCGAGTACCATTTCAGCCACGACAAATTCTACCGGAAGTACGGCGGCATATTCCTGTACCCCTATGCATGGCTGAGGACGCATATGCTCGAGCGCGCTGTCTCCGAATATGACTGCATGGTGACGCTGACAGAGCATGATCTGCCGATCTGGAAAAGGCACTGCCGTCGGGTGGAACGAATATTCAATCCTGTGACAACCCCTCCCGGACAGGTCTCCCGGCTTGCGGAAAAGCGCATGATTGCGGTCGGCCGGCTTGAGGACCAGAAGAACTTCAAGGACCTCGTTTCGGCATGGTCGATTGTGGCAGAGAGATTCCCCGACTGGCGACTGGAGATATTCGGTGAAGGAAAACTCGAGCATGCCTTGCGCTCGCAGATCGCTCGACTCGGCCTCACCGGCTCGGTCATCCTGCGCGGAGTCGTGAAGGACATTGCTTCTGAATATTCAAACTCATCGGCCCTGCTGATGACTTCCCTCCATGAGGGT
Source organism: Bacteroidales bacterium (assembly GCA_004552965.1). Lineage (GTDB taxonomy): Bacteria > Bacteroidota > Bacteroidia > Bacteroidales > UBA932 > Cryptobacteroides. The sequence goes on along the minus strand of SFMU01000035.1, from coordinate 6,415 downwards.
TTCCCTCTGGCGCTCGTCGAGGCCTCTTCCTTCGGCCTCCCTCTCATCAGCTACGACTGCCCGACCGGCCCCTCCGAAATCATCGTCGACGCCGGAGACGGCGGCGGTGTTGGGAATGTCCCCGCGGCGACTCTTGACCAGGCGGCAGGCAATACCCCGAATGGCTACCTTGTGCCCGTAGGCGATGTGTGCACATTAGCTGACCGAATATGCCGTATCGCCTCAGACGACAACCTTCGCCTCCGCCTCGGAGCCGCCTCAAAGGCCTCATCTCACCGTTTTACCCCCGAAACCATCATCTCCGCCTGGGAGTACCTCTTCTCCTCCCTGCTCTGAGATCACTGCTTCTCCCTGATTTGAGTTCACTGCTTCTCCCTGCTTTGAGGCCATTTCTTCTCGCTGCTCTGAGATCACTGCTTTTTTCCGCTTTGAAACCTCTTTGGCACGCCGTGATGGCTCTGAGGTGCCTGTAGGCAAGATCGTCGTGCCGAAGACCGGTCAGAAGTTCTTCTTCGCCACGCGAGGATGCCTCTGAGGTACTTGTGGGCATGGTGGACGTGCCGAAGAGCGGTCAGAAGCCTCCTTCGCCACGCCGGGATGCCCCTGAGACACCTGTGGGCAAGGTCGCCGTGCCGAAGACCGTCCAGAAGCCCCCTTCGCCACGCGAGGATGCCTCTGAGGTACTTGTGGGCATGGTGGACGTGCCGAAGACCGGTCATAAGACTCCCTTCGCCACGCGGGGATGCCACTGAGATGCTTGTAGGCAAGGTCCCCGTGCCGAAGACCCGATAGCTAACTCCTTCGCCACGCGTGGATGCCACTGGGGTACTTGTGGGCATGGTAGCCGTGACGAAGACCGATCTGAAGAACGCTTCGCCCCGCGATAACTTGTATCCGATGGGCCCGCTTCCCGTGTGCGCGAGATCACACGCCTCTCGGAGTCTTCCCCTGTCCGCTGCCATCGATCTTCATGAAATTCACCTGGCACCCCAATCTTCATTACAGGTACCTGTAGGGCACATCCCGGTGCCAGGTGGCATCAAATTGTGTTCACCTGGCACCTTTTGGGTAGCTAACTACTTGATAATCAATAACGGCTCGTGCCAGGTGAATTTCACGAAGCTCAATTCGGCTACTATCCGAAGCACCAACTCACAGTGGCTCCGCGAGGATGCCACTGTGACATCTGTGGGCAGGGTGGACGTGCCGAAGAGCGGCCGGAAGCCCCCTTCGCCACGCGAGGATGCCACTGAGGCATCTGTGGGCAGGGTGAACGTGCCGAAGCCCGTCCAGAAGCCTTCTTCGCCACGCGAGGATGCCCTGAGGTACCTGTGGGTAGGGTCGCCGTGCCGAAGAGCGGTCAGAAGCCCCCTTTGCCACGCGAGGATGCCCCTGAGGTACCTGTGGGTGGGGTCGCCGTGCCGAAGACCGGTCAGAAGTTCCTCTTCGCCACGCGAGGATGCCTCTGAGGTACCTGTGCTCATAGTGGTCGTGCCGAAGCCCGTCCAGAAGCCTTCTTCGCCACGCGAGGATGCCCCTGAGGTACCTGTGGGCAGGGTCGCCGTGCCGGAGGGTCAGCCTAAGATCGGCCATAGATCGGACTCTGTAGGATTCCGAGAGACTTTGCCGTTTCACTGGCATAGACTTGATGTTCGAAATCGGGTCTATGGGTACGGGTTGTTTCAGGCTGGCATTTGGAGTTGAGATTACTGTCAAGTTGAGGAGAGTTTTGCTTTACGTATAAAAATGTGTAACTTCACATAAATTTTGAGGATTGCCGATGCTGTTCTTCCGGAATCTCGTTGCATTGTCAGCGACTTCGGTTGAGGTGCATTGGCATGACTGTCGGGAGCGTCGGTTGGAGGAGCGGTTGGAGTACCGAACTTTGCTTCGGTTGTAGGGACGATTGAACCACCGGTTGAATGACCGAACTTTGCTTCGGCTGTAGGGACGATTGAACCATCGGTTGGAGTACCGGACTTTGCGTCGGTTGGAGTACCGGTTGAAGTACCGGTTGAACCACCGGTTGAAGGAACGAACTTTGCTTTGGCTGTAGGGACGGTTGAACCACCGGTTGAAGGACCGGACTTTGCTTCGGCTGTAGGGACGATTGAACCACCGGTTGGAAGACCGGACTTTGCGTCGGTCGGAGGAGCGGTTGAAGGACCGGACTTCGCGTCGTTTGGAGGGACGGTTGAACCACCGGTTGGAGTACCGGTTGAACCACAGGTGGGCTCACAGGTCCTAACCGTCAGTTGAAGAGATGGTTGGCCCGCCCGGTCCTAAGCCATCCGCCCGGCCCGATGCCATCCACCCGGCCCGATGCCATCCGCTCGGCCCGAAGCCATCTGTCCGGTCCGGTTGCCCGGCCTGAAGCCACCCGCCCGGCCCGGTTGCCCGGTCCGGTTGCTCGGCCCGAAGCCACCCGCCCGGCCCGACGCCCCCTCGGAAAGAACGATAACCTGAAACAAAACATAAGAGAATTCAAAGTATCATGCGAGAATTTGATGAATTGAAGATTGCTGTGGCCGGCACTGGATATGTCGGACTAAGCATGGCTACGCTTCTGTCGCAGAAGCATGAGGTGACTGCGGTTGATGTCATCCCGGAGAAAGTCGAAAAGATCAACAAGAGAATAAGCCCGATACAGGATGACTACATCGAGAAGTTCTTTGCGGAGAAGCCGCTCAGGCTCAAGGCCACACTCGATGGTGCGTCGGCATATTCAGAAGCGGATTTCGTCATCATTGCGGCGCCGACCAACTATGATCCCGCCAAGAACTTTTTCGACACACATCACATCGAAGACGTCATCGACCTTGTGATCAATGTCAATCCGGACGCGGTGATGGTCATCAAGAGCACCATTCCGGTGGGATATTGCCGGAGCCTTTATGTGAAGTATGCGCTGAGGTTCCTCACCGATCCTTCTCTCAAGGGAAAGAAGTTCAACCTCCTGTTCTCGCCGGAGTTCCTCAGGGAGAGCAAAGCCCTCTACGACAACCTCTACCCGTCCAGAATCATCGTCGGCGTCCCGAAACCCCTGCCTTCAAGCAAGGAAAAGACCTGGGACGAAGAGAACAACGCCATCGTCGCCATAGCCAACCCGAAGGCCGATGAATATGCCCACATATTCGCAGACCTTCTCAAGGAAGGCGCCATCAAGGAAGATATTCCGACCTTGTTCATGGGCGCGAAGGAAGCCGAGGCAGTCAAGCTGTTCGCCAACACCTACCTCGCCCTCCGCGTCTCGTATTTCAACGAATTGGACACATATGCCGAGATCAAGGGCCTCGACACCAGAGCGATAATCAACGGCGTCGGACTGGATCCGCGTATCGGCACCCACTACAACAACCCATCATTCGGCTACGGCGGCTACTGCCTCCCGAAGGACACCAAGCAGCTCCTCGCCAACTATCAGGACGTGCCTCAGAACATGATGACGGCCATCGTGGAGTCCAACCGTACCCGCAAGGACTACATCGCCGACCAGGTGCTCCGCAAGGCAGGCTACTACAGCGAAAACGGCCAGTGGGATGCTTCCAAGGAGCGCGACTGCGTCATCGGGGTCTACCGCCTCACCATGAAGGCCAACTCCGACAACTTCCGTCACAGCTCGATCCAGGGCGTCATGAAGCGCATCAAGGCCAAGGGCGCCACCGTGATCATCTATGAGCCCACTCTCCCGGACGGCGAGAGCTTCTTCGGCTCCCAGGTCATCAACGACCTTGCCAAGTTCAAGGCCCTCAGCCACTCCATCCTCGCCAACCGCTACGACAGCTCCCTCGACGATGTAAAGGACAAAGTCTACACCCGCGACGTCTACGAGCGCGACTGATCCAGGGGGGGTCGATGAATATGCCGGGGGTCACTGAATATGCCGGGGGTCCATCCCGCGATGTCTACGAGCGCGACTGATCCAGGGCACTCGATGAATATCCCGGGGCCCACTGAATATGCCGGGGGCCGGACCGGTGCGGCGTATTCCCGGGCGCTGAATATGCAGACCTGCGGGCCGGACGCAGCGTATCCCCGCGTTCTCCGAATATGCTGACCGCCGGACGGGCCGAAGACCGGCCAGAAGACCCTCCTCGCCACGCGGGGATGCCTCTGAGGTACCTGTGGGCAGGGGAGCCGTGCCGAAGACCTGTCAGAAGCCCCCTTCGCCACGCCGGAATGCCTCTGGAGTACTTGTGGGCAGGGTCCCCGTGCCGAAGACCGGTTGCAAACTTGACCATAATCACGTCAACGGTACCGATTTTCTTTCCTTCGCCACGCAACCCTGCCTCAGAACTATCTGTAGCCGGGGGTGCTGTGCCAAAGACCGGTCAGAAGCCCTCTTCGCCATGCGGGGATGCCACTGGAGTACCTGTGGGCATGGTCCCCGTGCCGAAGACCGTCCAGAAGTCCCCTTCGCCACGCGGGAATGGCACTGAGGTACCTGTGGGCATGGTCCTCGTGCCGAAGACCGGTCAGAAGACCCCTTCGCCACGCGAGGATGCCACTGGAGTACTTGTGGGCATGGTCCCCGTGCCGAAGGGTCGGCAAGATCATCGGGAAAAGACCGGTTCGAGACCGGTTGAATGATGCTTCGCCACGCGAGGATGCCCCTGAGGTACCTGTGGGCATGGTCGCTGTGCCGAAGACCGGCATAATCATCGATAAATGACCGGATCGAGACCGTCCAGAAGACCCCTTCGCCACGCCGGGATGCCACTGAAGTACTTGTGGGCAAGGTCCCCGTGCCAAAGACCGGCCAGAAGACCCTCTTCGACACGCCGGAATGCCACTGGAGTACCTGTGGGCATGGTCCTCGTGCCGAAGACCGGTCAGAAGACCCTCCTCGCCACGCGAGAATGGCACTGAGGTACCTGTGGGCTTGGTCCCCGTGCCGAAGACCGTCCAGAAGACCCCTTCGCCACGCGGGAATGGCACTGAGGTACCTGTGGGCAGGGTCCCCGTGCCGAACGCGGTTGCAAACTTGACCATAATCACGTCAACGGTACCGATTTCCTTCCCTTCGCCACGCAACCCTGCCTCAGAACTATCTGTAGCCGGGGGTGCCGTGCCAAAGACCGGTCAGAAGAACGCTTAGCCACGCGATAACTTGTATCTGGATGATCCCGCCATCCTCCCGTGTGCGCGGTGTGTTCACCTGGCACCTTTTTAGTCGCTAACTACTTGATAATCAATAACGGCTCGTGCCAGGTGAATTTCACGAAGCCCATTTCGGCTACTATCCGATGCACCAACTCACAGTGGCTCCGCGATGCTGCCACTGAGGCATCTGTGGGTAAGGTCGCCGTGCCAAACCCGGTCGTAAACCCGACCTTAATCCCGTTAACGGTACCGATTTCCTTCCCTTCGGCACGTGGGGATGGCACTGAAGTACCTGTGGGCAGGGGAGCCGTGCCGAAGACTGGTCAGAAGCCCCCTTCGCCACGCGGAGATGGCACTGAGGTACCTGTGGGCAGGAGAGCCGTGCCGAAGACCTGTCGGAAGACCCCCTCCGCCCGGTCCTCTGCCCGGTCCTCTGCCCGGTCCTCTTACCGGCCCCTCCGCCCGGTCATCTTCCCGGCCCTCTGCCCGTTCCTCTTCCCGGCCCTCTTCACGGCCCTCCGCTCGGTCATCTTCCCGGCCCTCTTCACGGCCCTCCGCTCGGTCATCTTCCCGGCCTCCTTTCCGGTCCTCTCCCGCCCCGCCCGCCCAGTCTCCGGCCCGGTCCTCTTCCCGACCCTCTTTCCGACCCTCTTTCCGACCCTCTTCCCGGTCCTCTTCCCGGTCTTCCTTCCGGTCCTCTTCCCGGCCCCTCCGCCCGGCCCCTCCGCCCGGTCCTCCGCCCGGTCCTCCTTCCGGTCCTCTTCCCGATGCTCCGCCCGGCCCTCCGCTCGGTCATCTTCCCGGCCCTCTGCCCGGTCCTCTGCCCGGCCCATCCTTCCGGTCCTCTTCCCGGCCCATCCTTCCGGTCCTCTTCCCGGCCCATCCGCCCGGTCTTCTTCCCGGCCCATCCGCCTGGCCCTCCGCCCGGTCTTCCTTCCGGCCCATCCTTCCGGTCCTCTTTCCGGTCCTCCGCCCGGTCTTCCGCCCGGTCTTCCGCCCGGCCATCCTCCCGGTCCTCTTCCCGATGCTCCGCCCGACCCTCCGCCCAGTCCTCTTACCGGCCTCCTTTCCGGTCTTCCTTCCGGCCTCCTTTCCGGCCCTCCTCCCGGTCCTCCGCCCGGTCTTCTTCCCGGCCCTCCACCCAGTCCTCTTCCCGGCCTCCTTTCCGGTCCTCTTCCCGGCCCTCTTCCCTCGACGACCAGCCCTCCCAGCCTGTAATCAGTAACTTTGAATCCCCGAATTTTCGCAAAGTTAATTCCCCGTTTTGAGTGATAGAAAAAAGCATTCATAACTTTGTAAATGACCAAAAATA
>SFMU01000004.1 GCA_004552965.1 Bacteroidales bacterium | reverse complement strand
TTAGGGATAGGGTAGCGTGGATAAAGATCATGACGTGAGCGAAAGTTCGCGTATGGTGGAAAGTCCACTGAATGATAAGTACTTGCAACTTGCGAAACTTGAATTGTTTGAAAAATTTACTATCGTATATGGCATTAGCAGGAATATTGAAGAAAATCTTCGGCTCCAAGGCCGACAGGGACCTCAAGCAGATCAGACCGATTCTTGACAAGGTTCTTGCCGCCTACGGACCGATTGACGCGCTCTCTGATGATGAACTCCGCTCCAGGTCGGCTGCCCTCAGGGCCAGGCTTGCGGGGATCGAGGCCCCATTCGAGGAGAAGATAGCCCGTATCAAGGCGAAACTTGAGGAGGACATTCCGGTCTCGGAAAAGGAGTCTCTGGCGACGGAGGCTGACAAGATAGTCAAGGATGAGGATGAGGCAATCGAAAAGGAACTCGCGGAAATACTTCCGGAGGCCTTCGCCATCATGAAGTCGACTGCCAGGCGCTTCAAGGAGAATGAAACGATCACGGTGACAGCCACCGATTTCGACCGCAACCTCAGCATAACCAAGGATTTCGTCCATATCGAGGACGACAAGGCCGTCTGGCAGAACCATTGGGTGGCCGGCGGCAATGAAGTCACCTGGGACATGGTTCACTACGATGTCCAGCTCATCGGCGGTATCGTTCTCCATCAGGGAAAGATCGCCGAGATGGCAACCGGTGAAGGAAAGACCCTTGTGGCAACACTCCCTGTTTTCCTCAATGCCCTTGCGGGCAAGGGAGTCCACGTCGTGACGGTCAACGATTACCTCTCCAAGCGAGATTCCGAGTGGATGGGCCCTCTCTACATGTTCCACGGCCTGTCTGTGGACTGTATCGACAAGCATGAGCCGAATTCCGATGCCAGGAAGAAGGCCTACAACTGCGACATCACCTTCGGTACCAACAACGAGTTCGGCTTCGACTATCTGCGTGACAACATGGCTGTCAACATGAACGATCTCGTTCAGCGCAAGCATCATTTCGCAATCGTGGATGAGGTCGACTCCGTGCTCATCGACGACGCCCGTACTCCTCTTATCATCTCCGGTCCTGTGGCCAAGTCCCAGGACGACGAGCAGTACATGACGTTCAGACCGAATGTCGAGAATCTGTACATGAAGCAGCGCGCTCTTGTCACCCAGATCCTCAACGAGGCGAAGAGGGTGATTGCTGCCGGCAATTCCGAAGAAGGTGGGAAACTTCTCCTGAGGGCCTACAAGGGACTTCCGAAGTACCAGCCTCTCATCAAGTTCCTTTCCGAGACCGGAATGAAGCAGATGATGCAGAAGGCCGAGAACTACTACATGCAGGACAACGAAAGGGAGATGCACATCGTTACCGACGAACTATACTTCGTGATCAACGAGCAGCATCATTCGGTCGACCTCACGGACAAGGGACACGAGTTCCTTGCCAATTCCGTTTCCGACTCGGACTTCTTCGTCCTGCCTGACATGGGAATGAAGATCGCCGAGATCCAGAAGGACGAATCCCTGAGCGCCGAGGAGAAACAGGAGAAGAAGGACCGTCTGATGGAGGACTATTCCCTCAAGAGCGAGCGAGTCCACACTGTCCTCCAGCTCCTCAAGGCTTACGCGATGTTCCAGAAGGATGTGGATTACATCGTCATCGACAACAAGGTCAAGATCGTGGATGAGCAGACCGGACGTATCATGGAAGGCCGCCGCTGGAGCGACGGACTCCATCAGGCTGTCGAGGCCAAGGAGAACGTCAAGGTCGAGGCTGCAACGCAGACTTTTGCCACCATCACTCTCCAGAACTACTTCAGGATGTATCACAAGCTGTCCGGTATGACCGGTACTGCCGAGACTGAGGCCGGTGAGTTCTGGTCGATCTACAAGCTTGATGTGGTCGTCATTCCGACCAACCGTCCGGTTATCAGGCGCGATGAGGATGACCTTATCTACAAGACTAAGAAAGCGAAGTTCAATGCGGTCATCGAACGTGTGGCCGAACTGATAAAGGAAGGCCGCCCGGTCCTCGTGGGTACAACCGACGTCGAGACTTCCGAACTCCTCAGCCGAATGCTCCGTCTCAGAGGCATCAAGCACAATGTCCTCAATGCGAAGGAACATGCCAGGGAGGCGGAGATCGTCGCTATGGCCGGACAGTCCAGCACCGTGACCATTGCAACCAACATGGCCGGTCGTGGAACCGACATCAAACTCTCCGATGAGGTCAAGGCCAAGGGAGGTCTTGCCATCATCGGCACAGAGAGACACGATTCCCGCCGCGTCGACCGCCAGCTCAGAGGCCGTGCGGGACGTCAGGGAGACCCGGGCTCATCGACCTTCTATGTCTCTCTCGAAGACAAACTCATGCGTCTGTTCGGCTCCGAAAGGATTGCCGGAATAGTGGACAAGCTCGGTGTCCAGGATGACGAAGCCCTCACTCACGGGATGCTCTCCAAGACCATCGAGAATGCCCAGAAGAAGGTTGAGGAGAACAACTTCGGCATCCGTAAGAGGCTCCTTGAATATGACGATGTCATGAACTACCAGCGTGAGGCCGTCTATGCCCGCCGCCGCAATGCGCTGTCGGGAGAAAGAATCGAAATCGACGTCATGAATATGATGATAGACACGGCGTCGCTTCTCGCCGAGAAGTCCGAGGGCCTGGCATATTCAGACTTCGAGGAACTTGTGATGAGTCAGCTGTCGATCGACCTTGGATTCGACGAGGCCTTCTATTCGCAGGCCTCCTCCGACCAGATCGCTTCCGCTCTCTGCAAGCACATGGACGAGGTCTACCGCAGAAGGATGACAGCAATGTCGGAGAAGCTCTATCCATTCGTGAAGCAAGTCTTCGAGAAGCAGGGAAGCATGTACCAGAACATTGCAATTCCAATTTCTGACGGGCGCAAGATGCTGACCCTCTCTGTCAATCTCGAGAAGGCCTACAACACTGATTGCCGTGAGGTTGCAAAGGCTCTCAGCCGTACCATCATCCTTTACCAGATCGATGAGCACTGGAAGCAGCACCTCCGTGAAATGGATGATCTCCGCACAAGTGTCCAGAATGCGGCCTACGAGCAGAAGGATCCGCTCGTCGTGTATAAGCTTGAAAGCTACAACCTCTTTGCCTCGATGCTCGACAGTCTCAACAAGGATGTACTTTCATTCCTGATGAGAGCCTTCGTGCCGTTGCGTGACGAGAGTGAGGCGCGTCCTGCCCAGAACGTTCGGAGAACCGACATGAGCCAGATGCGTACCCAGCGCAACGACTTGACCACCAATGGCGAGAGAAAGCCTAATGCTCCTGTTCACGTGGGCAGGAAGATTGGCCGTAATGAGCCGTGTCCTTGCGGTTCCGGCAAAAAGTACAAGTATTGTCACGGTATGGACATGTAGACAATGAAATCAGAAAACTAAAGAATATGAGCACGAATTATCAGAGGCCCGAAGAAAATCAGGGCGTAAATGACGTCAGCAGGATTTCTGCCGGTTCAACTGTCAAGGGAGAAATCTCATCTCCCTATAATGTAAGGATTGACGGAAACTTCGAAGGAAGAATCGTCTCTCAGTCCAAAGTCGTCATAGGTGAAAAGGCCATCATCAAGGGTGACATCATCTGCAACAATATCGACATCTGGGGAAATGTACAGGGTGACCTCTATGTGCAGGATACTCTGGCGCTCAAGGAAACTTGCGTGGTAGAAGGCGATCTCCACATCAGGAGACTTGCCGTTGAACTCGATGCGACTTTCAACGGCAACTGCAAGATGATCACCGAAGAGGAGTTTGCCCAGCTTACTTCGGGGGAACAGCCTGCGATGTATTCAGTTGAAGAGGAGAAACCTGTGCAGGAGGACGCTTTCACCCTCCCTTCATCCTCTCCATTCTCGGTTCCTTCAGCCGGCGATATTCCTGAAGCTTAAGGAAACCAGCCTTACCTCATCCTTCTCTTTATGACAGGGATGAGGTTTTCTGCATACCTCATCATTCCGAGGTCAGTGAAATGTACACCGTCGACAAACGCTTCGCAGTCTGTTCCGACGGTGTTTTCTGTTGTAATGTGGTATATTCGCTTTTCTCCGCTTTTTCTTAGCTTGAGATACAGTTCCTTCTGGGCTTCATTCCTTGCATCGACATCTTTTCTGGCCTCTTCGTCGACATGGCAGTGTCCATAGAACGGATTGTCTATGAATATTACCGGCACATCCGGATGGGCCTTCCTGATGATTCTGAAGAAGGTTTCTCCCTTTTCCCGGATGTTTCCCGCCGTGCAGTTCGGAACATAGTCAAGGACGAAAACCGACGGATTGTCCACTTCTGCCATCACTTGGGCAACTTCGTAGTCCAGTCTGCCGTTCCCGCTGAACCCAAGGTTGATGCATTCCCTGTCCAGTGCCCTTGAAATGATGCTTGTGAAGACCATCCCCGGTCTGGAGCAGCAACCTCCCTGGAGAATGCTCGTCCCGTAAAAGACAATCTGGCCTCCTGCTCGCGGAGAGTCTTTCTGGGGGCCTTCAAGGGTTGCATCCTCATCTGTACCTATTTCGATTCTCCTGACACCGTTGTACAATGGAAGATAGAGCATGAATTCCCTTTCTTTTCTTGTCATGTTTGCGACCAGCACCTTCTCATTCTCTACCGTTCCATGCCTGGGCATGGCTGTGCCGCAGTATCTCCATCCATCTTCGGTGAGGGTATAGAGGTCCAACCCGCTCACCCCTGTGTCTGCCATATGGGGCATCGCGAATGCGGACGAATTCACCCATCTTGCGCTGATGGTTGAAGAATTCGACCTGAACCTGATGTACAGACCGGCTGAATTCCTTCCAAGGGAAGCCAGTTCGGGCCTGATTGCCGTGGCCAGAGAATCAGGCAGCCTTTCGTACCTGTTTTCCATTGAGTCGGTTGCCCTCCCATACAGGGGCAGAGATGATGCATCGCGATATTTGATCTGTGCATCGAGGGACAGCGCTGAGGCTGTGAATGCCAGCACGGCGAGAAATCTGCGGAAGTCCATGCCAAGATGTCAGTTGAAGATTGTGCGTTATGAATATGCCGGTGTCTATAAACATAAAGCCATCCCGCATGTGGGGATGGCTTTTCAGACTTGAGCGGAATGCGAGGTTCGAACTCGTGACCTTCGGCTTGGGAAGCCGACGCTCTACCAACTGAGCTAATTCCGCGTACTTTTCAAAGGTAGCAATTTTCTGCAAACAATCCAAGAATTGTTCGATTCTTTCTCGGTTACGATGAAATCCACATCGTCCATCCACGTGATCACATCGTCCATCCACGTGATCACATCGTCCATCCACGTGATCACATCGTCCATCCACGTGATCACTTCGTCCATCCGCCTGATCAGAAGCAAGTTGGTTTTTCAAAATACTGAAGCAGCAGCAGAGGCGAACATATTCTTTCTGGGACCGGTGCAGGACTGAAAAGAAAGAATGTGACTGATATGTGATTATCGGTCTCGTTCTTCTCAGATGGCTGCCACTCCACGGCGAGGCTGATCGCCTCCTCGGGAGTCAAAAGAGTCGAAGATTTTGCCGGATAGCAAAATCTCCGACTTCTTTTGACCCTGCCTCCATCGCGCCTGGCTGCCGCCAGCCGCTGATGTCGGCACCCGCTTCCGTGCCGCGGGTGGCACGTCCCTCGGAGGCGACAACCTTCGCTCGTTCCGCATACATCACTGATTTCATCTTCTTCATATTGTTTGCTATTTCCACAGTTGCGAACTCAGCACTCCTCAAGGTACTACCGCCTCAGCAAAGTGACCGTCCGGGGGGAGATGTAGGGTCAACTTTCGGGAGCATCAGCTGTGTGTCCTTCTGGTGCCCTATGCAGGGTGTCTTTCCGGTGGCCTATGCAGTGGTGTCCTTTCGCTTCATGAAATTCACCTGGCACGCCAATCCTCATTACAGGTACCTGTAGGGCACATCCCGGTGCCAGGTGGCATCAAATTGTGTTCACCTGGCACCTTTCGGGTCGCTAACTACTTGATAATCAATAACGGCTCGTGCCAGGTGAATTTCACGAAGCCCAATTCGGCTACTATCCGAAACACCAACTCACAGTTGCTCCGCGAGGATGCCACTGAGGCATCTCTGGGCAGGGTCGCCGTGCCAAAGTGCCGATAGATGTCCCCTTCGACACGCGACCCTGCCTCAGAACCACCTGTAGCCGGGGGGGCCGTGCCAAACCCGGTAGCAAACTTGACCATAAGCCCTGCAACGGTACCGATTTCCTTTCCTTCGGCACGCGACCATGCCCCAGAAGTGCTTCAGTTGAGGGTCCCCGTGCCAAAGTGCCGATAGATGTCCCCTTCGCCACGCGTACCTGCCTCAGAACTATCTGTAGCCGGGGGTGCCGTGCCAAACCCGGTCGCAAACTTGACCATAAGCCCTGCAACGGTACCGATTTCCTTTCCTTCGGCACGCGACCCTGCCCCAGAAGTGCTTCAGTTGAGGGTCTCCGTGCCAAAGTGCTGATAGAAGCCCTCTTCGCCACGCGGGGATGTCTCTGAGGTACCTGTGGAAGGGGTCGCTGTGCCAAAGACCGGTCTGAAGAACGCTTTGCCACGTGATAACTTGTATCCGATTGGCGTCGCCCGCTTCCCGTGTCCGCCGGAGCACATGCCTCTCTGACTCTCCCGCTGTCTGCTTCGGCCAAGGTATCAATGATGATCTTCACAAAGATATGAAAATCAGTTCATTGCAGCGGTTTTATCACCCAGAATGTCCAGCCCGCCATTTTTTCACGGTCGGAGAAGACGGGAAGAAATGATACTCCTACAATACGAAAATGAAATACTCGGAATCTGAGCATGCTGTGGGCGGGTCGTTGTGCCGAAAACCGGCCCGGTCATCGGTTGAGAGCCCGGAGTTGGAGCCCGGAGTTCTCAGCAATTCCTGTCACACTCCTTGCAGCCGGATATAAAGAAAAGAGACTAACTATCAGTCAGCCTCTTCCTTTTGTGACTCCCACAGGATTCAAACCTGTAACCTTTTGATCCGTAGTCAAATGCTCTATTCAGTTGAGCTAGGGAGCCGGTTTTGCGGATTGTCATCCGCTATAGTTCATTATTCCTCAGTCTTCTTGATGGACATTTTCTTCTCCTTGATCCTGGCCTTCTTACCGGAGAGGTTGCGGAGGTAGAAGATTCTTGCCCTGCGAACCATACCAACCTTGTTCAGCTCGATTTCGTCAATGAAAGGTGACTGGATAGGGAATATTCTTTCAACGCCGATACCGTTGGAAACTTTGCGTACGGTAAAGGTCTTTGTCTGAGGGGTAGCGCCTCTGAGCTGGATGACAACACCCTTGAATTTCTGAAGTCTTTCCTTGTCACCCTCCTTGATCCTGTAGGAAACGGTGATTGTGTCACCGGCCTTGAAATCAGGATATGAGGCTACTTTCTCGTTGGCGAAAGACTGCTCTACTAATTTGATATAATCCATTTCGTTTCTCTGTTTGCGCAACATTGCCCTCTTTCAGCAGAGTAATGCAAGCGGTTGCTTTGTTTTCGGACTGCAAATGTAGGAATAATTTCTTAAATCACAAAATTTGTGTGGCAATTATGGAATATTTCTTCAAAATATTTCCATTTCCCACCTCGTCTTGTCCGGAATGTAACCCTTGATCCTGTCAAAGACTGCCTGTCTTTTCCCGGAATGTAACCTTGATCCTGTCAATGACTGCCAGTCTCGTCCCGGAATGTAACCCTTGATTCTGCCGAAGGTCACCTTCTCTCTAGAAGATATCCTTGATCTTGTCGAAGACTGCCTTGTCTTCCCTGCTTGGATCAGGCGTGAATGATTTGCTGCCCCTCATGTTCTCCAGAGCTTCCTTTTCGCTCCTTGACAGTTTCTTCGGAATCCAGACAAGAATCTTGACGAAGAGGTCGCCGGTTCCGCTTCCATAGCCCTGTACGGCTGGGAGACCCTTGCCGCGCAGTTTCACTACCGAGCCGGACTGGGTACCTGGGTCGATCTTCACCTTGTAGGATCCGTCAAGGCACGGTACCGTGATTTCGCAGCCGAGGATTGCATCCGTGACCGAAATGGTCGTCGAGTAGAAGAGATTCTTACCGTCTCTCTTGAGGTTCGAGTCACCGATCTCTTCGATGAGCACGAGAAGGTCTCCGTTGGTGCCGTTGTGAGGCGCTGCATGACCCTCGCCGCGGATGGTCAGCTGCATGCCGTTCTCCACACCTGCCGGAATCTTGACCTTGATCGTCTCTCTCTTGCGCACCAGACCCGTACCGTTGCAGGTGTGGCATGGGTTGCTGATGACTTTGCCCTCGCCACCGCACTGAGGGCAGGTCGTGTATGTTATCGTCCTTCCGAACAGGGAATTGACAACCTGCTGGACCTGGCCCTGGCCGTTGCAGTTCGGACAGGTCTTGATGTCTGCTGCGTTCCTGGCTCCCTTTCCACCGCAGTCCGGACACTGACGGTTGCGCTCGATGGTGATCTCCTTCTCAACGCCTTTGGAAATCTCATCAAGGGTAAGCCGGACTCTTGTGCGGATGTCCCTGCCTTTGTAGACTCTCTGCTGGGCTCCGCCTCTGGCCGATGAGCCGCCAAAGCCACCGAATCCGCCGAAACTGAATCCGCCGCCGAAAAGGTCGTTGAGGATGTCGTTCAGGTTGCCGAAACCTCCGCTGAAGTCCGGACCCGGCTGACCGTCCATTCCGGCGAAACCGAATTGGTCGTAGCGGGACTTCTTCTGAGGGTCGCTGAGCACTGAATATGCCTCTGAAGCCTCCTTGAAATTCTCTTCCGCGGTTTTCTTCTCCTGATCGGTACCGTCCACCCACCGGTCCGGATGCCATTTCATGGCCGCCTTCCTGTAGGCGAGCTTTATCTCGTCTGCCGAGGCCGTCTTTGCGACCCCGAGCACTTCATAGTAATCTCTCTTTTCTGCCATAGCGAAAGACCGATTTTTAAAACCAACCGATTAAATGCCGACAACTACTTTGGCAAAGCGTATGACCTTGCCGGACAGTGTGTACCCGGTCTGTACAACATCGAAGACCATCCCTTTCTGCCCCTCCTCCTGAACCGGGAACTGCGCCACGGCCTCGTGGATGTCAGTGTCGAACTTCTCACCTTTGGCCTTGATCTCCTCCAGCCCTTTGGTCTTGAGGTACGACATCAGTTTGTTGTAAATCAGGGCTGTGCCTTCCTTTGCCACATCATCGGAAGACTCTTCCAGCATCTTCATCGCGCGTTCGCAGTCGTCAAGTACCGGAAGAAGGCCCTTGATGGTGTCGGCGGCCGCTGTCGTGACAAGCTCGAGCTTGGCTTCTGCGGAGTGTCTGCGGAAGTTCTCGAAATCTGCCATCAAGCGCACGTAGTCATCCTTCTCCTTGGCAAGGGCTGCCTTGAGTCTGGCGTTCTCCTTCTCAAGTTCCTGGACAGCAGAGGCTTCCAC
Organism: Bacteroidales bacterium; assembly: GCA_004552965.1. GTDB lineage: Bacteria > Bacteroidota > Bacteroidia > Bacteroidales > UBA932 > Cryptobacteroides. The sequence goes on along the minus strand of SFMU01000004.1, from coordinate 119,955 downwards.
GGCAGTTTTCTCCTCTTTCTTCTCCGTTTTCTTCTCTTCTTTCACCCCGGATGCCTCCCCGGATTCCTTTTCGACCTTTTCACCGGCATTGCTGGAATTCATGTCCTTCTTTTCCTCTTCGGGCATGGCGCCCTGTTTCTGTGTTTCCTGATTATTTTTGTTCTTGCTCATAGTCATACTTTTTCGGCTGAAGCCATCTGCGAGGTTTCAGCATACCGCCCCTCACCCTTCAAATTATCTGCCAATGCAGTTTGCATGACATGAATATGACAATATGTCAGTGTTGCGTACTATATCAAAAATTGTTAAATTGCGTGATAATTGAAAAACGACGCAAAGTCTTAATAGGAAACCATAATATTCATAGACAATGGCAAGATTTCTTGACCCGCCGGCAGCTAAGCCGCTTCTCCCGAAAGAAAAAATTGACAGTACGTACAAATCAATGAGATTCAAGGTGTTTCTTGGCGCCTTTCTGGGTTATGCAGGCTACTATCTGGTCCGCAAGAATCTTTCCCTGGCAGCTCCGGGGATGATTGCGGACGGCCTTGTAACGAAAGCCCAGGTCGGAGTCGCGATGTCTGCCGTGTCGATTGCCTATGCATTCAGCAAATTCATAATGGGCAGCGTGTCGGACCGCTCGGATGCGAGAAAGTTCCTTGTGATCGGACTTCTGCTCTCGGCGTTCACCATGATTCTTGCGGGAGTCATCCCGTTCAGTCCGCAGACCACGGCCTTGAATATGGCTATAATCTTCGTCCTGATGCTGATCGTCGGCTGGCTGTCCGGCATGGGCTGGCCTCCTTGCGGCAGGATCATGGCACATTGGTTCTCGCAGAATGAGAGAAGTTTCAAGATGTCGGTATGGAACACCTCCCACACCTTCGGAAGCGGCACCCTCGGCTTGCTTTCAACGGCCGGAATGGCAGCGGTGGTGGCCTTCGGAGTTCCTGCGGAACAGAGCTGGAAGGGTGTTTTCATTCTCCCGTCGATTGTGGCTGCAGTCATTGCTGTAATATGCTGGATGCTTCTCAGGGACACTCCGCAGTCCTGCGGTCTGCCTTCCGTCAATGAGTGGAGGAACGACTTTTCCGGCGTGAAGTCCAAGCAGAAGGACACCGAGAAGATTCCGTTCAGGACCCTGTTCGTGGACTACATATTCAAGAACAAGATGCTCTGGGCCGTTGCATTCGCCAACATATTCGTGTACATGGTCCGCTACGGTATCGGTGACTGGGCTCCGACCTATCTTCAGGAGAACGGGATAATGAGCGCCGAGGAAAGCAATCTTGCCTTCTCGATCCACAATTATGCCGGAATATTCGGAACCATCATCTGTGGATGGATTTCATCCAGATTCTTCAAGGGACGTTGCGCCCCTCCTAACGTGATATTCATGGGAGTCGTCCTTCTGGGAGCATTGATCTACTGGCAGTCTGGTAACCTGGCAGGGCTGTTCGCCAATCCTGTCGCCGCTCAGAAGGCCCTCATTTACGTGGCTCTGACCATCATCGGTTTCTGCATCTACGGTCCGGTGGCGCTGATCGGAATCCAGGCCCTCAATCTGGTCCCGAAGAATGCTGCAGGTACGGCCGCCGGTTTTGTCGGCCTCTTCGGCTATCTTTTCGGTGATGCAGTGGTTTCGAAGATCGCCATGGGTGCCGTGATCCAGAGCGCGGGCTGGAACCTTGCCCTTATGCTATTCCCGATAGGTTGTGTCCTCGCGATGATCCTCTGCGCCCTTCCTTGGAACAGCGAGAGAGCGCTTGCAGAACAGAAATGACAATTGCCGGAATGGATATATGCCATTGCCATGGGAGAAAAGAACTATGACAAGTACCAGAAGAACTATTCCGAATCGGAGTTCTGGATCAAACTGAAGAAGGTTGCGAGAAAGGCAGGGGTGAAGGTGGTGTACGCCGCTCTTCTGCTCTATTATGTCCTCCGCAATCCTGCTACCCCTTCAGCCGACAGGGCAAAGATACTCGGCGCCCTGGGCTATTTCATCCTTCCGATAGACCTTCTGCCTGATTTCCTGCCGGTCGCCGGCTTCACCGACGATCTTGCCGCTCTGACATGGGCTCTCTACTCGGTAGCCAGGAATGTGACCCCCGAGGTCAGGATAATGGCTCGCCAGAAGCTTGGAGAGTGGATTCCGGACTATGATTCTCCGGGAGATGGCAGTCAGGAATGACGATCCGGGATGAATGTCAGGGATTCCTGTCAGGTATGACGATGCGGGATGTCTGTGAGGGATGGGAAGCCCTCAGGCTTTGCCCGCAGCTGTACGGGACGACTACATATTTACTATACACTATGAAAAAGATTCTGATTTGTCTGATGTGCCTTGTCGCCATGGCCTCCTGCGCCGGAGGCAGTGATGGCATCACCGCTCTGAAAGAAGGCTTTCAGACACCACCTCTTACCGCCCGTCCGGGAGTATACTGGTACTTCATGGACGGAAATTTCTCAAAGGATGGAATAACAAAGGATCTGGAATCCATGAGGGACGCCGGAATCGGCTATGTCATCTTCCTGGAGGTAGGAGTCGGTGTGCCGAGAGGCCCCGTGGATTTCATGAGCGAAGAATGGACCGAACTCTTCCGTTTCGCTGTCAGCGAATGCGAAAGACTTGACATACAGATGATTCTGGGAATAGGCCCGGGCTGGACCGGAAGTGGCGGACCATGGGTGGAAGCGTCCAGGAGCATGCAGCATCTCGTCTCTTCCACCACTCGGGTGAGCGGTGGTGGCAAGGTGAAAGTCCATCTGGACGTGCCTGCACCTAATCCTCCGTTCTTCGGAGAGGGAGCTTTCACGCCTCAGATGAAGAAGGACTGGGAAGAGTACCATCAGGATGTGGCCGTCCTGGCATTCCCGACACCGGAGGGTTCTGAAAGAATAGAGGATACCCAGGAGAAGGCTCTGTACATCCGCGCTCCATACAGCTCCCAGCCTGGAGTCAAGCAGTATCTCAGGCCGGAGGGCGTCGGCGCCGGCAAGGATGAAGACTCCGCTGTCAATCCTGCCGACATCGTAGACCTGACGGCCCTGATGACACCGGACGGCGATCTGGAGTGGGATGCCCCTCAGGGTGAGTGGACCATCATGCGTTTCTCCAGCCGCAACAATGGAGCGGCAACCCGTCCTGCACCTCTCCCGGGCGTAGGCATGGAGTGCGACAAGTTCGACAGGGAGGCTCTGTTTGCCCATTTCGAGCATTTTACGGACAAGCTTTTCGAAGCAGTAGGGGACAGGTCCGACAGCTTCGGCGGGATAAAGTACCTCCACATGGACAGCTGGGAGATGGGGGCGCAGAACTGGACCGCCTCCTTCCGGGAGGAGTTCAGAAAGCGCAGGGGCTATGATCCTCAGCCTTATTATCCGGTATATTCGGGTATCATTGTCGGCGACAGGGAAATCAGCGAGCGCTTCCTCTTCGACGTCAGGCTTACTGCCCAGGAGCTCACCATCGAGAACCATTCCCTTGCGGTCAAGGAATATGCCCACAGACACGGAGCCCTTCTCTCGATCGAGCCTTACGACATGAACCCGACCCAGGACATGGAACTTGCAGTCTCCGCAGATGTCCCTATGGCTGAATTCTGGGCAGACGGGTATGGGTTCAACACTGCCTTCGGCGCTGCCGAGGGCTCTTCCGCAGCCCATCTGATTGGCTGTGATGTCGTGCCTGCGGAAGCCTTCACCTCGCATCTGGATGCCTGGAGACAGTATCCGGGCATGCTCAAGAACCAGACGGACTGGGCTTTCGGAGCTGGAATAAGCCGTCTGATGTTCCACACTTTCCAGCACCAGTGCCTGGCCGACACACTGCGTCCGGGCATGACCATGGGCCCTTACGGAGTCCACTGGGACAGGGGACAGACATGGTGGCCGATGTCTGTCGGCTATCACACCTATGTGGCCAGAAGCCAGTTCCTTCTCCAGCAGGGAAGGACTGTGGCTGACATCCTCTATCTCAATCCGGAGAGTGTACCGCACGTCTTCCGTGCTCCCGATTCGGCCTACGACGGTCCTCAGTCCAATATGCCGGACCGAAAGGGCTACAGTTTCGATGCCTGTCCTCCGAGCATGCTCTACAAGGCAAAAGTCAAGGACGGCCGCGTGGTCTTCCCATCCGGGGCCAGCTATGCGGTCCTGATGCTGCCGGAGTGGCCTACAGCGACTCCGCAGTACCTTGAGAAGATATATTCATTGGTGAAAGCCGGTGCCACAGTCGTAGGCAACCCTCCTGTAGCCGCTCCTGGCCTTGCTGATTATCCTGCCTGTGACAAAGAGGTGGCTGAATGGGTTTCCAGAATCTGGGGCGATTCAAGCCAGAATGTCCGCTCCGTCGGCAAGGGGAAGGTGGTGCTGATGAAGGGTGAGGCTGACAATCTCTACCAGCCTTACGGGCAGACCATGGACCTGCTGTCCTCAATGGGTCTGGCCATGGATTTCTCCGCATCTCCTTCCGATCTGCGTTACACCCACAGGAGGACAAAGGATGCCGAGATCTACTTTGTTTCCAACCGGAGTGCCGAAAGGAACACATTCAGATGCAGTTTCCGCGTGGGCGGAATGGTTCCTGAGATCTGGGATCCGATGACAGGCAAGACATATTCGGTGAATCAGGTCTATGAAGCAGGTGGCTGCACTTCCATAAGCCTGCCGCTGGATGCATACCAGTCCTGTTTCGTGGTCTTTTCGAAGGAAGGAACGGGAGCGGCGGAAGCTTATCCGTCTTCAGCCGGAGAACAGACTCTCTGCACCGTTGACGGCCCTTGGACCCTCACCTTCGATCCTGAATGGGGCAGGGAAGAGCCTCTCGTCATGGATTCCCTCTGTGACTGGACTCTCTGCGAGGATCCTCTGGTGAAATACTATTCCGGTACGGCGGAGTATCGTACTGCTTTCAATGTCGAAGGGGACGTGCCATCCTCCTGCAAACTTGATCTGGGAGACGTCAGCGTGATGGCGCGCGTGAATCTTAACGGTGAGGATCTCGGAATCCTCTGGGTGGCTCCTTGGACGGTCGACATTTCGGGCAAACTCAGGCCGGGAGAAAACACCCTGAGCATCGAGGTGGTGAATCTCTGGCAGAACAGAATGGTCGGCGATCTGCGCGGAGAACCGGGCAAACGTCGCACCTACACTACATGGAACCACTACACCGCAGAAGACCCTCTTCTTAAGTCAGGTCTTCTGGGACCTGTCAGGGTGGTCGCTCAATAGAACTGATTATCTGGTATCATAAGCATGACTGCCAAGGAAGTTTTGAAAGAATACTGGGGCTATGATTCCTTCCGCCCTATGCAGGAGGAAATCATCAATGCCGCAGTCGAAGGGAGGGATGTGCTGGCAATCATGCCGACCGGAGGCGGAAAATCTGTCTGCTTCCAGGTTCCCGGTCTGATGGCCGGGGGACTTTCGATCGTTGTCACTCCTCTTATCGCATTGATGAAGGACCAGGTCCAGAATCTTTGCGACAGGGGAGTGAAAGCGGTTGCCATACATGCCGGTATGTCCAGGCACGAGGTGGATCTGGCTCTCAACCATGCTGCCTATGGCGGTGTCAAGTTCCTGTACCTGTCACCGGAACGACTGGGTACGATGCTGTTCAGGTCCTATCTGGACGTGCTTGATGTAAGCTATATCGTTGTCGATGAGGCTCACTGCATTTCCCAGTGGGGCTATGATTTCCGCCCGGACTATCTCCGGATCGGCGAATTGCGGGAGACCCTGAATGCCCCTGTCATAGCCCTGACGGCGACAGCCACTCCTGTCGTGGCAGACGATATCATGGAGAAACTGGGTTTCCGTGACAGACTCCTTCTCAAGAGCGGGTTCGAGAGGCCGAACCTGACCTATGTTGTCCGCCGCACCGAAGACAAGCTGACTCAGATTCTGAACATCTGCAACGGGGTTCCCGGGAGCGGAATAGTCTATGCCCGCAACCGACGCAAGTGCGAGGAACTTGCCTCCATGATGCAGTCGGCGGGGATTTCGGTGAGCTTCTACCACGCAGGTCTGGGAGGGCAGACCAGGTCCGAACGCCAGGCTCTGTGGAAGGACGGCTCGATCCGTGTGATGGTCTGCACAAATGCTTTCGGAATGGGAATCGACAAGCCGGATGTGAGATTCGTCATCCATTATGACCTTCCGGAAGGCCCTGAATCCTATTTCCAGGAGGCAGGACGAGCGGGAAGGGACGGACTCCGCTCGTATGCAGTCCAACTCTGGAACGGAATCGATCTGAGAAGGGCCAGGCAGATAGAGGATGTCTCTTTCCCTTCGCTGGAGTACATCGAGGACATCTACCAGAAACTGCATCACTTCTACGAAATCCCTTACAACGCCGGCGAGGGCCGGAGCCTGAAGTTCAAGATGGAGGATTTCTGCAAGAAATACGGCCTCCAGAAGGCCCCTGCATTCTATGCCTTGAAGTATCTGCAGCAGACGGAGCATCTTTCATATTCGGAAGAGGTGGACATCGCGACCAAGGTCCGCATCTGTGTCGACAGACGTTCCCTCTACGACATCACGCTTCCCGAGCAGCAGATGGCAGACCTCCTTGAACTGCTGATGCGGACGTACACCGGCATATTCAATTACGTGCAGCCTATCGACGAGGAATATTTGTCGCGCCGCCTGTCCACCACGGTTCCGCAGCTGAGGCAGCTCCTGTACAGGCTTGCCCTGGAGCATGTCATCAACTATGTGCCGGCAGACCATTCCGATGTGGTTTTCCTGCGTCACGGCCGCCTCGAACCGGGCAACATCGACCTGAAACCGAAGCTCTACCGGATGCTGAAGGACAACTGCCACACCCGCTCGCAGTCGATGATCGAATATGTCTCCGAAGAGACCGAATGCCGCTCCAGATTCCTTCTGCGCTATTTCGGCCAGGAGGAGACGGAGGATTGCGGCACCTGCGACGTCTGCCGCGCGAGGAAGGCTCGGGAATGTGACAGGGAGGGTTTGCGCGAGAAGACCAGAATGGCTCTCATTGAATATGCCGACCTGAGTGGCGGACATTATTCGGTTCAGGATGTCGTTGCCCGTTTCTCAAATCCTGCCGCCGGATTATCTCCCGACTATCTGGACATCCTTCGGGAACTGATCGACAAGGGCATCGTGCCTCCTTGCGGAGACTGAACCGCCTATTCGATGACCAGACCGTCGTAAGCGGGCTGCACATCCGAACGCAGCCCCCTGGCTTTGCACTCCTTCCCCAGATATTTCGCAAATTCGTGATGATTCGGGAAAGTGTGTGAAAGATGAGTCAGCCAGGTGTGTTCCGCTCCGATTCTGTCTGCGAGGACCAGGGCCTCTTCCAGGCTGAAGTGAGAATGGTGTTTCTTGTAACTTACCGTGTTGAGAGTCAGATGCCTGAGCCCCTTGAGTTTCTCCAGTTCGCTTTCTTCCAGGCTGCTCATGTCAGTGATGTAGGCAATGTCTCCGAATCTGAAACCGAGCACCGGAAGCTTGTCGTGCAAGCCTCTGACCGGAATGACCCTGGCCCCTTGCTCAGGACAGCCTTCCGGCGCAGGAGCCTCTCTCTCGATCATTTCCGAGATGCTTTTGCAGGTCGGGACCAGCGAACCGTCCGGAAGACGGTAGCTGTAGCCGACATCGTGGACCCAGATCAGTTCTTTCGCATCGTTGTTGGGCTTCACGATGAAAGGTTCTTCCGTGATGACGTGCATGTGCCATTCCGGGGCTCCGGGATACTTCGGGAAGGAGAAGACATAGGGATATTCCCTGATCAGGTCGCCCAGGACGTTTTCTTCGCAGTAGATTTCGGCCGCACGCCGGTCGACATAGTTCAGCGAACGCACGTCGTCCAGTCCGCCGGTGTGGTCTTTGTGATTGTGCGTCAGAAGAATGGCATCCAGATGATGCACTTTCTGCGAGAGCATCTGCATCCTGAAATCCGGACCTGCGTCCACAAGGATGTTCAGCCCGGCATATTCGACAAGCGCCGATGCCCTGAACCTCTTGTCCCTGGCGTCCGCAGAGCTGCAGACCGGACAGTTGCATCCGATGATCGGAACGCCCTGTGATGTGCCTGTGCCAAGAAAAGTGAGTCTGGCTTTGTTCTTCTCTCCCATGTTTCCTGTGCTAAGTAATCTAAATGATTATCTCTTCGATCCTGTTCACCGACGATTCGTCGTATGGTTTCTCCATCCTGATGTAGTTGCCTGTGTAGCCTCCCATCATGCCATTCTTCTCATCCGATTCCCAGAGAACTGTCGAGCGCCTGCCCCTGTTCTTCGCAATGAATTCGGAATGGAGCTCGCTGCAGAGGTTCTCAAGGATGGCGACCCTCTCGGTCTTGATTGAATCCCTGACTTGATCCTTCCATTGCGCCGCGACCGTGCCCGGGCGTTTCGAGTACGGGAAAACATGGATGTAGGAAGGGCGGATCCTGTCCTTGAGGAATGAATATGTCTCCTCGAAAAGCTCCTGAGTCTCACCGGGAAGACCGACGATGACATCTATCCCGAAGAAGACAAACGGGTCCATTGCGGAACAACCCCCGGAACGGCCAGGATCCATCGCCGAACGGATATATTCAATCCTTTCCGCGAAGAAATCCGTGCTGTATTTCCTCCCTACCCTTCTCAGAAGCGTGTCCGAACCGGTCTGCAGAGGAATGTGGAAATGAGGCTGGAACTTTGTCCCGGAGGCGATCCAGTCGATTATCTCCGAGGTGATCAGATTCGGCTCTATCGATGAAATCCTGTATCTTTCTATGCCTTCTACGTCGTTGAGCCTTTTCAGCAGGTCGAGGAACTTTTCTCCTGTCGTGCGCCCGAAATCCCCTGTGTTCACTCCCGTGAGGACAATCTCGCGGACTCCTCCCGCAGCGATCTGCTCTGCCTGGGAGACGACTTCTGCGATCGGAATATTCCTGGAATCTCCTCTGGCGTAAGGCACCGTACAGTAGGCGCAGAAGTTGTTGCAGCCGTCCTGGACCTTGAGGAACGAGCGGGTCCTGCCTTCGGTCGAGAAGGCGGACAGGGTCTCCTTGGAGATTTCCTTGTACTCGGCAGCCATGCTCAGCTGCTTGAAACTGCCCTCCGAGCCCATCTCCTCCCCGCGGAGCATGGCCATCGTCCTTCCGACCACCTGGGATTTGTCCTTCGCACCGAAGACAAGGGACACTCCTTCTATCCGGCTCAGATCCTCCCGTCTCAGTTCGGCATAGCAGCCTGTCACAACTATCTTTGCCTCCGGAGCCGTCCTGTGCATCTTCCTGATCACATTGCGGCATTTCTTTTCCGCCCTCTCGGTGACTGAGCAGGTGTTGATGAGATAGACATCGGCCTTCTCCTCCCACGGCACTATCTCGAGTCCGTTGGCGGAGAATCCTCTTTCGTATGTTGAAGTCTCGGCATAGTTGAGTTTGCAGCCGAGAGTCAGGAATGCAATCTTCATAGTTCGTTGATTCTGCTGCCCGAAGTTACCGTCACTCTTGACCACGCACATTTCCCTCTGACGGGAGGGTTCTTTTTCGACACCCGTATCCTGATGAATTCCAATGAATCGAATCGCTTTTCAATGGCCTGGACTATTCTGGCCGCGAGATTCTCGAGCAGGTTGGAAGGATTCTTCATCTGCTCGGCAATGACATCGTACACTTCGCCGTAGTCGACCGTATCCCCGAGGCTGTCGCTTTGCATAGCCGTGTCGAGGCAGGCTTCAGCATAAAAATCCACGATGAAGGTGTTACCCTCCTCGCGTTCCTGTGGAAGGCAGCCGTGGAAGGCATGGAATTCCATTCCTTCCAGTTCTATGGAGCATTCGTAGCCGAGTTTCGTGTTGAATATGGAGAACAGTGAATTGCTCATCTTTTATGTTGTTTTTCTGCAAGGACTCCGCCTTCGGGGCGAGTGTGTTTCAACTGTTTGCGAGGATGAGGAAGACACAGGGCCGCTTCCCGATCCTGAAATCCGCTTTTCTTTTCCACTCCCTGACGCTGAGGCTGACGATGGTCTGAGAATCAGTCGTGAGGTCTGCTGCGGCGCAAAGCATCGTCTGGGGCTGGAGTGTCGCAACAAGGTCGGCAAGCATCTGGTCGTTGCGGTAAGGGGTCTCGATGAATATCTCGGTCTGATTCAGCTGCGCGGACCGCTTCTCGATCTCCCTTATAGCCTTCTTCCTCTCATCGGACTTTGCCGGGAGATAACCGCAGAAGGCAAAGCTCTGGCCATTGAGCCCCGATGCCATGAGGGCAAGCATCAGGGATGAAGGTCCTACAAGAGGCACAACCTTGATTCCGTGCGAATGGCAGAGAGCTACCAGAAGGGCTCCTGGATCGGCCACGGCCGGGAGTCCGGCCTCCGAAATCAGACCCACATCCGTGGGTTTGCCGTTCTCATCGGTGAACATATTCAGAAGATCCGACACTTCCTCATGAGAGGTGTGCTCATTCAGCTCCCTGAACTCAAGTTCGTCGATGTGACCTCTCAGACCGGCCGCGGAAAGGTATCGCCGCACGGTGCGGACTTCCTCGACTACGTACCTGCGGATGCTCCGGATCCTTTCCAGCACACTTCCGGGGATCACGTCGGCCGGGTCATCGCCTCCCAGTGGGGACGGAATCAGGTATAGTGTTCCTTTTTCTTTCATTTCGTATCTTCCTTCGTTATTCTGATGGTTTTCTTATCCTTCTTCAGCACTTCATCCTTCCTCCGTGAGAACAACTTCCTGAAAAACTCGATGAAACTGTCGAATTCCCTCTGGAAGGTAACACCGATGCCGTTCCTCTGGGTGTTGTCCAGATAGTTCGTGTAGTCGTCGGCGGAGTGGGAGAAGAGGTTGAGCCGGAAAAGTCCCTTCTTGTCAAGCTTGATTTCGATGTCCAGGTCGCCAGCCATGTCCTCGCCCGAAGAATTCCGGTATTCCCTGTTGCCGAAGGCACCGTTGACCAGAACCCTGTTGTTGAACAGCTGGGTGGACACGGCCACATCGAATATGTTGGTGCCAGTCTCGGTCGGTTGATAGTTCAGACCGAAGTCCAGCGGAATGTCGAGCTTCTGCAGGATGCTGTTGAACTGTCCGGCCATGATTTCCGCAAGGTTCGAGTAGATCATCGCCGAATTGTTGACGATGCCTGACTGCTCGTCAGGCATGAAACTGCCAGACAGCAGAAGGGACACCATCTGCTTCTGGACCTTGTCATCCGTGTTGAGGGCACTCTCCACTTTCGACCTGGTCGTCGGGTCGAGGTCCGGAATGTCGACCGAGAATGACATCTGAGGCTCCCGCAGTTTGCCGGAAATGCCGATTCCGCAATTGACAGTCCTCCTGGATGATACTGAGGTTGTGTCTGCGATAAGGGCTGCGACCGAAGCTTTCGTGGTGTAGAGCCCCGAGATATTCAGGTCGCTGTCCATGATGTCGCCGTTGAAACGGACTGTGCTGCCGTCGGCGATTGTGAACACCCTCTTCGCTATGTCCATCGCGTTGAATCTGAACACGCCCTCGCTGATCCGGTAGTCTCCGTTGATGGTGAATATGTTGCTGCTTGGCCTTACGTACATGTCCAGCAGTCCTGCGCCGCGTCCGGCAAGCACATCACCGGATTGCCTGTCGATCTCCACAAAGGCCTCCGTTGCCTGGTCTGCATTGACCCTGATCCTCATCTGGAGTTCGGAAGCCTTTTTCCGCGACTTCTTCATCCTGCTGATCATGGCCTCGTACGGGTCGATCCTCTCCGCTTCCTTCTCTTTCTCCCTGAAGGTCAGAAGCTCATTCTTCTTGACACCTTCATTGCCGTCCAGGGGGATGTGTATGTTGCCGTTGCCGTCGGTCCTGACATTGATGTCCAGCAGAATCGAAGAAGCCGGCCCTTTTATGCCCACGGCACCGGTTGCAGTTACATTGCCGTAGAACAACGGGTTATCCTTCTCCGTGAGATTGAATGCTTCTGTCTTTTCCAGATCGATTCTGGTGTCCAGCCGGATGTCTTTCATTCCGCCCCAGGTCAGTCCTCCGCTCACCTTGCCTTTTCCGCGGTTCCTGTCCCTGACCGTCACATCATCGAATACAAGTCCTTTGCTGTCGATGGAAATCGGTCCGTCGAAATAGTAAGGCACATTTGTGTAGGCGACCCTGAGCAGGACATCGTTCAACCGGCAGTCATTGCTGAACAGCTGGAGATGACCGTCTTCCCGGTTGAGTATCAGGTTTCCGCTGACGGATCCCCCGAACTGGCTGAACACCGTGCCCAGGACAGGGGTGAGGTAGGCTGTATTCAGATGGTCAAGGGCGGCATTGACCAGCAGATGGTCTCCCTTCGGGTCATATTTTGCCTTAAGGTCTATGTTCCTCACACCCTGCAGGTCGTTCCTCACGGAGATGTTCATCGTCCCCTGATGGTCCATCACGCTGCTCAGTTTCAGGGTTCCCAAAGGACAGTGTCCGAAGGCAGTACCTGCAGTGGTGAGATCCATCGTCAGACCCGGACTGTGCCGGACCGGCGATTCGAGCACGATGCTGCCGGTTGCCATACCGCTGATGCCCAGGTCCTTCCTTGAATTGCCGTTGAGGATGCTCAGATCTATTCCGGCCATGTTCACGGACAGCGTATCCTTACCTTCGAATGACACACCTCCTGCTATCCTGATGGACTGGTTCAGGCATCTTGCCGCAAAGTTCTCGATGTAGATGCCTTCCCGGTCGGCCATGAACCTTGAGGCAGGAATATCCCACTGCTCCCCATTGTATCTGATGCTTGACGGGAGTACCTGGCCTTCGACCCTGATGTCCTTTCCCGGGTCGCCGGAAAGAAGGCCGGTAATGTTGAGGGAACCCTTGTTGCCGAGTTCGCCCCTGTTGTTGTAGGAATATCCAAGCGAGAACCGGTTGTCGTTGGCGAATATGGTGAATGTGTTGTCTGTCAGTTTCAGGACGGCGGCAGCGATTTCCGAGCAGGCTGCGGCACCGTTGAGGCTCCCGTCGGAATTGTCCATGTTCAGGCGGAAATCCTTCAGGTAATTCTTCCCGACTGCGAGTCGTGGAGACTTGAGTGTCATCCTGACATCGCCTTCCTTGGAGACGCTGACCCCGATCCGTGTGCTGTCGGCAATGAAGAGCCCCGGCTTGATGAAGGAAAGGATGTCAGTGGCATCGTGGACGGACAGTTCGAGATTGTACTCGTTGCCATCGGGCTCTGCGGCACTGCCGGCATACAGGGCAGGAAGATCCCTCCGGGTAGAAAGGCTCTGGATTTCTCCCGGCATGGAAGTGACCGGTCCCGTGCCGACGAAAGAACCTGTCAGGAAGGAAGATTCTATGTTGATCCTGTGGATCCTGTCATTGGAATGGGACTTGACAAGGATGTCTCCTATGTCATGCCTGCTCATTTCATCCTCGAGCACGAGATTCTTGACAAAGATGTCACCGATGACATCTTTCTTGCTGACCGTCATGTAGTTGGCGTCGATCTGGCCACTCAGGCGGGAGATGCTCCTCTGGTCGAAATGCAGGGCGTGCAGGTCAGCATAGCCGATGTTTGCGTAGAACTTGTAGAGACCGTTCTGAGTCTTGTCCGAAAGGGTGAATATTCCCTGGAACAGGAAGTTGAGGTTAGGGTCTGAACAGATGATTCTTCCGTCGAAGGCATTGTCAGAGAATGTTCCTGCACCGCGGATCCCTGAATATTCATACCCCAGAGCCGTCATCTTGTCGACGAAGACGGAGTCCACCATGATGGTAAGCCCTTTCCCTTTCTCTTTCTTGACTGCATTGAGGCTGCCTCGGAGCGTGCATTCCCCGATTTCTTCCATGCCGGTCAGCATTCCGAGGTCGAGATTGTCAGTCCTCAGCTGTCCCTTTATGTTCAGTCTGCCGGACATCAGGCCGTTCACTCTGAGATCGGCTGAGGCCATCCCCCGTCCGGCTGAGAGGTCGCCTCTGACGCTCATCGCATCGGGAGTTCCCGAACCCCGGCCTTTGAATGTCAGAGTCTCGCCTCTGGCGAACTTGCGGATGTCGGCTTCGATCTCCGGAGCGAAAGACTCCAGCAACCTGGCGGCTCCTTCAGTGGTCACTTCGATCTTCGTGGCATTGATGTCGAACCATGCCGAGCGGACATCGTCCAGTCCTCTTGCCGTACCATTCAGGTCAACCTCTATGCCACTCTCGAGTTCCGAAAAGGACAACTCCTTGATTTCCATGTGCTCGCGGTTGCCGCGAATCTTTATCCCCTCCACCATGAGGGCAGTCTTCTTCCCCTTCATCCCGGGAAGGAAGCGCGCCAGGCTCCCCCAATCTATCCTGGAACCGGCAATCTCCGCCGTCAGGACAGAATCCTTCAGGCTCACCAGAGGCAGGTCCAGGCTGCTCGAACCGTCAGTGGCCGAAAGACCGGAGACCTCTGCCAGGCCCTTCCCGCCCTTGATGCTCGCGGCTGAGAGCTGCAGTGAATAGCCGCTTCTTTCCTGCGCCAGCATATTCCTGACTGTCGCTGAGAAACACCCTTCCTTCAGGGAGGCATCCCTGATGTCAAGCTCTTTGAGGACTATGTCGAGGTCATTCAGAGAGATTTCGGGAGTGTCCGTCCCTGTGACGTCGGGCGCCGGAGCGCCGGAATTGCTGTCAAGACGGCGGAAACGGATTTCTTCCAGCAGTATCTTGTCCGCTTCGAGAGGTGGGGTTGCATTGCCCGAGCCTGATGCCAGCCCGGCAAAGATTCTTGCCAGGTTGGTGCTGTCGCCTTCCGAGACCAGCGTCACCCCGGCATCAGAGATGCTTGCCCTGCGTATGCATATTCCTTTCCCTTTCAGAAAACCCTTGAGGGAAAAAGTTGCCACTGAATATGAAGCCTTGACCACCGTGTCGGCGACAGTCCCGTCTGCCAACGCTGAAGGATGCCTGTCTATGATGGCCAGATCCTTGATCGACAGTGCGCTGAATGGTCGGAGATGGATTTTGGAAAAGTTCAGGTCGGCGTCTATGCTCTTTTCCAGAGCGGCGGTGACCTGCCTTGCGACGAAAGTCTGGACCGGCGCTGTCTGGAGCAGGATCCACAACAGGAACAGCAGAGCCGCTGCCGACGCTGCAATCTTTCCTGCTATCTTGATCATGCTTCCTGCTGACATTGCCTGACACTTTCTCTGCGGCCGTTCGGCCGGGGAATCTTTAAACTTCAAAAATAATCAATTTTCAAATAATATCCATCGTCAGAATATGCTAATCCGGGGCAACATGATTTTTGGGGCTTGCTTGGCTTTTCAATTGTACGAAAAGACCCGGAAAACGATTATCTTTGCACTCCGAAAAACAATCTTTGAAGATGGCTGACTATATCCTCGGAATCGAGTCGAGTTGTGACGATACCTCCGCCGCTGTGATAAGGGACGGATACCTGCTCTCCAATGTGATTGCAAGCCAGCAGGTCCATAAGGACTTCGGCGGTGTAGTGCCGGAGCTGGCATCCCGGGCTCATGAACAGAACATCGTGCCGGTGGTGAGCACTGCCCTTGAGAGGGCGGGAATCAAGCCTTCCGACCTGACCGCGATCGCCTTCACCCGCGGCCCCGGCCTTCTGGGATCCCTTCTTGTGGGAACATCTTTCGCAAAGGCCCTGGGCATTGCGCTGAACATCCCGATCGTGATGGTGAACCATCTCCAGGGACACATTCTCGCCGGTTTCGTCAGGCAGGAAGGCAAAGAAAACCGTCAGCCGCAGTTCCCGTACCTGTGCCTGCTTGTGTCAGGGGGCAATTCGCAGATTGTCAAGGTCAATAGCCCTCTGGATTTCGAGATTCTCGGCCAGACCATCGACGACGCTGTCGGAGAGGCCTTCGACAAATGCTCGAAGATGATGGGCCTGGGATATCCGGGCGGTCCGGTCATCGACAGACTCGCCAAAGAAGGCAATCCCGACCGCTTCGAATTCAGCAAACCGCAGATTCCCGGTCTCGACTACAGTTTCAGCGGGGTGAAGACCTCACTTCTGTATTTTGTCCGTGACGAGATGGCCAAGGATCCATCCTTCCTGGAAAACAACAAGGAGGACATCTGCGCAAGTTTCCAGAAAACCCTCATCGACATCCTGATGTCCAAACTCATCAAGGCCGCCAGGATGACGGGAATCAAGGACATAGCCATCGGGGGAGGCGTGGCTGCCAACAGCGCTCTCCGCGCTCGGATCGAGGCTGAAGGCAGGAAACGTGGCTGGAACACCTTCCTTCCTGAATTGAAGTTCACAACGGACAACGCAGCCATGATCGCCCTTGCGGGCTGGTTCCGCTATCAGGCCGGAGAGCGTACCCCATTCGATGTCGCTCCGGTGTCCCGCATGGCGGATTATCTCATGTGACCCTATTTATGAATATTCTGAAATATACCGAATATACCGAAAACCATGATAGAATTTGAAATGACTGGCCGTGTCGGCCGGGAACTCAGAAGCGACGACGTCAGGATTGTCGCAGCCAAGACTCTTGGACTCAAGGGAAACGCAGTGATCAATGTGATCGATCCGACCAAGTCCTTCCAGCCGACCTTTCCGAATGCGGCAGCCACCTGTGTCATCGCCAGGCGCTCCATCGATGCCCGCAATGATGTGATCTACCGCTACCGCATCGAGGCCTACAACCACAAGTTCGAATCTTATATCCCTTACGAAGTACCTGAGTACAGGGACGTTGCCGATGCTCCCGCCGTGATTGTCATCGGAGCCGGTCCTGCCGGACTGTTCGCCTCATTGAAGCTTCTGACCCTCGGTCTCAAGCCGATAATCCTGGAAAGGGGAAAGAACGTCCACGACAGGAAGTTCGACATCGCCAGACTCAGCCGTGAGGGGGTCCTCGATCCTGATTCCAACTACTGCTATGGAGAGGGCGGTGCAGGAACCTTCTCCGACGGAAAGCTCTTCACCCGCTCTTCCAAAAGGGGAGACATCCGCGAAGTCCTGCAGCAGTTCGTCAACTTCGGAGCCAATCCGCAGATCCTTGTCGATGCCCACCCGCACATAGGCACCGACCGTCTCCCGAAAGTTATCGAGAACATCCGCAACTGCATCATCTCCAAAGGTGGCGAGTACCACTTCGGCACCCGGGTGACTGACATAGTCCGCGATCCGGAAGGTATCCTGACCGTCAAGGCGCTGGATTTCTCTGCTCCTGATGGCAAGGGTCAGCCGGTCGAGGTGGCATATTCGGCGAAGAAGGTCATACTTGCAACCGGGCATTCCGCCCGCGACATCTACGAGATGCTGGCTTCAAGAGGCTGCGCACTCGAGCAGAAGGGATTCGCCATGGGCGTGCGCGTGGAGCATCCTCAAAGCCTTATCAACGACATCCGCTACCACGGTCAGTGGGAGCAGGGCATGCCTGCCGCCGAATATGCTTTCACCGAACAGGTGGACGGCAGGGGAGTGTTCTCCTTCTGCATGTGTCCGGGAGGCGTTCTGGTTCCGTCCCAGACCGAGGAAGGCACTATCGTGATGAACGGAATGTCCAACTCTGCCAGAAGCGGCAGCCGCGCCAACTCCGGCGTGGTTGTCCAGATCAATCCGGAGGACATCCCGGAGGAGTTCGCTTCAGCGGGAGCCTTCGCAGGAATGGACTACCAGCGCTCGGTCGAGAGAAAGCTCTGGGAATATTCCCACACCCGCTCCGGACATCCTTTCGCCGCTCCGGCACAGAGAATGGTCGATTTCTGTGAGGGAGTAGTTTCGGAAGACCTTCCGGAAACTTCCTACAAACCGGGCATCGTGACGGCACCTCTCCATGAACTCCTGCCGGAACCTGTCGCAAGCAGGCTCCAGGACGTTTTCCCTCTTGTGGAGCACCACATCATGAGGGGCTACTACACCAACGACGCGATTCTTGTGGGCGTCGAGTCTAGAACCTCATCTCCGATCCGCATTCCACGCGATCCGCAGACCCGTGAATCCCTCTCCTTCCCGGGACTCCTTCCGTGCGGCGAGGGAGCGGGATATTCCGGAGGTATCGTCTCTTCCGCCATTGACGGCATCAACAGTGCAACAGCAGCAGCGGAGAGCATATTCGCTGACTCCACTGCTGCCGAGTAATCTGTATTTCCAGCTTTGCTGAACTGTCCGCGCGCCTGGGCTTACTTGCCCTGGCGTCTTTCGCGGCTCTTCCTCATGAGTCTGCGGACTCTCTGAGGCTCATCCGTAGTGATGCAGTCGACGCCGAGCTCGATCATCGCCTCGATGTCCTCCTCGCGGTTGCAGGTCCAGCAGTTGATGCTCATACCGTTCTCTCTTGCCATGTCGAACCACTCGGGATGCTTCGCAAACACACTGTAGTGGTAGTCGATGCCATTGATGCCATATGTCTTCAGTACATCCGGAGCGATGTCACCGCCGAGGTACTGTACGGTGAATCCAGGGCACAGGAGAGCGAGTCTCTTGCAGATGTCGAGGGAGAATGAGATGAAAATCACCCTCTTCGGATCGAGCAGGTTGTGACCCTTGAAGGAATTGACGACGAGGTCTGTCATGTAGAGTTCGTGGGCAGTTGTCTTCTGGCTCTTGAGCTCGCAGACGAGGACGCAGCTGCTCTTCTCTCCCTGGGTGAGGTATTCGTCGAGAGTAGGGATAGGCTCGCCGTTCTCCAGGCGTGCCTTCGAGAAGGTTGACCAGTCATTGTTCCAGATGCTTACACCCTTGACTGCTGCATCATGATGGACGATGAGCTTGAAGTCCTTGGTCATCTGGACATCGAATTCACTTCCCCAGTAACCATTGTCCTGGGCAGCCTTGAGAGCTGCGATGGAATTCCTGGCGCCACCGCCTTCTTCACAGTTCCAGTTGCCTCTGTGGGCAGTGATTGCAAGTTTCTGGGCGTCTGCACTGACCGCTGCCAGCGCAACGAGCGCCGCTACGGCAAAAAATCTTTTGAAAGTAGTCATGTTGTCAGTTTGTTTGGTCTGATACTTATTCCGCAAATATAGTCACAAATATGCTCATCTGCGCCAACAAAACTCCTGAATGCTCACAAAAAGATAGCCGTAAGCCTGTGTCGGTTGCCGGATGGCCTCTCGAGCAAAACACCGGGCAAGCCGAAATCCCTTCCGGACAGGTGCAGGGCATATTCACCTCCATATACCAAGTCTGTCGGCATGGACATGCCTCATCGATTATGACAAAAAAAATAGAGGATGACCTTTTGGGTCACCCTCTTTGAGCGGTGCGGAAGGGACTCGAACCCTCGACCTCCGGCGTGACAGGCCGGCATTCTAACCAGCTGAACTACCGCACCAATTGTTCATTGGAAGGAGGTTTTCCTTGATTGCGATTGCAAATATACGTAGTTTTTTTGAATCTGCAAGCGCCTTTCGAAAGATTTATGCTGTTTTTTAATATAAAACGTTATACGCGCGTTGAATATGTCTTTGCATCCACACTGAATATCTCTCTGCGTGTACACTGAATATGTCTTTGCCGCACACTGAATATGTCATTCCGCATGACTGGCTCGCCCGTCCGGAATCCAATCCGTGCCCTCAGGTCTCCATTCCGTGCCCCAGGCCTCCATTCCGGGCACGACTGAGGAAGCAGATCTCTGACAGAGCCACGGACCAGTGCCGGATGGAGGAGTCAATCAGGGGTTTTCTTCGAAAAATTACTATATTAGCAAAAATGCGACTATTATGAGACGACTTCTTGCTTCATCCTTCACTTTGGTTCTATCGATTCTTGCTGCCGGCATCCTGGCGGCGTCGGTTCCTGCAAACTCTTTCTCGGCAGGCGATGCCCTTTCTGCAGGCGATGTCCTTTCGGCCGGCGATGCCCTTTCTGCCGCCAATGCCCTGCCCCAAAGACCTGACACTCTGCGGATTCTGGCGGTGGGCAACAGCTTTTCAGACGACGGAACCGAGTACTTGCCGAACCTTCTTGAGGCTGCTGGCATCCACAACGTCATTCTGGCCAGACTCTACATCGGCGGCTGCTCTCTCGAGAGACACTGCAGCGAGTACTATGGGAACCTCCACGAGTACAGGTACTCCAAATCCGGTCCTGACAACAAGTGGGTCGTCACCAGGGAGCAGACACTTCTACACGGACTGAAGGACGAACCATGGGACATCATCACGATCCAGCAGGCGTCCGGCTTTTCGGGGCAGTACGAGACCATCAGCAGGTGGCTTCCGGAGCTAGTCTCCATCATCCGTAAGGAATGCACCAATCCTGCGGTGGCAATTGTCTGGCATCAGACCTGGTCCTATGCCCGCAACTCCAACCACGGTGATTTCCCGAAATATGGGAATGACCAGGAGCGGATGAGCGAAGCCATTCAGGATTGCGTCGACAGGCTCTGCGAGGATTTCGGAATATGCACGGTCATACCTTCGGGAGTGGCGGTCGATATGGCGCGCAGGACCCGGCTCAACACGGCAGGGGAAGTGCCTGCGTCGTGCAGACTGTACGACCTGACGCGGGATGGCTTTCACCTTTCGTATCAGCACGGAAGGTATCTGGCTGCCTGCACCTGGTTCGAGGCGCTCATAAGGCCGACTCTTGGCATCAGCGTGAAGGGCAACCGGAGCCGCATCCTCGACACCGACTACAGCATTTCGGAGAGGGATGCACGAATATGCCGGAATATTGCCGTGAAGGCTGTCAGGCAGTCCTGCCGCGGGAAGTGACAGATTCACGGAACGAAAGACAATGGAACAATCACTGAGCGAAAGACAAATATGGCAGACGAAAAGATCATTTTCTCGATGTGCGGAGTCGGAAAGACACTGCCGCACAACAACAAGACAATTCTCAAGGACATCTACCTGTCCTTCTTCTATGGAGCGAAGATCGGTATCATCGGTCTGAACGGTTCCGGAAAATCGACCCTCATGAAAATCATTGCCGGAGTAGAGACTTCCTACAAGGGTGAAGTTGTCTGGGCCCCGGGATATTCAGTGGGATATCTTGAGCAGGAGCCTCAGATGGACCCGGAGAAGACCGTGCTGGAGGTGGTCCAGGAGGGGGTGCAGGAGACGATGGACATCCTGAACGAGTACAACGAGATCTCGATGCAGTTCATGGAGCCGATGGACGACGACAGGATGAACGCCCTCATCATCAGGCAGGGCGAACTCGCTGAAAAAATCGAGCAATGCGGCGGCTGGGAAATCGATTCCAAGCTGGAAAGGGCCATGGATGCACTCCAGTGCCCTCCTGCCGACCAGAAGGTGAGCGTGCTGTCGGGCGGAGAGAAGCGCAGGGTGGCCCTTTGCCGGCTTCTTCTCAAGCAACCGGACGTACTCCTTCTCGACGAGCCTACCAACCACCTCGACACCGAGAGTATCCAGTGGCTTGAAGCTCACCTGAAACAGTACAAGGGAACCGTGATTGCGGTCACCCACGACCGCTACTTCCTCGACAACGTGGCCGGATGGATTCTTGAACTCGACCGCGGCGAGGGTATTCCTTGGAAGGGGAACTACAGTTCATGGCTCGACCAGAAGACCAAGAGGCTTGCCCTTGAGGAAAAGACCGAGAGCAAGAGACGCAAGACTCTCGAGAGGGAGTTGGAATGGGTCAGGATGGCCCCGAAGGCACGTCAGGCCAAGCAGAAGGCCCGTATCGGAGCCTATGAGAAGATGGCCGCCTCTGACGTGAAGGAAAAGGAAGCGAATCTGGAAATATACATCCCGAACGGACCGCACCTCGGCAACAAGGTCATCGAATTCCACAATGTGAGCAAGGCCTACGGGGACAAGCTGCTGTATGAGAATCTGAATTTCGTGCTTCCGCCGGCGGGCATTGTGGGCGTCATCGGTCCGAACGGAGCCGGCAAGACCACCCTGTTCCGTCTCATCATGGGAATTGACAAGCCTGATTCCGGAGAAATCACGATAGGGGAGACGGTGAAGATCGCGTATGTCGACCAGCAGCACAGGAGTATCGATCCGGACAAGACGGTCTACGAGACCATCGCCGGCAATTCCGAATGGGTGCGTCTGGGAGGCAGGGACATCAATGCCCGTGCCTGGGTGTCGAGGTTCAACTTCAGCGGCGCCGACCAGGAAAAACTCTGCGGAGTGCTCTCAGGAGGCGAGAGGAACAGGCTTCACCTTGCCCTCACCCTCAAGGACGAAGGCAATGTGCTGCTTCTTGACGAGCCTACCAACGACGTGGATGTCAACACCATCCGTGCTCTGGAGGAGGGTCTGGAGAACTTTGCCGGATGCGCAGTAGTAGTAAGTCACGACCGCTGGTTTCTGGACAGGATCGCGACTCACATACTGGCATTCGAGGGAGATTCCCAGGTCTATTTCTTTGAAGGAAACTATCAGGAGTACGAGGAGAACAAGAAACGCCGCCTCGGCAATGTCGACCCTAAGCCTTTCAAGTACAAGAAACTGATGGAATAACCATCAGATTCTTGCCTTGATGGCCTTGGTCTGCTCCTCATAGCCCGGCTTTTCGAGAAGAGCGAACATGTTCTTCTTGTAGGCCTCCACACCCGGCTGGTTGAAAGGATTGACTCCCAGCACATAGGCGCTCACGCCGCAGGCGAACTCGAAGAAGTAGAAGATGGCTCCGAGGTTCTTCTCATTGATGCTCTCGATGCTGACTTCCATCTGTGGGACGCCACCGTCGATGTGGGCGAGCTTGGTGCCGAGCTGAGCCATTGCGTTGCAGTGGTTGACGTGCTGTCCGGCAAGATAATTGAGCTGGTCAAGGTTCTGCTCGTCAGAGCCGATGACAACTGAGCGGTTGCTCTTCTCGACTGAGACAACGGTCTCGAACATTATTCTTGAACCCTCCTGGATGAACTGTCCCATGGAGTGAAGGTCGGCAGTGTTGGCAACGGATGCAGGGAATATGCCCTTGAGGTCCTTGCCTTCCGACTCGCCGTAAAGCTGCTTCCACCATTCTGCGAGGAAGGTGAGCTTAGGATTGTAGGTCACGAGGATCTCGGTTGACTTGCCGTTTTCCAGATGCAGAAGGTTGCGCATTGCGGCATACTGTACGGCAGCGTTGTCTGCGGACTTGACCATCAGAGCCTCACGCTCCTCGGCTGCTCCGGCGAGCATGGCGCGGATGTCGAAACCGGCGACAGCGATAGGAAGGAGACCTACGGGAGTGAGCACTGAATATCTTCCGCCGACATTGTCCGGAACGACGAAGGTCTTGTAGCCTTCCTGATTCGAGAGAGTCTTCAGGGCGCCTCTGCTGGCGTCAGTGATGGCGACGATGCGCTCGGCAGCCTCTGCCTTGCCGTAGGTTGCCTCGACATATTCCTTGAATATGCGGAAGGCTACAGCCGGTTCGGTGGTGGTGCCGGACTTGGAGATCACGATGACGGCGACATTGCTGGTCTTTGCCAGATCCATCAGTTCGGCGAGGTATTCCTCAGAAAGGTTGTTGCCTGCGAACACGACCTGTGGCTGGTCTGCAGGACGGACGAAAGAGTGGCTGAGAGCCTCCAAGGCACACTTTGCGCCAAGATATGAGCCTCCGATACCGATGACGATGACAAGGTTGATGCCCTTTGCCTTCCATGAATCGCGGACTGCCTCGCAGCCTGAGATGATGTCCTCGGTGACATCTACCGGCAGGGTCTTCCATCCGAGGAAGTCATTGCCGGCTCCGCTTTCGTTCTGAAGAACGTCGAAAGCGTCGAGGGCCTTTCCGACATATTTGCTGTAATCTGCATCTTTTACAAAGGAGCTGCAGCCTCCGAGATTGACTTTGATCATATTCATTGAGATTAAATTGTTTCCGTTGATGCAATGGCGCGCATTGTCCGGCTGCAAATTTAGCAATCCTCCAAGAAAAAAACGCATCATATCCTGAAAAACTGACCTTTGGACATCATCCGTTCCTCTCCGGGCAGAGCCCGGTCTCCGGGGAAAGTTCCGGAGGATTTGTGCCTGAAACCGGTCACACCGCACCTATAGTCTGCGTGATCCTCTGCCGGAAAAGTAGCGGGCGGTGGCGGGAGATGTGATGGCATTGATTGCCGGAATCGCACCCTGGGAGGGTGTCTTGCAGATGGGACGGAACAGCAGGTCGGCAAGGGGGTCGAACCAGCGGCCCATGGTGATCATGTTGCTGTCGACAATCCCGGGGTCCGTGGCATTGATGCGCAGGTCCGGGCGACGGGCTGCCAGCTCGCGGGTGTACTGGAGCATGGCCAGTTTGGACTTGCCGTAGGTGCGCAGTTGCCCGAAACGGCTTCTGTCCGGGCGGAAATCCTTTTCCGAGAGTCTGGACAGGAAAGCTGTCAGCGAAATGGTGTTCACAACCGCGGAACCGCTCTCCAGATGCGGCAGGAGGGCTTCGGTCAAGGCTTTGGGCCCGAAATAGTTGATGGCGAAAGTCCTTTCGACGCCTTCGGCGGTGAGACCGAACTCGGGAAATTTCGCCCCGGCATTGTTGAGAATCCCGCTGATCCGTTCTCCCTCGAGACCTGAGACAAAGGCCCTGATGCTCTCGCCGGAAGTGACGTCGAGCACGGAGACGCGCAAGTTTGCGTCAGGATATTCATCAAGTACCTTGGCCGCCGCCGCGCGCCCTTTCCCTGCATTGCGGCAGGCCATGATGACTGAATATCCCCGCGCTGCAAGGCCTTTCACCACTTCGCTGCCTATGCTTCCGTTGGCGCCGGTCACGATGAACCAGCCGGATGGTACTTCTACAGCTTGACTTTTATTCTGTCCCATATCTTCTGTTCCAGATTTGACGGAAGCATCTTTATCATTGGCGGGAGGTAGGCATTCATGATCGACGGTTTCATCAGCCTTCTTCCGCGGAACAGTCCCTTAAGGGCTTTTCTGACAAGCCATTGGGGAGTGTGGATAACGCGGATTGCAACGCCGAAATTCAGGAGCCCCTTCTTCAGCCCGTAGAGCGGAGTGGCGACTGCCGCCGGGCACAGGGTGGTGACTGTGACACCATAGGGCTTGAGTTCGAAAGAGAGCGATTCCCCGAAACTTCGCAGATAGGCCTTTGTCGCTGAATACACCTGGATGCCAGGCGCCGGAATGCGTGCCGCCATGGAGGCTACCAGCAGGATCCGTCCGCTGCCTCTCTGCTTCATCCTGTCGCCGAACAGGATGCACATCTTGGTGGGAGTCGTGACATGGAGCCCGATCATCACCTCGGCCTTTCCCATCAGCTCGGGGCTCAGTTCCTTGAAATAGAACATCCCTGCATTGTTGATCAGAATGTCGGGCAGAACCGACTGGCTGTCACACCATTCCATCAGCTCTTCCGCGGCATTCCCGGTCGCGAGATTCTGCAGTCGCGGGATGACCCTGACCCCGTACTCTTCTGCTATCGGAGCGCAGACAGCGTCCAGCTGCTCACGGCTGTTGCTCACTATGATGAGGTCGTAGCCTTTTTCGGCCAGCTGGCGCGAGAATTCAAGTCCGATACCGGAACTGCCTCCGGTCACCAATGCCATCATGATTCCGCCTCCGCCTTTTCGATTTCCTTCCTGAGGGATGCCGGCATATTCTCGACACAATGATGGCAACGCATCTCAAGGGTGTACATCCTTCCTATGCAGTAGTTCGAATGCTTGCAGCCGCTGCAGGTGATCTCACCGGAATGGAGCTTGTTGACGAAATCGGTGTCATGCACAAGCGCCCTTGCCACCTGGAGACCCTGGAAACCGGCAGCGAGGACTTCTTCCATCTTGTCCTTCGAGATGAGGCCTCCGACATAGATGAGAGGCAGTTTCAGCACCTGACGGAACTGCATGGCGTCTTCCAGGAAATAACCTTCCCTGTACGGTACTGTCGGAATCAGAAGCCTTCCGATAGTGAGCAGGGCCGCTTTCAGCCACCAGAACTTCTTCATGTCCATGTAGTGGGCGAGAGTCTTGAGGGGCATCGCGCCGCGCATCACCTCCATCGGAGCCTTGCTCACGAAGCCTGCTGAGAGCACGATCGCGTGGACTCCGAGGCGCTCCAGTTCCTTGGCCACCTCGAGGCACTCGGCCCTTTGCATGCCTTTCTTGAAACCGTCGTGCATGTTCATCTTGACAATCACTCCGAGATCGTCGCCGGCAGCCTTCATCACCTCGCTGATGACCATGCGCATGAAGCGCATCCTGTTCTCGAGCGACCCGCCGAACTCGTCATGGCGGTGGTTGGTGTAAGGGGAGAGGAACTGGCTGATCAGGTAGCCATGTCCCGCATGTATCTCCACGCAGTCGAAACCGGCTTCCCTGGCGAGGTTGACAGCATTGCCGAAGGCTTTGACCAGATCGTGGATCTCGTTGATTTTCAGGCTTCTGACAAAAGTGGGAGAGTACATGTTGAAACCGCCGCTGGCTCCTACAGGCATGCACCCGCAGGTGGACCTGTGGGTCATGTTGCCGCAATGGCCGAGCTGGATCGACGCCTTTGCGCCTTCGGCATGGATGGCATCTGTGATTCTTCTGAGATCCGGCACGATTTCCTTTCTCATCCAGAGCTGACCGTCAAAGGAGAGTCCGGACCTGTCTACTGCGGCATAGGCCAGGGTGGTCATTCCGACCCCTCCGCGAGCCACTGCGACGTGGTAGTCGTACAGGTCCTGGGAAGGACTGTTGCCATAAGCCATGTTCTCGAACGCCGCCGAGCGTATTACCCTGTTGCGCAAGGTCACCGGGCCTATCGTCACCGGTGTGAAAATCGGAGATTCTATCGACATATTCTTGTTTTCTATTTTTGATGTCTTTCTGTTGCCTCCCATTTACCAGATGAATGGAATCATCCTTCTGATTTTCTTCCCGTCGAACTCTCCTGCAAACTCGACAGCGTACCTGTCGTGGATCCTGGCAGCCCTCGGAGCGAGGTTGGCAAAAGTCCATACAGCAAAAATCACTCCTGCCCACGACCATGTCATCAGGGCGAAGCCGCACCATTCGACGAATTCCCCGAAATAGTTGGCGCTGGAGACGTAGCGGTAAAGCCCTTTGTCCGGAAGATAATGCTTCGTGTCACCAGGCTTTCTGAGCCCCCTGATTATCGAATCCGACTGGATGTTGATGAACATCCCGCCAAAGAATATGATGGCTCCGATGATGAACTGTGGGCTTGTGAGCCATCCTGTGCCGTAATACTCGGGATCGGATACATAGAAGATCCAGCCGCCCTGCATCACAGCGTTGAGGAGGTTGAATGTCACCGCCATCAGGATGATTGACAGCGGCATTTTCCCCTTGCCGCGGATGAGGGCAGGGAATATGAAGGAGCGCTGGAAGTAGTGTATCTCGAACAGCAGGAAGAATGTCAGTCTGACAATGTCGTCCCGTCTGCCGGAGAACCACCAGAGGCCCAGCATCGCGAAGAACACCGGTGACTCCATCAGGATCCATCCCAGGGTGTTGTTCACGCAGGGACCCCATTTACGGTTGTAGAACTTTCCATAGCCTGCATCGATGAAGAAGAGGGCTATGAACACTGGCACGGCCGCAATCGCCATGGCCAGAAGAAAAATGTCGAATCCGCTCATTTCCGAAATCTCAAATCAATAAAACAACAAGTCGACCTCCGCTGTCATTACCGGTCACTCTGGCCGGGGATGTCCAGCCATTCGTATTCACCGCCCCAGATCGAAAGGAATTTCATGAACATCTCATTGGAGACCACCACGCTGGCAGTGTTGTCGCATGGGTGGAAACTGATTTTCCGGGCATCGCGAAGGTCGGAATCAAGGAAGTACTTGACCCTGTGACCGTTATCGAACAGCTCCTTCGGGTCGGCTGTGGCTTCGATTCCGATGTCGTTGATCAGTCCGAAGGCGCAGACCGACCCCGGGCAGACGCCAAGGCAGCGGTCCATCCTCTCCGGACTGGCAAAACTCAGTTTGCCCTGATGCAGCATGTGCTCGAGGCTGTGGATGTCAAGGTTCTTATGGCATTCGAAGCTGACCAGATAGTGGCGGTTGCCTTTGTGGTTTCTCATGAAGAGGTTCTTGCAGTGGGTCGAATCGATGTCTTTCCAGTAAGCAAGGGCTTCCTCGATGGTGAAAAGAGGAGGATGATAGTGTACCTGATATTCAATGCCGTGGGCATCAAGCCACGCGAGCGTGCGTTCAATCTTTTCTGAAGCCATGTGGTTGCAGCGAGTTTTTTCGGTATATTCAAATGTATTCTTGCAAAGATACTCGTTTTCATTTGAGAAAGTACTCGGGAATCAGTATATTTACAAGAATATTCCGTAATTGGATATCTCCTGCATATTCATTAAAGACACTGACAATCATGAAGAAAACTCTTGCTTTGCTATCAATCGTACTCCTTCCGCTCGCGTCTTCCGCTGCCGTCCCGGGAGACAATTCATCCATGCCGCACGCCTCCGTACCTGTGGACAGCGGCGTCAAGACCCGGATCGGAGGTTTTGTCGGAGAAAGAATCGACGTATGTATGGACGGAAGGGTCCTGACCCAGGACTGCGAAGAGATAGTGGATCCGTTCCGTCATAAGGAAGACACGAAATCCTGGCAGACGGAGTTTGTCGGCAAATGGCTGCTTGGCGCCATCGACCTTTATGAATATTCCGGTGACCCTGCTCTGCTCGCCAAAATCAGCCATGCGGCGGAAGAACTCGTCAAAACCCAGATGGAAGACGGCTACATCGGCAATTACACCCCTGAGGCCAGACTTACCAACTGGGACATCTGGGGTCGGAAATACACTGCTCTCTCTCTGCTCAAATACTATGACCTGTGCGGTGACCGGCGCTTTCTGGACGCTGCGTCCAAGTCGGTCGACTGCCTCATCGGAGAACTGGACAGAAGGGATGTCGACATCACGATGACCGGCAACTATTTCGGTATGGCCAGCTGCTCGGTCCTTGAGCCGGTGGTCTGGCTCTATCGTGAAACCGGCAGCAAAAAGTACCTTGATTTTGCCCTGGCTATCGCTGAAGGCATCGAGCAGGAAGGATCTTCCCGTCTGATCTCCAAGGCCCTTGAAGATGTCCCTGTATCCCGCCGCTCCGATTTCCCTTCGAAATGGTGGTCCTTCGAGAATGGAATGAAAGCCTACGAGATGATGTCCTGCTATGAGGGTCTCGTAGAACTGGGATCCGTGACCGGCAATCCAGTGTACCTCCAGGCAGCGCAGAAGACCGCCGCGAGCATAATCCGCGACGAGATCAACATAGCAGGTTCAGGAGCCGCTTTCGAGTGCTGGTACATGGGTAAGGAACGCCAGACAATCCCGACCTACCACATGATGGAAACCTGTGTGACCTTTACCTGGATGCAGTTCTGCGCCCGTCTGCTGGACAAGACCCACGATGCCGCCTATGCCGGACAGTTCGAGAAGACTATGTACAATGCCCTGATGGCATCCCTCAAGGGGGACGGCTCCCAGATCTCGAAATACAGCCCTCTCGAAGGCCACAGATTCGCAGGTGAGGAGCAGTGCGGCCTGCACATCAACTGCTGCAATGCCAACGGTCCAAGAGGTTTCGGCCTCATCCCCAAGGTCGCAACGACAGTCGATGCCGACTCGGTGTTCGTCAACCTTTACCTTCCTTCGGAGACTTCCTTCAACCTCGGCGGCATCCCTGTCTCGATGAATATGTCGACCAACTATCCGGTCGACGGCTACGCCGCCCTGACCATCTCCCCGAAGAAGCCATCCGTCTTCACCCTCGCCCTCCGTATTCCATCCTTCGCATCGGACTCCTTCTCTGTCTCGGTCAATGGTGAACCGGTGGCTTGTACATGTGAAGACAGCTGTTCCGGGAAGGGATATCTCAGGGTCAGCCGCAAATGGAAGGCTGGAGATGTCGTCGAAGTCTCGATGCGTATCGACACCCGTCTGGAGACACTGAACGGAATGCAGGCTGTGGTCCGCGGTCCGATCGTCTTTGCCCGTGACAGCCGTTTCTCCGACGGCTATGTCGATGAGTCCGCTGTGATCCAGGCCGATGCCCAAGGCATCATCGACGCCCGTCCAGTTGAGGCCACCGGCAGTTTCTGCTGGCTGGACCTCCAGGTCCCGATGGTCGTGGGAGCCAATCTGGAAGACCCGGCTGACAGCGCCGTCCGCCTGATCCACTTCTGCGACTTCGCTTCCGCCGGCAATGACTGGGACAAGACCGGTCGCTACAGAGTCTGGATTCCAAAGACTCTCCACGTCATGTCCGAACCATACCACAAGTACTGACGCCAGCGCGACCGCAGGTTCAGCGCCTGCGGAGAATTGTGTCGGACATTGTATACTGCACTTCAATTTTTAAAATATTCTGTCTGCCCGGGTCGCGATTTGTATGAAATTTGCGATATCTACACGCATATCTCTCAGTGGAAAATTCCCGTGACGGGAGCGATAGTTCGCGTATGGCGCAAAGTCCACCGAGGGCAGGCCCCTGCAACTTGCAAAACTTGTATTTATTTGAAGTCCTAATAGTTATCGGTATGGAACACAGACAATCTAACAGGATTCAGACATCCATATTGAACGCCTTGGAAAAGAAGGCTCTTGTTTGGCTGGCAGAACGTCAGCCAAAATGGATGACATCTGACATTTTGACTTTTATCGGAACATTCGGCGCAATCGTGATCGGTGCCGGCTACTATCTGTCGAATTACAACATTGCCTTTCTCTGGCTTTCCAGCCTCGGTTTTCTCATCAACTGGTATGGCGATTCGCTGGATGGAACGCTTGCCAGGGTCAGGAAACAGCAGAGGCCGGTCTATGGCTATTACCTTGACCACACGATGGATGCAATCAACGAACTATTCATGTTCGTGGGCGCGGGCCTTTCGCCTTTTTTCGATCTCAAATTGACGCTGGTCGCTTTTGCCCTCTATCTGATGCTCTCTCTTAATGTCAGCATCAATGCCCACCTCAAGTCCGAATTCAGACTGACTTATGCCAAGCTCGGACCTACCGAGTTCAGGATAATCGTCATTGCCATCAACGCCTTCCTGTTCTTCATGTGGGACAACATCTGCGACACGGTGATTCCGACTGTCGTCATCTGGGCAATCATTGCCATCCTGGCTTTGATCTATCTCGTGACAGTCATCGTGGATGCACATGAATATGCCAAACGCGACCCGATGCCTAAGCCGGGAATGGGTCCGCAGCCTGCAGGGAATGAGGACGGCAGGAGTCAGAATGCCCACAAAGAGGACGGGACGGATGACAGGAAGGACGGAAAAGTATGATGAAAAGCGGGTCGGAAAATAATAAGACGGAATGGAATTGTTCAAAATAGAAGAACTTGAGCAGGTCTCTCCGCTGTTCAGGGGAAAGGCTGGGCACGGACTGGCCAGAGGCATATTCAAGGCTCTGGGCATAAGCCGCATACAGGAAGGCTATGACCGGAATGACTGCTACGAAGGGCCTGAGTTCGCGTCGCATATCCTCGAAGAATTCGGAGTCCGCTATTCGGTTGAGGGACCTGGCCTCGGGCTTCTTCCGGAAGGCCCCTTCATCACTGTCAGCAACCACCCTTATGGCAGCATTGACGGTCTGGCCCTGGTCGACATATTCGGGCATCTCAGACCTGACTTCAAGATTATGGTCAACAAGGTGCTGGGAAGGGTCAAGGCTCTGGAACCGTCCTTCATCAAGGTGACTCCGACTCTTGCAGATAGGAAAGCCCCCGATCAGCAGACAATGTCGGGCATACGGGAGGCGCTCAGGCATGTGCGTGATGGCCATCCTCTGGGCTTGTTCCCCGCCGGAGCAGTCTCCGACCTGAGCCTTAAGGACAGATGCATCCGTGACCGTGAGTGGCAGGAGCCTATTCTGCGCTTCATCCGTAAGGTTGAACTGCCGGTCGTCCCGGTGCGCTTCTTTGACCGGAATTCCGACTTTTACTATCTTCTGGGTCTGATTGACTGGAGGATACGTGTTTTGAGGCTGCCACGAGAAGTGCTGAACAAGACCGGCCGTCAGGTCCGGGTCGGAATCGGTGCTCCGATCAGTCCCGAGGCCCAGGCTGCCTGCTCGACCCTCGAAGACTTCGGTGCCCTGCTTCGTAACTCGGTATATTCGATGAAGCCCGCGACCTCCAAGCCCTGAGTCCCTTCGGGTGGATATGTCCAATAATTGTTCTTGAGTTTCGCAGATGCGCGTATTTTTAAATGACAGATATTTTTGGACTTTCGAAACTTGAGTAAATGTTGAATCTTAAATTCTTGAATATGAAGAAGATAGTTCTGGTTACCGGTGCCACGAGCGGAATCGGTGAAGCTTGCGCCAGGGTGTTTGCCCGCGGCGGCTATGATGTGATTGTGACCGGTCGGCGTGCCGAGCGGCTCGAGGCACTTAAGAAGGAACTCGAAACCCTGGGAGCGGCTGTGAAAACCCTTCAGTTCGACGTCCGGGACGCTGAAGCGGCAAAGAATGCCCTGGCCTCGCTGGATGACAGGTGGAAGCAGGTCGATGTTCTCGTCAACAATGCCGGCCTGGCACTAGGGCTGGAAAAGGAATATGAAGGTTGCCCTGATGACTGGAACACCATGATCGACACCAACATCAAGGGGCTTCTCACAATGACGCGCCTGGTCGTTCCGGGCATGGTGGAACGCGCCAGGGGCCATGTGATCAACATCGGAAGTGTCGCCGGAGATGCAGCCTACGCTGGCGGAAATGTCTATTGCGCCACCAAGGCTGCCGTGAAGGCGTTGACCGATGGCCTGCGGATCGATCTGGCCGACACGCCGGTGCGGGTGACCAACATCAAACCGGGTCTGGTCGAGACCGAGTTCAGCCGCGTCCGCTTCCACGGTGACGAGGACCGTGCCAGCAATGTCTACAAGGGAATCAAGCCTCTTACCGGCGCCGATATCGCCGATGTGGTCTTCTACGCTGCGAGCGCTCCTGCTCACGTTCAGATTGCCGAAGTCCTTGTCCTCGCAACCCACCAGGCCAGCGGATCCGTCATCTCCCGCCGGAGCTGACATCAGAACGTGACTTTGTCGATTCTGATCCGGAAGGTGCCGGCCGGGGCTGCCACATCGACTTCTTCACCTTCCTTGTGGCCCATCAATGCCTTGCCGATGGGAGAGTTGCAGGACAGCTTGCCCTGTTCGAGATTCATCTCGTGATGGCTCACAATCGTGAACGCCATCTTTGTGCCGTTGGAGAGATTTGTGAACTCCACCTTGCTGAGGAGGGAAATCCTGTCCTTCGGCAGGGCTTCCTTGTCGATGACCCTTGAGTGCTCCAGAACCTTCTGCAGGAAACGGATGCGGCTGATGGCCTTGCCCTGGGCTCTTCGTGCCGCGCGATATTCAAAATTCTCGCTCAGGTCACCCTGGGCGCGCGCCTCCGAGAGTTCGTCCTTGATTCTTGGATATTCGACTTCTATCAGGTTCTTGAGTTCTGCCACGATCTCGTCGTAGCGTTCCTTTGAAAGGTATTCCATGGTCAGCAAATGTGTTCTGAGGCAAAGATAGCCAGAATTCCGCTGAAAAACCTTATCTTTACGAATATGATGAGATGCAAAAACCCTTCTGCTATGAAGAGACACCATATCCTTTCCAAGACTGCGCTGATCGCTGCAGTCCTCCTTTTTCTGTCGACCGGCACTGATCTCCTCGCCGGAAAACCTTCTGGGCCTTTCAAGGCCTGTCCGGTCAGCGCAGCTGCAGAGGCGGCAACCACCTTCACCCGCGAACCTGCCAATCTGTGTGCCGCATCCGCCCGCGCCCGCAAGGCCGCTCCGGCTCCCGTACCGGTGACGCACATCATGGTCTGCTGCCGTTCCAACGGGGCGGGCACGAGGTTTCTCGTGAACGGTGAATGGAAGCCTGACCACGACTATTCGGACATCGGCCAGGTACGCGACATATTCCGGAAAATCAAGGATGCCGGAATCAATGTGGTCAGCGTCGATTTCACGAATCCAAGCATGTGGAATCTCGGTGACGTTCCGGGCGAGCCACTGCTCTGGAACACTTTCAGCCCGATGCTCGACAACATAGTTCAGGTCTGCCGGGAGATGGATATGCAATTCTTCCTCTTCCTGGGCAATCCGGCCGCGTGGACTTTCAAATACTGGAACAGGATTGCCGGAATCGTGCTTGACAGATGGGCCGATCTGCCGGTCTATCGCAAGTATGGCTTCGGGGACGACCGTCCCATGCTTGTCATGTTCTATCCCGGCTGGGAGTTCCGCCGCCTCTGGGATCAGACTCCTGATGAGGAGAAGGACAATCTGGCAAAATTCAGAATCGGCACGACACAGGTCAATGATCCCATTCTGCCGGTGGAGACCGACGGATGGGGCTACAGGAACTATTCATCCAGCAGTGACGGAAAGGTCCGCTTTGTCAGTCCGAACTCCGGGGTCGGCCCGGACCAGTGGGAGAGAATCGGCGCGAAGGCCTGGCAGGAACGTATGGAGTGGGTCATGGGCGCCACTGAATATGCCGTAGTGGGTTCCTATGATGACACCTGCGATGCAATCTTCTGGGGAATCGCGGATTGCAGCGAGAGCACCCGGGTGAAGCATCACGCCAATCCCGAGACCGTGGACGACCCGTATTTCTACTATGAGACGGTCAAGCGTACGATAGCCTCCTGTCCGCACCGTAAAAAATGAATCTTTGGAGAATTGATGACAATTCAGACTGAAACATGAACAGAATGATGAAAAAGGGAGTCATAGACATCCTTGCCGCGCTTTGTGCAGTGTCCTGCGGGACCGATGGCGGAAAAACCCGTGATGCGGCCGGCGTTTCCCCGGTCGGCGAAAAGACAATCACCACCCTCGTCTCGGAGATTTCTTCTCCTGACCCCGCCCTTATGGAGAAGGGAATACGCCAGTGCGCCTCCCTGTGGAGGGATGAAGACGGGACCGAGGAGGAGTTCGCCAGTTTCGTGACCACGAACTATGTGGCCGATCCGGAGCAGAAGTTCGAACTTTTCATGAAGCTGTCGAAGGCCAACGAGACCATCCAGGGAGCCTGCAACCAGTTGATGGTCGATCTCCAGAAGCCGACCGTCCTGGCCGGACCGCAGCCCGGGACGGTAGACTACATATTCAGTGAATACAGTCCGTACTCGCACCTCAGCGATGACATGTTCCAGAACCGGATAGCCTTCATCACCGCGCTGAATTTCCCGTTCTTCACCCTTGAGGAGAAGAACAGCCTGGGCAAGGACTGGAGCCGTCTGGAATGGGCATATTCAAGGATGGGAGACCTCTATACCTCCCGCGTGCCTTCCGAGGTGAGCAAGGTCGCGTCGAAGGCCTATGCCGATGCCGAGAACTACATCGCTTCGTACAACATCATGATGGGCCATGTGCTGACAGAGGACGGAAGGAGGCTTTTCCCGGAGGACATGTGTCTGCTGTCGCATTGGAATCTCAGGGATGAAATCAAGTCCAATTACGCCGATCTGCCGGATGCCCCGGAGAAGCAGGAGATGATTTACAAAATCTTCGAACGCATTGTCACTCAGGAGATTCCTGAGGTTGTTATAAATAATCCCGAATATGACTGGGCCCCATATTCCAACAAGGTCTGGAAAGATGGCGCCCCTGTCGATGCCGAGCCTGAGGGGGAGAGGAGGTATCAGCGTATTCTTGACTCCTTCCATGCCGAACTGCTGGCTGACCCTTTCCATCCGGGCATGCCTACAGGCATCCAGAGAAACTTCGAAGGTGGGATGGAGGTCTCCGCGGAGGAAATCGAGAAATTGTTCGTGGACCTGATTTCCTCGCCGCAGGTGAAGATGGTGGCCTCTGTCATCCGGGAGAGGCTCGGACGCGAACTCCGTCCTTTCGACATCTGGTATGACGGGTTCAAGAGCCGCGCTTCGATTTCGGAGGAAAGCCTTTCGGCAATCACCAGAAAAAGGTATCCTTCTCCGGAGGCTTTCGAAAAAGGGATGCCGCAGATGCTTCAGCAGCTGGGTTTCGACAAGGACAGGGCTGAATATATCGCCGACAAGATCACGGTCGAAGGAGCCCGGGGGTCCGGCCATGCCTGGGGCACGATGGGCCGAGGCTACAATTCCTTCCTCCGTACCAGGATCGGAGCGGACGGAATGGACTACAAGGGCTACAACATCGCCGTGCACGAGTTCGGACACAATGTCGAGCAGACTCTGGACACCTACGACATCGACTACTATGCTCTCGCGGGTGTGCCGAACACAGCCTTCACCGAAACCCTTGCCTTCATATTCCAGAAGCGTGACCTCAAGCTTCTCGGTTTTGACAGCCAGGTCGACGACAACACCACTCTGGACATATTCTGGGGAATGTATGAAATCATGGGCGTTTCTCTTGTGGACATGTACACCTGGCGCTGGCTCTACGAGCATCCGAAGGCCACTGCCGCCGAACTCAGGGACAATTGCCTGAGAATCGCCCGCGAGGTATGGAACACCTACTACGAGCCGGTTCTGGGCTGCCCTGATTCGCCGATCCTGGCGGTGTATTCACACATGGTCAATTCGCCGATGTACCTTCCGAACTATCCTTATGGCCACATTGTGGAGTATCAGATCGAGGAGTTCCTTTCCAGGCTTCCCGATCCGGATGACATTGCTTCGGAGATCGACAGGATCTGGTGTCTGGGAAGACTGACGCCGAATGCATGGATGAATGAGGCTGTGGGGTCGGATGTCTCCACGGAACCGATTCTCTCTGCGGTGAGCCGCATCTTGGGGAAACAATAGGAAAGCCGCTTGTCTTGATCGGGGCCAAGCCCGGAACGTCAATCGCCGCAGCTGATGATTCTGAGGACCTGGAGCGTCCCGGCATATTCGCTGCCGAATTCGGAAGCAGAGCTGTCGGTCTGCCTGACTTCGAGCTCTGCGTCGGCAGACCACTCGGCCGCGCCTGACTCATTGTATCTCTCCTGAAGGTAGCCTGACTTGTCGATGACCCAATAATCCTTGTCTTCGTTGTCCGGGCGGAACTTGCGCACTTCCGGACCGAATGTGATTCTGCCTTTCAAGACGGTGCCGGGATTCGCTGAGAAACCGCAGTCTTCAATTGACCTGAAATACTCCAGAACAAGGCTGCCTTTCTGCAGGCTGAGACTGTCCGGGGTCAGCTTGACGATTCAGAGAGTGTCGGAGAATTCTCCGCACTGCTGATTTCCAGCTTCATGACTCTGACCTCCTTGTCAGAGCCTATGGCCAGGGATGGGCAGTTGCGGCGGACTCCCGTGTCCGTGAAGCCGCATTTTTCCATTACACGGCCGGATGCCGGATTGTCCAGGAAATGCGTTCCGTACATATTCCTGAACATTTTCAGCCTTTTGCAATGCTCGATAAGCAGCCCGAGGGCTTCGGTGCAAAGACCTCGGTTCCAGTACGGTTTCGCTATCCAATAGCCGACTTCGTTCTCGTCCGGTGCAATCGGGATGTTGCTGTTCGCGGCGATGTGATAGCCGATGCAGCCGACAATCGCTCCTGTCTCTTTCAGGACAATGGCAAATGTGCCGGGGGTCGACAGGTATCTCCGGATTATCTCGGAGCTCTCCTCTATGCTGGTGTGCGGCTTCCAGCCGGCGCGCGGACCCACGTCGGGATCGCTGGCAAGGGCGAACAGCTCGTCGGTATCCGAATCGTGCCATCTGCGCAGGAATACCCTTTCCCCCTCAGGGATAAGGCGCGGTTCGATGTTGAGGACCTCTCCTCCGGATTTGATGAGCGTCAGGAGGGCGGCAAACTGCATCGACAGAGAGAGGGAAACGTATTCTTTCGTGAATATGCCGGGGTTCTTGTTGCAGAGCTGCGCAAGACCCAGGACGAAAGGCCAGGTCTGCGAATACAGATATTCAGCCTGATCCATGGTTATGCCGTAGGCCACAATGATCTGGTGCAGGCATTTCCTTGCGATCTCATCCACCGAATCGTTCTTGCTGCCCATGTCCAGAAACATGAAAAAGAACAGGTTCGGCTCCATCTTCGAGAAGCGGATGAGCCTCATCCCGAACTCCTTGAAAGCCGGTGTGTAGTCGTAGACATCGGAGACATAGTCGATGAAGATCTTCTCGGCTTTTTTGCGTACGTCATCCATCAGCTCTTCCATCGAGGAATAAGTCCTGAAGATCGGGCTTATCGAACAGCCCAATGCCTTGCTTATGCTGCGGGACGACAGGGCAGAGGTACCATCCTTGCGGATGATGTCTATGGCCACCTGGACGATCTGCTCTTTCGTATATTGGACTTTTCTGGGCATATAGAACCTTAATTATAACAAAGATATGCATATTTTCTTTATATTTGTTTACTCAGACTTATTTTGAATATGCGGATGCGGATTGCAATTTATGGAGCCGGGTCCCTGGGAACTGTCCTTGGAGCCTTTATGGAGAAGAATGGACAGCATGTCGATTTGATAAACAGGAACAAGGCTCATGTCGAGGCTCTGCGGAGCCATGGGGCAAGGATTACCGGCACGGTCAACTTTACCCAGAAGGTCACAGCCCTCACTCCTGAGGATATGAGCGGGCTGTATGACATCATATTCCTGATGACCAAGCAACAGTTCAATGCCGGGGTCGTCAATTTCCTGAAAGACTATCTTGCTGAAGACGGGGTGCTTGTCACTATGCAGAACGGACTTCCCGAAATCCAGGTGAGTGAGATTGTCGGGGAACCGAGGACCATCGGTTGCGCGGTTGCCTGGGGTGCCACGATGAAGGATGGAGGGGAGTGCTCCCTCACCAGTTCACCCGACAGCCTGACATTCTCGATGGGTACCATCTCCGGCGTCAAGGCCAACCATTTCGACGATGTCAGGGCTCTTCTCGAACTGATGGGACCGGTCGAGGTGGAAGATAATTTCATCGGGGTCAGATGGAGCAAGCTGCTGGTGAATGCGGCCTTTTCCGGCATGAGCGCCTGCCTGGGCTGTACCTTCGGGGAAGTGGCTGCCGACAAGCGTTCGCGCCGTGTGGTCCAGGCTCTCATCAAGGAATGCATAGATGTCTGCGCTGCTTCAGGAATACGCATAGAACCGATCCAGGGCAAGGATGTCGTCAGACTTCTGGATTACCATAATCCTCTGAAGAAGGCAATTTCCTTCTTCCTTATCCCGATTGCCATCAGAAAGCATGCTCTTCTCAAGGCCAGCATGCTGCAGGACCTTGAAAAGGGGAAGATGACAGAGGTGGATTCCATCAACGGCGTGGTGTCTGCTCAGGGGCGCAAGGTCGGTGTCCCGACACCTTGCGGCGACAAGGTGGTCGAGATCGTTCACAGGATCGAGGCCGGGGAGCTCCGTCCGGAATTCTCCAACGTCAGCCTGTTCGGATAGCGGACCCGCCATGAGGCCGGCGCGGCATTCTTCCGTCCGGCGCGCAGTGTTCCCCGGGATGAACTGCATTATCCATCGGAAGGTGTGCGTGGATGTTGGATTATTGCTGAATATTTTCTAATATTACAATCCGTATGCATCCCTGTCCCCGTATCGTATGGACAGCAGACGGGAAGGGCTTGCTGATAGGAACTGAATATACTCATAACCAATAAATTTCTTTATTTTTTATGGAAAGACGTGATTTCCTCAAAGCCTCTGCTCTCGGACTTGCCGGCACAATGGTAGCTCCTTCTGCAATGATGGCGGCAACACCAAAGAAAAAGACCGCAGCCAACGACAAGATCAGACTCGGTTTCATCGGACTTGGTCAGCAGGCCAACTACCTTCTCAGCAGTTTCATCAACATGGAAGATGTGCTGGTAGTTGCCGGTTGCGATGTCTATGACATCAAACGCGACCGTTTCGAGAACATCGTTACCAAGTACTATCAGGAGAAAGGTCTTAAGAAGGCCGCTCCTGCCATGTATGTCGATTACAACGATCTTCTTGCCCGCGAGGACATCGATGCTGTCGTCATCGCCACTCCTGACCACTGGCATGCTGCCATCGCCATTGCAGCCTGCAAGGCCGGAAAGGATGTCTATCTCGAGAAGCCTATGACCCTCACCATCTACGAGGGACAGCAGCTTGTAAAGGCAGTTCGCAAGTACAACCGCATCCTTCAGGTCGGAAGCCAGCAGAGATCGAGCGAGGAGTTCATCCACGCAGCCAACATGGCCCGCGAAGGCGAACTCGGACAGATCCGCAAGGTCGAGCTTTTCGTCGGCCGTTGGGACGGACAGCCATTCCCTGTCAAGTGCCCGCGTCAGAAGGAAGCTGTTCCTGCAGGACTTGATTGGGAGAGATGGCTCGGTCCTCTTGCCGAAAGCGACTATGTCTACTACTATCCGGACATCGATCCTCTCCTCAATGAGAACGGCAACGAGAACTGCTGGGGCGCATGGCGCTGGTACAAGAAGACCGGCGGCGGCTACATGACCGACTGGGGCGCACACATGTTCGACATCGTCCAGTGGGCTCTCGGAAAGGACGGCAGCGGCCCTACCGAGGTCATTCCTCCGGGATACAGCTTCTACAAGAACCTGACCTACAAATATGACAATGGCGTAGTTGTCGAGGAAACCACTTTCGATGACAAGGGTCAGGGAGTCAAGATCTACGGTGATGAGGGCTGGATTGCAGTACATCGCGGCAACCTCTATGCCTCGGATCCTAAGTTCGAGATGAAGGTGACCGACAATTCGGTTCCTTTCGAGGCTCGTGCAGGCCATCACCGCGTGTTCATAGAGTCGGTCAAGTCCCGTATCGATCCTAATGTCCCTGTCGAGGTCGGCCATTCATCATGCAACATGTGCAACATCGGTATCATTGCCGGTGAACTCGGACGCCCGCTTGTCTGGAATCCTATCGTCCAGAAGTTCATGCACGATGATGAAGCCAATGCCCTCAAGCACTATGACTACCGTGAAGGCTACAAGAACCTCCTCGATGTCTAGTATCTTGCATTCCAACTGAATAATCATCGGATGACCTCCGAAGTCCAAGAGGCTTGGGAGGTCATCTCTTTATCCCGGAACTATGAAGAGAACTGCAGCATCTTTGTTCCTGATGGCCGCGTTGCTGATCCCCGGCCATTCACAGACCATCCCGGACCAGGATTATTCCACGGCGGACCTGGAGGACAACTTCATAAAGCCTTCACCCGAATATGGCACCGACTGCTGGTGGTGGTGGCTGAACGGCAACGTGACCCGCGAGGCAATTACCTCCGACCTTGAGGCAATGAAGGAGAAAGGCTTCCACGGAGCCATGATCTTCGATGCCGGAGGCCACAACCAGAGAGGCAACCGGGATATTCCTGCAGGGCCTCTTTTCGCGTCTGAAGAATGGAGGAAGCTCTTCGTACATGCCCTCGATGAGGCAGAGCGGCTTGGACTGGAGATAGGCTTCAACATCCAGAGCGGCTGGAATCTGGGCGGTCCGTTCATCACTCCGGAGAAGGCTGCCAAGATGCTGACATATTCAAGGACAGAGATTTCAGGTGGCACTGAGGTCAGTGTCAGCCTTCCGCAACCTCCTTCCCGCCGGGGCTTCTACAGGGACATTGCCGTGCTGGCTTTTCCTGTCGACTCCGCCCGCATCTCCGATGAGCCGGTGAGAGGACTTGACCTCAAGATGGGAGTCCACGAGCTGGGTGGCAGTGCTCCTGACTGCCGTTTCCTGCTGACCAACGACCCGAAAGCCTTCAGAGGTGCTGACAAACCTGCCTTCGTGATCAGTTCATCCCAGGTCCGGGACATCTCAGGTCATATGTCCGAAGATGGCCAGCTGAGGTGGAAATGCCCTGAGGGAAAATGGGTTGTTCTCAGGATGGGCTACACTTGTACCGGAGCTGTCGTCTCTACCTGTTCAAAAGGATGGGAGGGCCTCGTGCTGGACTATATGGACCCGGAAGCCTTCGACTTCTACGTTTCCGAGGTTGTACAGCCGATTCTGGATGACGCGGCGCATCATGTGGGGCGCACGCTCAAGTACATGGAAACTGACAGCTGGGAGTGCGGCGGAATGAACTGGAGCAAGGGTTTCGAGGAATATTTCAGAAACTACATGGGGTATGACCTGCTGCCCTACCTGCCGGTCGCTGCCGGTTTTGTCGTGGATGACATCAGCACCAGCAATGCCTTCCTCGCCGACTTCCGCAAGACGATAGCTGATGCTGTCGCCAACAATCATTACCGCCGGTTTGCTGACTTCGCCCACCGCAACGGCATGGCAATCCTGCCGGAATCCGCCGGTCCTCATGCCGGTCCTCTGGACGGAATCAAGAATTATTCTCACAGCGACATCATGATGAGCGAGTTCTGGGCTCCCTCTCCGCACAGGCCAAGGACGGCAGACCGTTTCTTCCTGAAGCAGGCCTCTTCCGCAGCCCATGTCTACGGCAGGAAAATAGTAGGCGCAGAGTCTTTCACTACCATCGGCCCGCATTGGAACGACCTTATCTGGCATGCCCAGAAGCCTTCTTTCGACCACGAGATCTGCGCCGGTCTGAACAGGGTGTATTTCCACACCTTCACCTGCTCTCCGAAGGAAATGGGGCTTCCGGGGCAGGAATATTTCGCCGGCACCCACATAAACCCGCGCCTGACCTGGTGGGCTGAATCAACCCCGTTCATGGAGTATCTGACAAGGGTTCAGTTCCTGGTTCAGAACGGCCGCTTCGTCGCGGATGCCCTGTACTACTACGGTGACCATGTGCCGAATGTCCTTCCTTACAAGCATTCCGACATCGCAGGGACCCTTCCGGGCTACGATTTCGATGCAATCGATGAGAATGCTCTGCTGAGTGTTGAGGTGGACGACCGTGGAATGCTCGTCACCAGCTCCGGCATGGAGTACCGTGTCCTGGTCCTGCCTTCTCACCGGGTCCTGTCGCTGGCTGTCCTGGAGAAGGTTGCCCGGCTCCTGCGCAAGGGAGCCACGGTGATCGGGGATAAGCCGGAGGCTTGTGTCAGTCTCAAGGGCGGAACCCGCGCGGCGAAGAGATTCGCCAGCCTTGCCGGTCGCATCTGGGACGGCTCCGTCAAAGGAGAGTGCCATCATTACGGCAAGGGCAGAGTCTTCAC
Organism: Bacteroidales bacterium; assembly: GCA_004552965.1. Classification (GTDB taxonomy): domain Bacteria; phylum Bacteroidota; class Bacteroidia; order Bacteroidales; family UBA932; genus Cryptobacteroides. Next base: position 77,077 of record SFMU01000004.1, on the reverse strand, counting down.
GGGAATCACGGCAAATGAATATTTCAGGGCGGAACAGCTGCCGCCTGACTTCACTGCCGATTCCGACCTCTCAAGCTTTGACTACATCCATTACCGGATTGCGGGAAAGGACTTCTGGTTCATCAGCAACATGGCCGACCGTGAGATACAATCGCGCTTCACCTTCAGGGCTGCAGGCAGGCCGGAAATCTGGAACCCTCTGGACGGGTCGGTCAGAAAGCTCGATGATTTCGAGTGCGGAAGCCGGACTGTGACCGTTCCTCTGCGTTTCGATCCGTGCGGCAGCATATTCATTGCCTTCGATAGGGATGAAAAGACCGCTGACGAGTGGAAGGAAAAGGTCTCAGGGCACGATGACGTGCGGCCGAATTATCCTGAAGTCACAGTCTGCCAGGTTCTGGAAGGTCCTTGGGATGTGTACTTCGACCCTGCGAAGGGTGGCCCGGGCCACGTCGTCTTCGACAGCCTGCAGGACTGGTCCCTCTCCTCCGATGCCTCTGTCAGGTATTACTCGGGGACGGCGGCATATTCGAAAGAATTTACCTTCGACTCCACCGGGACTCCTTCCGCGCGCTTCTGTGTCGAACTGGGCTCAGTCCTGGATGTGGGCTTCGCGCGGGTCAGGCTCAACGGCGTCGACAAGGGAATAGTCTGGACAGCCCCGTTCAGGGTCGATGTGACCGATGAACTCCGGGAAGGCACAAATCTTCTGGAAGTCGAGGTGGTCAATTCCTGGTATAACCGGGTTGCCGGCGACCAGCTCCATCCTGAGATCCCGGGCACCACATCGACCAATATCGAACTCATACACGATTTCCGAGGAGTCCGCAAGGAAACCATCACTCTCTCCCCATCGGGTCTCATGGGCCCGGTCAAGATCGTGAAACTGACTGAATAAGAGCATATTCAAGCCTATGCCATCATACCTTCAGATAGAGAACATCTCCAAGTCCTATGGCCCGAAAGTCCTTTTCGAGCACATCGGATTCAACATCAACGAGGGCGACAAGATTGCCCTGATCGCTCCCAACGGAACCGGAAAGACCAGTCTGCTCCGCATCCTTGCAGGGACTGACAGCTCCGATTCCGGGGGAAAGATCATCTTCCTGAAAGACATCAGGATAGCTTTCCTCGAACAGGAATATGCCTATGATCCCGAGGCCACCGTCTGGGAGCAGATCATCTCCGATTCACGCAAGTGGACAAAGGACCTGGATCCGGAGCATGTCGCTGAATATGAGCTGCGTATCCGTCAGCTGCTGACTTCGTTCGGGATGTCGGACTGGGACAGGCAGATGAAGACTCTTTCGGGAGGCGAGATCAAGAGGACGGCAATTGTCGTGATGCTTGCCAGCGAGGCGGACTTCTACATCATGGACGAGCCTACGAACCATCTGGACATAGATGCGATCGAGTTCCTCGAGAACTATCTTTCCCATGCCCGGTGCACCCTGCTGATGGTGACCCATGACCGGTATTTCCTCGACAGTGTAGCCAACACGGTGATGGAGATGGACCACGGAGCCGTCTACATCTACAAGGGCGACTACCAGAACTACCTGGAAAAGAGGCAGGAGAGAATCGACAACTACAATGCCGAGACGGACAGGGTCAGGAATCTCTTCCGCAGGGAGCTGGAATGGATGCATGCCAGCCCTTGTGCCCGTACCGGAAAGGCGAAGTACCGCAAGAATGCCTTCTACGAGCTCAAGGACAGGGTCGGCCAGGTCTATCGGACCGGCAAGGTGGACATGGGTGAACTCGGCCAGGCTACACGGCTGGGAACCAAGATCATCGACTGCAAGGACCTGAGTTTCCGCTATGGCGACAGGTACTACCTCAAGGACTTCACCTACAAGTTCCAGCGTTACGAGAAAGTCGGGATCGTCGGACGGAACGGGGTGGGGAAGACAACCTTCATCAACCTTCTGATGGGACTTCAGGGCGATGGCGGAACGGTGTCCGGATCGATAGAGAGAGGGGAGTCTCTGAACATCGGACTTTACCGCCAGAGCGGAATGCATTTCGATGAGGACCAGACTGTCCTGGAGACGGTGAACGACACTCATCTGCTGAACCGTTTCCTCTTTCCGCATGACATGCTGAACAACCGCATCAGCAAGCTTTCCGGCGGGGAAAAGAGGAGGCTCTACCTGCTGACCGTCCTGATGCGTCAGCCGAATCTGCTGGTCCTGGATGAGCCTACCAACGATCTGGACATCGTGACCCTGAACATCCTGGAGGAGTACCTGAAGGAATTCAACGGCACTCTCATCATAGTTTCGCATGACCGTCATTTCCTGGACAGGCTCGTGGACCATCTCTTCATTTTCTGCGGCGACGGTGTCGTCAAGGATTTTGTCGGCAGCTACAGCCAGTACAGGGAGTACATCAAGGAATATGAAGCCTCCCTCAAGGCAAAGGCGAAGGAGGAGGAACGCACGCGAAGGGCGGTCCAGGCCCCCGGCTCTCCGTCGGCATCCAGACCGGCTTCCGGACCGAGGAAACTGAGCTACAAGGAGCAGAGGGAACTTGAACAGCTCGAAAAGGACATCGCTCTGCTTACCTCGGAGAAGGAGGAACTGGAGACGGCCATGAACGGGGGAATCACCGACCATGACCAATTGGGAAGGATGGCTTCCAGGTTCTCGGAAGTCACCGCGCTGCTTGATGAGAAGGAGACCAGATGGCTGGAACTCTCCATCTGATCAGGTTTACCTGAAGCATTTGTCAACTTCGCTAACCGCTTCCGGCAGGGCGAAGACTGCCACTCTGTCGAATGGCTGGATCAAGGTCTCTCCGACTGCGATAAGGGATTCCCTGCCCCTGATGATGCCTCCGATGACAGCATCTTTAGGGAACCGGAAATCCTTCAGAGGCGCTTTCGTGATCTGTGCGCCTTCCGGGACGATATATTCAAGGACCTCCGCGTCTGTTCCGCTCATGTACTTTATCAGGCGTGCCTTGCCGCTGACCGTGTACTTGAACAGACGGCCTGCGGTGATGAGTTTCTTGTTGATGATAGAGTCCACACCCATCTCTTCTGCCAGGCGTATGTACTCGATGTTCTCCACTTCCGCCACGGTCCTTCTGATACCGAACCGCTTGGCCATCACGCAGGCCAGGACATTGGCCTCGTCATTCTTGGTCAGGGCTACGAAGGCGTCATAGTCCTTGATTCCCTCCTCGACAAGAAAGTCGGTGTTCCTTCCGTCGCCAATGACGACCTGGACATTCTTTCCCGCCAGTTTCCCGGAAAGCTTGATGGCAGTTTCCCTGTCCTTTTCCAGAATTGTGACACGGCTGATCTTGCTGCTAAGCTGGAGGGCGGTGAGCTCGGCGATTCTGGAACCTCCCAGAATCATCACGCTGTCGATTTCCACCGTGCTGTGTCCCAGGAACTTGCTGAGAAAAGCGATGCCTTCCTTTGTGGCCACTATGAACACCAGGTCATGGTAGAGCAGTTTGGTGTCGAATTTAGGCATGATGGTTTTCGACCCTCTCGTGATCGCTATGACGCGGAACTGCAGGTCGGCCTTTGAAGTGATTGCGGCGAATTCGGCAATCTTCATGTCCAGCAGAGGGGAGTCTTCCTCAAGACGGAATGCTTCGATCTGGAGCTTGCCCCTTGCGAAATCCATCGATTCTACCGAGGAGGAATGCTTGAGAAGGTCGCAGATCTCGTCAGCGGCCAGCCTTTCCGGATAGAACATGAGCTCGATGCCCATCTGCTTGAACAGAATCTTGTTCTCGGTCGCCAGATAGTTGTTGTCGCTGATTCTGGCGGTCACTTTGGTTGCGCCGAGATTCTTCGCCAGCAGGGCGCTGACTATGTTCACTTCCTGTGGCACGAACGGTACAACCGAGATGAACAGGTCCGCATGGGGTACGTCGGCATCCCTCATTCCCTTGATGGAAGAAGGAGGGGAGAGAATGGTCGAGATGTCGGCAATGGCTGTCAGGGCAGCCAGCCTTTCCGCATTGTCGTCGATCACGGTAATCTCGTTGGCTTCGTGGCTGAGCATCTTGGCCAGATGTGAGCCGACTTCGCCTGCACCTTGAATCACAATCTTCATATTCTTTTCCTTAAGTGTTCAAATATTCCATCTCCCCTGAGCAGGCTCTCGGACACTATCCATCCCGGATAGAGTGCCGGAATCGCGATTGTCCTGTGGGTGGAGGCATATTCACGTACCTGCTCCTCCTGCGGCTTCCTGCCCATGGCCCTGAATTCCCTGTGGGCCTCCCAGACGGCCTTGAAGCAAGCCTTCTTCCCGGTGAGGAGATAGACCAGGGCGCTCATCCCGTCCAGCAGCATCCTGAACCTGATGGTGGAGGCTGCCCGCCTGATGGCCTTGGAGGCGGCCTTGTCAGGGGTCAGTTCCCTGATTTCTTCCAATGAATATGTCAGGGCGAGATTGTTCTGGAGCATCAGGAGATTGTTCCTGAAATTGAGCTTGAGCTTCCACGGGGAGTCATTCGGGAGAGTGCCACCTCCGACATGCCATACCAGCGACTCGGGCACCACGCAGATGCGCCAGCCTTCCAGCTGCAGCCTCCAGCAAAGGTCGATTTCCTCCATGTGGGCGAAGAATCTGCCGTCCAGCCCTCCGATTCCTGAATATGCCGACCTTCTGACCATCAGGCAGGCTCCGGTCGCCCAGAAGACATCCGATGGCGAGTCATACTGTCCGCAGTCCTTTTCCACCTTTTTCATCACACGGCCGCGGCAGAACGGGTAGCCGAACCGGTCGAGGTGACCGCCTGCCGCTCCGGCATATTCGAAACTGTCCTTCTTGAAATAGGAATGAAGCTTCGGCGCGCAGGCTGCGCAGTCCTTGTGGGTGTCCATCCAGCTGACGAGGGGCTCGAGCCAGCCCTTCGAAACCTCGATGTCGGAGTTGATCAGGACGAAATACTCCATCTCTTCCCCTCCTTCCATCGCGCAGACGGCTTCGAAAGCTCTGTTGTAGCCACCTGTGAAGCCATAGTTCTGATCCAGCAGGATTGTTCTTACCTGTGGAAAACGGCTGGCCAGCAGTTCCCGGGACCCGTCGTCCGAGGCACTGTCCGCTACGATTACTTCTGCCCCCTCGGGCATCGAGTCCAGAAGGGGCGGGAGGAACTTCCCGAGGAAGTCCCTGGTGTTCCAGTTGAGGATGACTACAGCTGTCTTCATGACCGATGAGCCTTGCTGATGATTATGCCTGTGTTATGAATATGCCAGTGCTATGATTATGCTGATGTGACAGATTCCTTAAGAGCAGCAGCCTTCGCCGTTGCCGCCACCGCAGCAGCCTTCGCCTTCACCGCCACCGCAGCAGCCTTCACCGTTGCCGCCACCGCAGCAACCTTCACCGTCACCGCCTCCGTGGCAACCTCCGTGACAGCCACCGTGACAGCCACCATGAGGCAGGAACTCCCCGTGGAGACCTTCTGTCAGTTCCTTGTCAGTCGCATCCCTGACAGACAGCACCTTGCCGGAAAAATTGAGGGTCTTGTCGGCAAGCGGATGGTTGAAGTCCATCTTCACCGAATCCTCGAGAATCTCCTTGACGGTACCGTTGACCACATTGCCCATCTGGTTGATCATCGGGAGGGTCTTCCCGATCACAAGGAGCTCGTCGTGCATCTTCCCGTCCAGCATGAAGGCAGTTTTCGGAAGACTCAGCACCATTGCCGGTTCGGAATAGCCGTAGCCTTCTGCCGGGGTGAGGGTGAAGGCGAAACTTTCGCCCGGCTCCTTGCCCTCGAGATATTCCTCGAATTTCGGAAGGAGCATATTCATGCCCTGGATGTAGTCAAGAGGACGCTCCTCGACAGCTCTGTCAACGATTGCCCCGTCCACTTCGAGCTCATAGGCGAGCTCTATCACTTTGTTCTTTTCTATTTTCATTGTCTGTTTTGAATTTTTGTCTGTACGAAGTCTCTGCATCCGCGTGGCGAGTCGCCAGCTTTCGCCGGAATCCGGCATCAGGCGCTGAAATCCACGTTTTCAAATGCCAATGTAGGAATAAGTTTTGATTTGCACAGCCTTGGGTCGTCCCCGGCTGCCACGAGAGAGTTCCAGAGTGTCAGCAGATTGCCTGTGATGAGCATCTCCCTGACCGGATGGACGATCTTCCCGTCCCTGAAATAGAAGCCCTCGACACCGAATGAGAAATTGCCTGTGGCCGAATTGCTGTTGCCTCCGTTGAATCCGGTCACAAGGATACCTTCTCCGACCATCTCCATCAGACCCTTCTTGTCGTAGGTCGAAGGAGCCGGCCAGTGGGGGGCGTGGCACGGCAGCAGATGCGGACGCTGGATGTCGTCGCAGGTCGGTTCCATTCCGAGTTTCGAGGCGATGTAGGTGGTGAGGAAATATTCATTCACCACGCCCTTCCCGATCACTGATCTTGTCCTGACTGACACACCTTCCGAATCGAAGAGTCTGGAGCCGGCAGCCCCTTCGCATCTCGGTTCGTCCATGATGTCCAGCCATTGCGGCAGAACCTGCTTGCCGAGGCAGTCCAGCATGAAGGAGTTGTTCTGTTGGATGGCATAGCCCTCGAGCGCCTTCAGCAGAGGGGTGACAAGTCTGGACGAGTTCTCGTTGTCCACGACCATGGAATACTTCCCGGGCTCGATTCTTCTGTGCCCGATCTGAGCCCTGGCCCTTGCAAGGGCTGTCTCGCCGCAATCGTGCAGGTCCAGCTCATTGAACCTCGGGGATGAATCCCACCAGTAGCCGCTGTACCTGTTGCCGCCGGCATCCTTGACGGTGAGTTCGACACCATATTCAAAGGCGGTCTCGGTGTGCCTGCATTCCAGTCCCTGCGAGTCCAGGACCATCAGGTCGATTAGGGAGTCTGAATATTCCCCCTCCTCGGAGACTATGTCCTCTCCCGCATGTCTGCTGAATATGGCAGCATCCAGCGCGAGCTGCCTCCGCCTGTCCGCGTCCATCTTTGAATATGCCGGGTCGAAGAGTTTGAGTTCATTGCCCTCCTTTGCGCCCTTCTCAGTCCTGGACGGGTCCGGAAGGTCCCTGAACCTGTCCTCGGCCAGCATCCTCACAATCTCCACGGCATTCGCCAGGAAAGACTCGATTTCGCTGTCCCTGAGCCTGTTGGTGGAAAATGTGCCGTAGCGTCCGTCCACAAAGAGGCAGAAGGACATCGATTTGTCCAGACAGCGGTTCACCTTGTCGAGTTCTCCGTTCAGTGTGCCGATGATGTCCATCAGGCTCTTGCTGAGCGTGATTCTCACCTTCTGCGCTCCCAGTCTGAGAGCGGTGTCCAACGCTCTGCGGGCGATACCGATTTCTTCCGAAGTCAACATTCCGTTTATCTGCTCCATCTATTCTCCTCCAACTGTCAGGTTATTGATCAGAACGGTAGGTATGCCCTGGGAGACCGGACAGCTCTGTCCTTTCCCGCAGGTCCAGGTGCTGTTGTCGATCTTCAGGTCATTGCCGACCGCAACGATGTCGGACAGGGCCTGGGGACCGTTTCCGATGATGTTTATGTCTTTCACGGGCTGGGTCAGGCGGCCGTTCTCGATGAGGTAGCCGCTCTTGACGAAGAAGGTGAAGTCGCCTTCTCCGATCTGTACCTGCCCATTGGAGAATTCATCGACATATATTCCTTTCTTCACAGAGGCGATGATGTCCTCCTTCCTTGCGTTTCCACTTTCCATGTAGGTTGTCCTCATCCTCGGGATCGGGGCATATCTGAAACTCTCCCTGCGTCCGTTCCCTGTAGGCGCCACTCCGTAGAACCCGGCACTGATCCTGTCGTGGAGATAGGAGGTGAGGACTCCGTCCCTGACCATGTAGGTCTTCTGTCCCGGGATGCCTTCGTCGTCGAAGTTGACCGAACCCCTGTTGGCTGTCAGGGTGCCGTCATCCACGATGCTTATCCCCTCGCTGCAGATCCTGCTGCCCATCTTGTCAGAGAAGATGGACTGGCCTTTCCTGTTGAAATCCGCCTCGAAGGCATGCCCCATCGATTCGTGGAGCAGAATGCCCGAAGCTCCGGCTCCCATGACGACCGGCATCCTTCCGCCCTTTGGCCTTCTGGCCTCGAACCTGTCGTCGATTCCTTTGACAACGGCATCGGCCAGCTCCTCCAGAAGGCTGTCTGAGAGCATCTCCGAGCCCATCCTGAAGCTTCTGGAAGCATTGTTGTTCTCGTTCCTTCCATCTTTTGTGAACACCACGGAAGCATTCAGGCTGGCAAGCGGCCTGGTGTCGAAGGTCATCTCTCCGTCTGAATTGAACATCAGGATGTCACTGTTCTGCCATTGAAGCATGAGCATCACCTTGGAGACTTTCTGCTCCCTGGCGAATATCATGTTGCGGAGTTTTTCCATATATGGCACATAGTACCCTGCGCTTTCCTCCATCCAGTCCTTCTGCCACGTGCAGGTATCCTTGGGAAAGGAAGGAAGGCGGCAGCCGACTTTCAGCGGAGATCCTTTCTTCCCTCCGGCGATTGCTGCTGCGGCGCGGGCGGCATCGCTCATTGAAGCCGCGTCAGTGCTTTCTGAATATGCGTAACCGGTTTTCTCTCCTTCGAGAACCCGTATTCCGATTCCGTAGTCGATGTGGGATCCACCCGACGACACGATGCCGTCCCTGAGGAACAGGTTGTTGAAGACGGTGTTCTCGAAGTAGAGGTCGCAGTAGTTGCCACCACGTTCGAGACCTTCCTCGACAAGCCTTTCCAGTTGGGTTTCGCTCACCTGGAACAAGTCGGTGTAATAATCCTTTGTTTTGAACATTTCTATTGGTTGTTCCTGTTTTTCCTGTTTTCTTTCTGGTTGATGAGTCTTTCGTATTCTGAATGGATCGCCTTTATCCGGCTGAAGGTCTCGGGATCACGGACCGTCAGGCCGCTGTCGTCGGAGCGCTCCGCCACGATCCGGAAAGGGATTGTGGTGTTGTCCGCCAGAATCCATCGGTCGCAGATCGGCATATATTCCCTGAAAAGGTAATGGAGCCCAAGGAAATACCGCCTGCGGATGGTCTCTTCTTCAATATGATGACCTCCGGCTGCCACTCTGGCTTTCACCCTCTCTACGGCAAGGTCCGGTGAGGCGATCCACATGTAGAACACTGTGACTCTGTAGCCGTGAGAGTGGGCATCTTCGATTATGCTTTTCAGGGATCTGGTGGCGAGGGTGGTTTCGATGCAGAAATCTTCCTTTCTCTGGACAAGATACCTGATCTTTCTGATCATCAGCCGGCTTGCGGCGATGGATGCGCTTTGAGGCGAAAATGGAGAAAGACTCTTTGCAAACTCGTCCGAGTTGACGAACTGACGGCACTCCAGCAGCTGGGGGAGGAGGGCATATGAAGCCGTGGTCTTCCCCGAACCATTGCAGCCTGAAATGATGTACATCCTCGGTTCCATGGTCCTCTTATCTTGGGTGTGTCACTCCGTAGCCGAACAGGGCGAAATCGCCCTTGCACGGGTCCTCGGGGAAGATTTCCGCAAAGGATCCGGTGATTTCCCTCACTGTCGTGATGTCCTTCTGCCTCCTGTCGGTCAGACCGATTGCGGAAGCCACGTCATGGACGTGCACGTCGAGGGGGATGAGAAGGGTGGAGGGGTCTGTGTCCCGCCATATTCCAAGATCCACCTTGCCGTCGTTCCTGACGAGCCAGCGCCTCATCATGTTGATTTTCTTGTCTGGCGCCTTCGGATCTTCCTTCTGCCCGAAGACCTGTACCCTGAAGTCGGACCTGGAGAGATGCTCCAGGCTGTCCTTCCCGAGGTAGATGTCCCTTAACCGTGAGCAGATGGCGGCGGTGTCGCTCCATCGGATGGTCCGGTGCACGCTGACAGGGTCGTCCTTCCAGACTCCCTTCATCACATAGTCATAGGGCTTCCAGTCCATCCGGTCGAACAGCCTGGTGCAGTCCCGCACTATCATCGACCTCCGTCCCCAGGCGAAATGCGCCGCGAAGACGGCCGCCACCTCGATGTCTTTGACGCAGCATATTCCCCGGTTCCTCAGGTCGAGGAATCGTGTCGGGAAGATGATGGGGTCCTCTTCGAAGTATTTCCTGTCGTTGTAGGTCTCAGCCCAGCGGACCAGGGTTTCAGCGGTTTCCGGAGTCATTCTTTCAGCTTTCATAAGAAGCGCCCACCAGGGCAGGCGAGCGCTTCACAATCATGATGTATGTGTTCAGCACAAGCCCTCGGTGCGACTGAGGCTTACGCTTTGGTGACCTTTTCAAGCCAGGAGACCATTCCAAGCATCACGCTCATCGCGACGAGACAGATTGCGAGGAAGACTGCCCAGCATTTCCAGATAGGCCAGGCGTTGTACATGATAGGCCCTACGAAGATGAAGAGGTTGCCGATTGCGGTCGCTCCCAGCCAGAGACCCTGGCAGAGACCCTGCATGCTCTTCGGCGCCACCTTTGAAACGAAGGAGAGTCCGAGAGGCGAGATGAAGAGTTCGGCCACCGTCAGGAAGAAGTAGGTCATGATCAGAACCCATGGACCAGCCTTCATTGCTGCGGCATCAGCGACAGGCATTCCTCTGAAGTCGACACCTGAAGGGTAGCCTGCGAGCAGTGAATATGCCATGAGGAAGAGGTATGCCATTCCGGTGATGCCCATGCCGATTGCGATTTTCTTAGGAGTGGAGACTGCCTTGCCCTTGCGGCTCAGCGCTCCGAAAATGGCCATGATGACAGGGGTCAGCACAATCACGAAGAATGGATTGACGGCCTGCCAGATTTCAGGGGCGATTGAGTCGGTGCGGACGAAGTCTCTTGCGAAGAGTGAGAGGGACTGGCCGTTCTGGTGGAACGAGAGCCAGAAGAAGATGCAGATGCCGAGCACTGCGAAGAGGGCTGCCATGCGCTGCCTGATCTCCTTTGCCATGGCCACCTTCTCTTCCTGGGTGTAACCTACGACTGCCTTTGCCTCCTTCTTCGCAGGCTCAGGGAGACCCTTCTTGGTGAGGAGGAAAATGGTCAGGGAGATGAGCATGGCTGCCACCGAAGCGATGAATGAATAGTGGACACCTTCATTGAATATCTGGAGATAGTTCTCGCAGAAAGCCATGTTCACGGTGGCGTCCCCGCTGATGGTGACCTGCTGGGCGAGCTCGGTGAGGTTCTGGAGCTGCTCGGCAGGGATATTGCCCGAATTGCTGATGTACTGATGGCAGAGTGACGGGAGTCCTGCGTTGTAGATGAGGTTGTGGGACTTGAGCCACCAGCTGCGCAGGAGAGGGGCTACGAACGGAGCGATGAGTCCGCCGACATTGATGAATACGTAGAAAATCTGGAAGCCGGAGTCACGCTGTCCCTTCGCCTTCTCAAGAGCTTCCGGACCTTTCTTCGCAGCCTCGGCCTCGAAATTGTCGTACAGCTGACCGACCATGGCCTGCAGGTTGCCCTTGAACAGGCCGTTGCCGAATGCTATCAGGAGAAGAGCAAGGCAGGTGAACGGCAGAAGCCAGCTCTGGTTTACGGAAGTCGCGGTGACAGGGATGGAAAGGCAGACATAGCCGATTGCCATCACGATGAGACCGGTCTGGATCGTGCCCTTGTAGTTCCTCGTGCGGTCGGCGATGATGCCGCCTACAAGGCTGAGGACATAGATTCCGCAATAGAAGACGGAGTAGATCAACGCGCTGGTCTCGTCCGGAATGCCGAACTTGGAACAGAGGAAGAGTACCAGGACGGCATTCATGATGTAGTAGCCGAAGCGTTCGCCCATGTTGCTGAGGGCGGCGGCAAGCAAGCCTTTCGGATGGTTCTTGAACATATTGTAAATTGTTTTGATTGTTATCTGCGTTCCATTCAAACCTCTAATTTAGTCATTAATCGGATACTCTCCAAATCCGAGGTCATTCTGAGGACATTCCGAGGTGATTCCGAGGTCATGATGAGGCTGGATGCTGCAGCATTTGCGAATTATTCTTATATTTGTCTTCTATGAACATGATATCCGCAATATGAAGCTTGGAACTTACGTCATAGGCGCTTTCATGCGTGTCCTTTCGGCCTTGCCTCTGGGCTTCCACTATGCCTGGTCCGGTGTCTTGGCCTGGCTTGCCAGGGATGTTGTGCGTTACCGTCGCGAGCTGGTGATGATGAACCTCGCGCGCTCCTTCCCCGACAAGAAGTACAAGGAACTGAAACAGATATCGAAACTGTTCTACAGGCATTTCGGCGAGATCATCTCCGAGGCGGTCTGGTTCGGAGGCTGCCGTAATCCAAAGCGGCTCAGGGACAAGCATCTTGTGGAGTACACCAATTCGGAAGTACTGGAAGCTGCCTACAATGACTCACCCGGTGTGGTCATTCTCGACTCCCATTGCGGCAACTGGGAGCTCCTGGGAGGTTATGAGCACTACGACTACCGCCGTGACTTCATCAGCAGTCTTGACCAGAAGACTTTCGTGGTGATCTACAAGCCGCTCTCCAGCAAGGTCTGGGATGAGCTGATGCGCATCAACCGCTGCGCGCCTGCCGATAAGTCCAGCCACCAGGGCTACATAAGCTCCAACGAGATACTCCGTTACGCTGTCAACCACAGGAACGAGAAGAAAATCTATCTTTTCCCGACCGACCAGTGTCCCTACAGGATTTCCACGGTGGACGAGACGGTGGACTTCATGCATCAGGAGACAAAGACGATGCTCGGAGCTGCATCCATCGCCCACAAGTTCGGTTTCAGCGTACTTTACATGAATATGCGTCCGGTGGAACGGGGACACTACGAATGGTCTTTCACGGAAATATGCCGGAACGCATCCGATCACACCCCGCATGACATTATGCAGAAATTCTACAATCTGCTGCAGGAAGATATTGAGAAAACCCCTTGGAATTATCTCTGGACCCACAACAGGTGGAAGAAATGATTCCCCAAACACAATTGGCTATGAACAACACCAAAGCAATCCTTGCGTCCCTCTGCCTCTGCTGCATGATGGCGCCATCCCGGAATCTTGCCGCCCAGGACCTCGCAGGTTCTGTGTCGTATGCTCTGCCTCAGACGACCATCGTCCTCGAGGTCGAAGCAGAACATGAGTACTTTTATGCGGGTCCCTATGCCCGTTTTGCGAAGAAATATCTTGGTGTGGACGCCGAGGTCGAGGACAGGACGACCTGCCGCCTTACCTGCGTGAAGATGACTCCGACAGTCGAAGCTGACCAGAGCGCGAGATATTATGTGAACGCAGGCAAGGGTGTCCCTACCTTTCTCTCCCTCTCCTCGCAGGGCCTTATCGCCGTTTCCGACGGCAATTTCGGAGAGGCTTCGCTCTGGCGCTTTCCATCGCAGGCCGGATCCGACTTTGCCGGAAAGGGCCTGAATTCCAACCTCACTTCGGAAGCTGCAACCCTCTATCGAGGCGTCAGGGACGATGCCTCGTTCAACAAGGTGGGCGTACAGCAGAACATGGTTGTCCAGAAGTCCCTTGAGCAGCGTGCCCAGGAGGCTGCGGCGACCATCTTCGATCTCAGGAAGAAGAGAATCCAGATCGTGACCGGTGACACCGACGCCACCTACAGCGGCGAGGCAATGGGCTCCGCGCTTTCCGAGATCGCCGCGCTGGAGAAGGAATACATGTCCATGTTCGTGGGCTACAGCGAATTCCGGACCCAGACAATGAAATGTGATGTCGTGCCTTCCAAGGACAACAAGTCACAGAAATACATTGCCTTCCGCCTGTCGGATGCCGACGGTGTGGTCGCGGCTGACAATGTCTCCGGAAGCCCGTACATCCTTGAACTCGAGCCTCAGCCTATCGGGGAGGCAGCAGGCAGGGCGGCAGTCGCCAAGGGTGAATATGCTGTCTATCGCGTGCCTGCGATCTGCTCCGTAAGGCTCACCGACGGTGTCAATCCGATTCTTCAGGACAGGATTGCAGTCTACCAGCTCGGTGTGGAGTGCTACCTGCCTCTTGGCAAATAGTTTTTCATATTCATGAATATTCAGAAACATAGAAACATATGACTATCAAAGATCTTCAGCCGAAAGCCGTATGGGAGAACTTCTACGGCCTGACAAGAGTCCCACGCCCTTCAAAGCATGAAGGCAAGGTACAGGAGTACCTTCTCCAGTGGGGAAAGGACAATGGCATCGACGTCAAGCGTGACAAGACGGGCAACATCATATTCACAGCCCCTGCGACTCCGGGAATGGAGAACCGCAAGGGTGTGATCATGCAGGCCCACATGGACATGGTTCCGCAGAAGTCCGCCGACACTGTCCATGACTTCCTTACCGACCCTATCGAGACCAGAGTGCTCGGAGAGTGGGTTGGAGCGAACGGGACGACTCTCGGAGCCGACAATGGAATCGGAATCGCCCTGGCTCTTTCAGTCCTTCAGGACAAGACCCTCAGGCATGGCCCTCTGGAGGTGCTCGTGACTTACGATGAGGAAACCGGCATGTCCGGAGCCATTGCTCTCGAGCCTGGTGTCCTCAAGGGTGATATCCTCCTCAACCTCGATTCCGAGGATGAGGGTGAGCTCTGCACCGGCTGCGCAGGCGGTCTCAATGGCCTTGCAGACTTCTCCTACAGGACCTACGCTGCCCCGGAAGGCTATGTGGGCTACAGAATCAATGTCAAGGGACTCAAGGGAGGCCATTCCGGAATGGACATTTCCCTCTACAGGGGCAATGCCAACAAGATCATCTGCAGGATTCTCCTTGCCCTGATCTCCGAATATGACGTCAAGGTGGCATCGATCACCGGCGGTTCCCTCCGCAATGCCATCCCTTTCGAGGCAGAGGCCGAAATCCTCGTTCCTTCCGCCGATGCTTCCAAAGTCAGGAAACTTGTCGAGACAAAATTCGCCGAGAGCAAGTTCGAGTACCAGTATTCGGATCCGGATGCCACCATGTCCTGCGTCAAGCTTCCGGCTCCTGCACCGAGGTACATCAGCCCTAAGGTCATCTCCAATGCAGTCAAGGCCATCCTTGCCTGCCCTCACGGGGTCGAGAGGATGAGCGACACCCTGCCTGGACTCACCGAGACTTCCACCAACATGGCCATGGTCCGCACCGGGAAGGGACATCTCACCGTTACCTCCCTTACCCGCAGCTCCATCGATTCCGCGAAGATGGCCCTTTCTGATTCCATCCGCAGCGTCTTCGAGCTTGCCGGAGCCAAGTATACCACCTCAGGAGGCTACAGCGGCTGGACACCTGTTCTCGGCACTCCTATGATCCAGATCCTTCAGGACACCTACAAGCGTCTTTTCGGCAAGGATCTCCGCATCACGGCCACCCACGGCGGTCTTGAATGCGCAATCATGGGCGCCAAGTACCCGAACTGGGAGATGGTCTCGATCGGACCTACCATCGTCCATCCGCACTCTCCGGACGAGCGTGTCAAGATCGACACCGTGGAGATGGTCTGGAACTTCCTGACCGCTGTCCTTGAGAACATTCCGGTGAAGGAATAGTTTGATTTCCGGAAAATAATTGCTATATTTGCAGTCCCTTACGTCCGACTTCGAACTGAAAGGGACTGTATTTTATTTATTATTAAACAATTACGTCAAAATGTTAAAGCAGTACGAAACCGTTTTCATTGCTACTCCCGTTTTGTCTGAACAACAGATGAAGGAAGCGGTTGCAAAGTACACACAGCTCATCGCTGACAATGGCGGCGAGGTAGTGTACGAGGAGAACTGGGGTCTCAAGCAGCTGGCATATCCTATCCAGCACAAGACTTCCGGTTTCTATTATCTTATCCAGTTCAAGGCTGAGCCTTCATTCATCGAGACTCTCGAGACTCAGTACTTCCGCGATGAGAGGATCATCAGATACCTCACCGTCGCTCTTGACAAGCATGCAGTCGCTTATGCTGCCAAGAGAAGGGAGAACAAGGCAGCCAAGGCTGCCGCAAAGGCAGAGCCTGCAGCAGAAGCTGCTCCGGCAGAAGAAGTTACTAACGCTTAATCAGGAGGAATGAATATGGCACAGAATGACGCACAGAACAGTGCAATCCGTTATCTTAACCCTCCTACTGTCGAGGTAAGAAAGAAGAAATACTGCCGTTTCAAGAAGGCAGGTATCAAGTATGTAGATTACAAGGACGCCGAGTTCCTCAAGAAGTTCCTCAACGAGCAGGGCAAGATTCTCCCTCGCCGTATCACCGGTACTTCACTCAAGTTCCAGAGAAAGGTCGCACAGGCTGTAAAGAGGGCCCGTTCTCTCGCTCTGCTTCCTTATGTAACTGACCTTCTTAAGTAAAATAGGAGAGCGCAATTATGAAAATTATTCTCAAGAAAGAAGTTGCCAATCTCGGCGAGGTCCTGGATGTGGTAGAAGTAAAGGCTGGTTACGCTCAGAACTATCTTATCCCTCAGGGATTTGCAATCGCAGCAACCTCTTCCGCTCTTAAGATGCGTGAGGAGACTATCCGTCAGAGGGCTCACAAGGAGGCTAAGCTTGTTGCTGATGCCGAGGCTCTTGCAGCCAAGGTTGCAGCTACACCGGTAAAGGTCACCGTCAAGGTTTCCGAGTCCGGCAAGATCTATGGTTCCGTCACTTCCGCACAGGTTGCTGAAGCTCTTCAGGCTGCCGGTGTCGAGGTCGACAAGAAGAACATCACCCTTCCTGAAATCAAGGCTGTCGGTGAATACGAGGCTGTTGTAAAGTGCTACAAGGCTGTCAAGGCTACCCTCAACGTCGAGGTCGTCGCTGAGTAATCCCCGATTCCGATACAATCGAGTAAGAGGCTGACTGATAAGTCAATATGACTGATCAGTCAGTCTCTTTTCTATATATATTCTTTTCTATATATATGGTTACACCGGGAGGATGGTAGGGATTGCGGAGGACTCCGTTCGCTTCGCTCCCTCCGGACCCTCCCAACGTTTCCTGCGTGGTCTTCGACAACTTGTCTCCGTCGGGTCCCTCTTTTCGGGAGCCAATGCCTACGCCGGAGAAATAGCCGGTCCATGATTGCTCCGTGGCAGATGGTGCCGGGAGGTCCTTCCCACTTCGTGGGCCCCTTCTTTTCGGGAGCCGATGCCTACGCCGGAGAAATAGCCGGTCCATGATTGCTCCGCGGCAGATGGTGCCGGGAGGTCCTTCCCACTTCGTGGGCCCCTTCTTTTCGGGAGCCAATGCCTACGCCGGAGAAATAGCCGGTCCATGATTGCTCCGTGACAGATGGTGCCGGGAGGGCCTTCCCACTTCGTGGGCCCCTCTTTTCTGGAGCCAATGCCTACGCCGGAGAAATAGCTGGTTCTTGATTGCTCCGTGACAGATGGTGCCGGGAGGGCCTTCCCACTTCGTGGGCCCCTTCCCTTTTCGGGAGCCAATGCCTCCCGACACCATCTGCCACGGAGCATAGCCGACAAGCACCTTCACTTCAACCATTATGATCCGTCTCACAATCTGCTTCGGCACGGCAACCCTGCCCACAAGTACTCCAGTGGCATCCTGCGTGGCGAAGGGGGTCTTCTGACCGGTCTTCGGCACGGCCACCCTGCCCACAGGTACCTCAGTGGCATCCCTGCGTGGCGAAGGGGGCTTCTGACCGGTCTTTGGCACGGCCACCCTGCCCACAAGTACTACAGAGCCATCCCTACGTGGCGAAGCGTTCCAAGACCGACCTCTTTCTGCCGCTCTGATCGGTCTTTGGCACGGCCACCATGCCCACAGGTGCCTCAGGGGCAGCATCGCGGAGCCACTTTGAGTGGGTGTTGATGCCACCTGGCACCGGGATGTGCCCTACAGGTACCTGTAATGAAGATTGGCGTGCCAGGTGAATTTCATGAAGATCGATGGCAGCGGACAGCGGAAACCTTGTCAGTCGGCTTCCCGGACCAGCCATCTGAATATTCCGGTCCAGATGCTGTCCTCTTTCCTCAATCTCTCGGGATGAAACTGAACCGCAAGGACTTTCATTTTCCTGTCCGTGCTCTCGAAAGCCTCCACAACGCCGTCGTCAGAGACTGCAGTGACTCTCAGCCCCTCTCCCAGCCGCTTGACTGCCTGGTGATGAGAGGTGTTGACGATGACACTGTCCCGCCCGATGATCCTGTGCAGAATCGAGTTCCGGTCGATGGTCATTCCGTGGCAAGGTTTCTTTCCGCTGCCGTTCTGACTGTGTGATGTATTGCCTGTCTGGGAAGGCAGATCCTGATAGAGAGTCCCGCCCAGGACGATGTTCAGCAGCTGTTCGCCCCGGCATATTCCAAGAATAGGTTTCCTCTGCTTCAGAGCCATCCTGGCATAGGCGAAGTCCGAAGTGTCCCTGAAACCGTTCACCGTGCCGAGCTCCGGAATCCTCTCTTCGCCGAAGAGTGCAGGGTCGTAGTCTTCCCCTCCGGTGAACATGATTCCGTCAATCCTGCTCACCAGCAACCCGATGAGAGCCGTGTCTTTTGTGCAGGGGAGCAGGACAGGGATGCCTCCAGCCGCTGCGATGGCGTTGTAGTAGTCACTGCCGATGCCGCTGTTTCCGCTGTTGCCGGAGCACGAAATTCCGATAAGAGGCTTTCCGGCATGGGCGGGAAGTACTGCCAGGAACAATGCTGCTGCAAGGCAGACAACTTTTGTCAATCGGTTCATATCATTGAATATGTCGTCAGAAAACCTGGATGATCAGGAAGAACAGGACCGGGACCAGAAGTGACGGAATCAGGTTCAGTGACTTGCAGTCCTTGATCTCTAGAAGGCTAAGACCGGAGGCGACAATCAGGATCCCTCCGACGGACACGATTTCGTGGATCAGGGCTTCCGGAATGATGCTGCCCGCAAGAAGCGCAATCAGGTAGAACAGACCCTGCCAGCAGAAGAGGACCGGGGCAGCGAAAGCGATTCCGATTCCGTATGTCGTGGCGAACACCATCGAAGTGATCAGGTCCAGGGTCGCATTGGTGTACAGGAAGGTGTTGTCCCCGTAGAGGGCGCTGTTCATCGGACCTACTATCGAGAAGGTCCCTATGCAGAAAAGGAGAATGCATGTGGACAGGCCTTTGGCAAGTCCTCCTTTGGATTTCGACTCTTCAGCTTCATTTTTCGAGTGCCTGTCGACCAGTCTTTTGAATCTTCCGTCCAGATCCAGGGCGGTGCCGGCAAGCCCTCCGATTGCCAGTGAAACGATGAAGAGGACAGGGTAGCTGCTCTGGGAAAAATGCGAGGTGAAGGCATTGAATCCCAACCCCAGGGCGGCGAGCCCCATGGCCGTGAACATCACCTTCTGCACCTGGGGCCGGATTCCTTTCTTGAGAAGGGAACCGGTCAGGCTGCCGATCAGGATGCAGGCTGTGTTGACAACAGTGCCTATCATCTGATGGTGTCCTTGGTCCCGGTCTCACCGGCCTTGGCAGCACCGCTGCCTTTATCCGATCCGGTGGCACTGCTGCCAGTTCCCGATCCGGTGCCGCTGCTGCCTTTATCCGATCCGGTGGCACTGCTGCCAGTTCCCGATCCGGTGCCGCTGCTGCCTGTCTCCGATCCGGTGGCGCCGGTCATCGTCCCATCGGTCTTGCCGCTGCTGTCTGTCTCCGGGTTGATGTCGCTGCTGTAGTTGCCCTTGTCCTGGTACTTGAAGCGGCGGATCTTCTGGGTGGCAGTCTTCTCGAAATCTTCCTTCATCGCCTCGACCTCACCGATCTTGGACTGCTTGTTGACATGCTTGTTGACGAAATCCAGGACCGCCTTCTTCTTGGCCTGAAGGTTCTCGAAGAAATTGTCCTCACGCTCCTGGTTCCAGTCGATGACTTTCTCGTCGAACCTGACGAGAGCCACCAGCTTGCCGTCCCTTTCCATGACGAGGGAATCACTGACTCCCCGGACCTGGTTGATGACCTGCTCGATTTCCTCAGGGTAGATGTTCTCGCCGGATGGTCCGAGTATCATATTCCCGAGCCTTCCCTTGATGTAGTAACGTCCTTTCGAGTCGACCGAGGCAAGGTCATGGGTCCTGAACCAGCCGTCGTCCGTGATGGCCTCCCTCGTCCGCTCGGGATCCTTGTAGTACCCGAGCATCACGTTGTCTCCCTTGGCGATGATTTCTCCTTCGCCGGTCTTCGGGTCAACATTCTGAAGTCTGACCTCGACGTTGTATGCAGGATGTCCGATCGAGCCTACGGCAGTCTTTCCGACCGGGGCTGCTGTGATCAGCGGGGCTGTCTCCGTGAGTCCGTAGCCTATGGCATAAGGGAACTTCGCCTTGAGCAGGAATTCCTCCACTACAGGGTCCAGTTTCGAGCCGCCGATTCCGAAGAATTTGAGCCTGCCGCCGAAGGTCTTGTACATTTTCCCTCCCACGATCCTGTAAAGGATGCATGGAAAATGATCCCTCATCCATGAGAGCACACGGCTTTTCTCGATTGTCGGCACCACGCTTGTCTTGTAGACCTTTTCGATGACAAGAGGCACCGAGCACATGACCGTCGGCCTGATCTTCTTCATGGAAGCTATCAGGATGGTCGGGGTCGGAGGTTTCTGAATATAGTTGACGCTTCCTCCGACATAGAGAGGATAGAGCACGCTGAAGGCCATCTCATAGGTGTGGGACATCGGCAGGATTGAAAGCCAGACATCCTTCTTGGTGGCCTTGAAGGCATGGTAGGCGGCAATGATGTTCTGGCAGAAGTTCCTGTGGCTGAGCATCACTCCCTTCGCCTTTCCGGAAGTGCCGGAGGTGTAGATGATGGATGCCAGGTCATCGGCCTGAGGGTCAGCTCCATGCCCGTCACAGGTGAAGGCCGAGTCGTCCTTGTGGATGATTTCGAAAGTCTCGATGTCCACCACGAGGGTCATCTTCTGTCGAGCGGCTTCCGAAACTTTCGGGAGCAGGCGTTTCGACACGAATATGGCCTTGCACTCCGAATGGGTCAGGATGTTGGTGACCTCGTTTTCGGAAGAATCCGGCAGGATCGGAACCGTCACTCTGCCGAAAGGCACGCAGGAGAACATCGCTACTGTCCAGTTCGGCATATTCTGGGAAAGGATAGCCACCTTGTCCTGCGCTCCCACACCGTACCTGTTGAACATGTGGGACAGTTCGAGGCATTTGTGCTTGAATGAGGCGTAGGTATATTCCTGTCCGCCATCGACATACCTCGACAGAGGTCTGTTGGCGTAGTTGTCGGTCGCGTACTCGAAGAGCTTTGCCAGAGTGGTTATGTAGTTTTCCCTGGTAGCCCTGAACAGGGTGCTTTTGATTGACATATGCGGTTTCGGATTAGTGGGTGATGTAGCCTTCCGGGCAACGTCCCGTAAGGTGCATTTCCTCGTAGAGAGCCTGGATCCGGTCGGTGTCCTCACGTGCATTGTCGGTAAGGGTGACCTTCTTGCCGACACTGATGTGTCTGGTCTTCCAGTCGAAATAACCCATATAGACAGGACATCCCACCGTCCTTGCGATGAGGTGATAGCCTGTCTTCCATTTGCGGGTAGGCTTTCGTGTGCCTTCCGGGGCTATGGCAAGGTGGAATCTGTCCACACTTTCCATCTTGTCTATGAGGCTCTTGGTCATTGCAGTTGCATTGGACCTGTCCACCGGCACTCCTCCCAGTTTCTTGAGAATCGGTCCCAAAGGCCAGAAGAAGAATTCCTTCTTGATCATCACGTAGGCCGGGATGCCGAACTGGGCATAGAACAGATAGGACACGACGAAGTCCATGAACGAGGTGTGGGGCACACCGAGTATTATTCCTTTGTCTTCAGGTATGGGGCCGCTGTCGGATGTCCAGCCCATTTTCTTGAGCAGCCATCCGCAAAACCTGGCCCATCGGGTTTTCTTTTCCATATTCAGTCTAAATGTTTACATCTTCGAGCTCCGCCTCTGACTTGAGGTTCGCCCTGATGAAATTCTGTCTGTCGATAGTGTTGTCTCCCATGTAGAATTCCATGATTTCCGCAATGGACTCTTCGTCCGAAATGGAGACAAGGTCAAGTCTCATGTCGTCCCCGATGAAATCTACGAATTCGTTCGAGGAGATTTCTCCCAGACCTTTGAATCGGGTGATCTGGACCGGGCCCTTCATATTCGTGACGGCATTCTCCTTCTCGTCCGCTGAGTAGCAGTAGCGCCTTTCCTTCTTGTTCGCCACCCTGAAAAGGGGAGTCTGGAGAATATGCACGTGTCCGCGTCGGATCAGGTCCGGGTAGTACTTCATGAAGAAGGTCAGCACCAGCATCCTGATGTGCATTCCGTCATCATCGGCATCGGTGGCGACGATGATGTTGTTGTAGCGGAGATTGTCCAGGTCGTCCTCGACGCCCAGGGCGGAGATCAGCAGGTTGAGCTCCTCGTTCTCGGCGACCTTCTTGTGGCTTTCCTTGTAGCAGTTGATAGGCTTGCCGCGGAGGCTGAAAACTGCCTGATAGTCAGCTTTGCGCACCTTGGTGATGGTTCCGCTCGCGGAATCGCCCTCGGTTATGAATATGCTGGTCTTCTCCTTGAGCTCCTCCTTGTCTTTCGGGATCCTGTCGCAGAAATGATACCTGCAGTCGCGAAGCTTCCTGTTGTAGACATTGGCTTTCCGGTTCCTCTCCCTGGTCTTTTTCTTGATTCCGGAAATCTCTTCCCTTTCGGCCTGGGAGGCCTTGATCTTCTCCTCGATGATCGGGACAAGGTCAAGGTGGATGCGGAGATAGTTGTCCAGATTCCTGGCCACGAAATCATTTATGAATGACCTGATGGTAGGCCCCCTGTCTATCTCCAGCGAGCCGTCGGGATTCTGTATCTTCCTGCCGTTTTCATCGGTCTTGTATTTCTCCCACATGTAGGTGGAACCAAGCTTGGTCTTGGTCTGACCTTCGAAGTTCGGCTCCTGGATCTGGATGCTGACCGCACCGATGATGCCCTGCCTGCAGTCCTCGGGGGCATAGTTCTTCTTGAAATACTCTTTCAGGGTCTTCGCGACGGCCTCCCTGAAAGCTGCGAGATGGGTGCCCCCGTCCCTTGTGTTCTGTCCGTTGACGAAGGAAGAGATGTTCTCGCCATAGGCATTGCCGTGGGTGAGGACGATCTCGATGTCCTCGCCTTCAAGGTGGATCGGCTCATAGAGAGGCTCCTCGGAGAGATTGTCCTTGACAAGGTCGAGCAGTCCGTTCTCGGACTTGTAGGTGGTCCCGTTGAGGACGATGGCGAGCCCCTTCTTGAGATAGGAGTAGTTCTTGACCATCGTCTCGACATAGTCCATGTTGAAGTCGAAGTTGCCGAACATCTCGCTGTCAGGGGTGAAGACCACCAGCGTTCCGTTCTTCTCGCTGACCTTCTCCTTTCTGCCGCTGTCCTTCAGTTCGCCTCTTTCGTATCGTGCCCAGGAACTCTCTCCGTTTCTGAAGGATTCGACATAGTAGCTCTGGGAAAGGGCGTTCACTGCCTTGGAACCCACTCCGTTGAGTCCTACCGATTTCTTGAAGACCTTGTCGTCGAATTTTCCTCCGGTGTTGAGCTCGGAGGTCGCCTTGATGACGGAATTGAGAGGGATTCCGCGGCCGAAGTCCCTCACGGTGACCTGCCTGTCCGCGATCGTGATCTGGACCTGCTTGCCGAAACCGGCGGAAAACTCGTCTATGCAGTTGTCCACTATCTCTTTGAGGAGCACATAGATTCCGTCACCGGGGTTGGACCCGTTCCCGAGTCTTCCGATGTACATGCCCGGACGTCTGCGGATATGTTCCACACCTTCCAGGGTCTTGATGTTGGCGTCTGTATATTCAGTGTTCAGTATCTCTGCCATATCTGGGGCGACATGTTTGTTGTGACAACTCGATTTTCGCTTTTGCGATGTGCAAATCGCGACAATTGTAAAAAACAAAAATACGAAAAAGACGCGTGATTTGAAAAAGTATCTTTCATGCGTGTCTTTCAGTTGGCGCCGCAGTTTGAATCTGACACATTTAATGTGTAAATTTGCAAGCGGACAAAATGTGAATCTGCGAGTAGGACGGCCAAGCCTATGGAAAGGTATTTGCATCCGCAAGTTTCAAACAGTAAACATGAGATTCAGAACAGTCATAACAGCGCTCGCAGCCGTGCTGGCAATTCTTCCTTTCAAGGCAGGCGCGCAGGGAAGCGGCAAGGACAATGTCTTCGGAGGCATTGTCCGGCTTGACCGAACGATCCACGATTTCGGTGACATCATGGTTTCCGACGGACCGGTCACTGCCATATTCAAGGCTGAGAATGTTTCCTCTGCCCCCATGGTCATCTACAATGTCGTTTCTTCCTGCGGATGCACGGATGTCGAATGGACCAGGCAGCCTTTGAAACCGGGGGAGACCGGCTCCATCAAGGCGACATACAAGAATGACGAGGGAGGCTATCCTTTCGACAAGACTCTCACCGTCTATTTCTCGGGAGTGAAACAGCCCGTGATCCTTCATCTTCGCGGGGAGAGCCACACGAAGAAGCTCTCTCTGAATGAGATGTATCCGGCGAAGTTCGGAAATCTGGGACTCAAGTCCGTGGACATCAAGGGCGGCAACCTCTCCCAGGGGCAGCAGAAGAGCGGGGAGGTGAAAGTTGCCAATCTGGGGCAGAAGCCGATGAAGGTGTCTTTCACCGATGTCAGTGAGGGACTGTCGGTTTCCGTGGCTCCGAATCCTGTTCCGGCCCGTTCCACTGCCACGATGTCTTTCACCGTGACTTCCGACCGGAACCACTGGGGGCTCAACTACTACTATGCTACCCCGGTCGTGGATGGGAAGGTGTACAAGGCGGTGGTCGCCCCCTCGGAGACAGCTTCCTCCAGGGATGCCGCTCTGAATGTGAAGTCGCAACCGAATCCTCTTCTCGGGACGGGGTCGGAGAAGGTCGGCATATTCACTGTCACGAAGGAGGATTTCTCATCCTGGAGCAAGGAGGAAAGGGACAGGGGCTCCCAGCCTATGGCTGATGTCAGCACTTTCGAGATAGGAAAGGTCAGGAAAGGGACGAAGGTCGAGGCGGTTTTCGGAATATCCAACCGTGGCAAGTCGACTTTGCGTCTCCATAAGGTGGACACTGACACCCCGCATGCCAGCGTTGCGCCTTTCGCTGACCTGAAACCCGGAGAGAAGGGAAGCCTGAAAGTCAGCCTGGACACAGCTGAAATGCCGTCAGGAGAGGTCCTGGTGCTGCTTTCACTCATCACCAATTCTCCTCTGCGCCCGATAATGAACCTGTATGTGACAGGTTGGATCGAATGATTTTGAATATGTTGGATTTGTTGATCGAAGTTTTGAAGACCACTGTCCTGGTGACAGGCCTGGTGGTGATAATGATGATGCTGATAGAGTCCGTCAATGTGGAGAACAGTGGCCGGCTCTTCGGAAGGCTCAAGAATAACGGCTTCGCGCAGGTTCTGATTTCCGCCCTGCTTGGCGTGCTGCCGGGCTGCATGGGAGGATTCGCAGTCGTTTCAATGTACACCCACCGTCTGCTCGGCTTCGGAGCCCTGCTTGCGATGATGGTGGCTACAGCCGGTGACGAGGCCTTCCTGATGCTTGCCATGTTCCCTGACAAGGCCGCTCTTCTCCTGGGGGTGCTTTTTGTCATAGCTGTCATCGCCGGGCTTGTGGCAAACCGTTTTGCGAAATCTCCTATCCCGACCCGCCTCGAAGACTCCTTCGAGATACATGAGGAAGACAGCAGCCATGACCATTCCGGCCACTCGGAAGGATTCCGTCCTAGCGTCAGACTTCAGAGAATCATTCTCCTGACCGGTATAGTACTCTACCTTGTGGCGCTTCTTCTGGGCTTTCTGGAGGAAGGAGACCATGCCGAATCCACCTCCGGATTCAATTTCCTCAGCGAAGAGTGGATGTACTGGCTTTTCGGCATCCTTTCGCTCATCGTGATCATAGCCCTGATCTTTTCCTCGGACCATTTCGTCAGTGAGCATCTCTGGGAGCATATTGTCTGCAGACATCTTCCGAACATCGTCGCATGGACAGGCGGAATGCTGCTTGGCGTGGGAATCCTATTCCACTTCATCGACCTGAATGCATGGATCGGCGAGAACACCTTCCTGATGATTCTTCTGGCCATCCTGGTGGGCCTTGTGCCCCAGTCCGGACCGCATATGGTCTTCGTCACCCTCTTTGCCGGAGGAGTCATCCCTTTCCCTGTCCTGCTCGCCAACTCCCTGGTTCAGGACGGGCATGCCTCCCTGCCTCTGCTGGCGGACAGCAAGAGATCCTTCGTCAAGGCTAAACTTGTCAAGGTGGCCATAGCCCTGGCGGTCTCTTCCCTTTTCCTGCTTTTCTCCTGACGGACCTGTGTCCTTGAATATGCCGGGCGCCAACCCGCTTGCCGCCTGAAGGCATCTTGCGCGGCGATGCAGGCTCATCGCTGAACTTGGCGACAGCTATGCGCAGAAAAAATGAAAGAAGGTGGCCGAACCTTGATTCAGCCACCTTCTTTACGGATTCTGTCTCAGTCTGGGATTACTCAGCTGGAGAGATTGCACCCATAGGGCAGGCATCTGCGCAAGTGCCGCAATCTACACATGCAGAAGGGTCGATCGAGTAAACATCACCTTCCTTGATAGCACCCTGAGGGCATTCGCCGATGCAGGTACCGCATGCAACGCAATCTGCTTCTGAAATCTTGTAAGCCATAATTCTGAATTTTAATGATAAAGTCTTGTCAAAGGCAACCGGGACTTGGTGGTTGCTACTGCAAATTTAATGTTATTCTGATGAAAAGCAAAGTCTTTGTCCGTCATATACCGTCCTTTATGGAATTTGAAAACAATAACCTGCTTCAGATTCCTTATCCGGCTTGCGGAACTTAAAATTTCCTATATTTGCAAAGAACAGGTTCCCTTTCCATGTTAGAGGATTTCAGGCTGAAGGTTTTCATGACGGTTGCTTCACGCGGGAGTTTCACTCTTGCGGCGAAGGAACTCGGCATAAGCCAGCCTGCGGTGAGCCAGAATGTCGCAGAACTGGAAAAGTCCGTCGGCGCGGAACTTCTTGTCCGCAGCAGGGGGAGTGTGGCACTCACCCCGGCAGGGCGTTCCCTCATCGAATATGCCGAAAAGATCCAGTACTGGTACTCGGCGGCATCAGGCCTGTTTGCGGCCGGTGACGGCGTGACTCCGGGCTCGCGGATCCGGATTGCAGCCTGTACTGCCTCTGCAGAGGTCCTTCTGCCCAAGGCTCTGGCAAGGATGCAGTCTGTAATGCCGGGCCATTCCTTCAGCATTGTGGGCTACGACGCTCCCTCTGCTGAATGCCGGCTGCGACTCTCCGTCCACGGACAGCAGATACCTCTTGACGAATCCCGTTCCATAATCCGCACCATCAATCCGACCGCTCTTGCTTCATCGGCCGATCCCGGTCTGCTGAACGCCACCACGGCAGTCCAGGTCCGGCCGGAGTACTCGTTCGCCTGCTGGTCGGGATATTCGGAAAAACTTCCGCCGGACTTGCGTTCGCGCGTCTGTCTGGAGTCGGATTCGGTACCTGCGCTGCTTCAGATGGCGGCATATTCACAGAAGGTCATCGCCCTTGCTCCCCTTATCGCCGTACCCGACGGGCTGAAGGCAATCCCTCTGGTTCTGCCCGGGCTTGCCGCTGACGTGCATTTTCTCCCGTCGGACTCTTTCGTGCAGACCCGGCTGTGCTCTGTTATCAAGGGTGTGCTTCAGGATATTTGATAATTTATTTGCGAAATTCTTAAATAATTATTGCAAAACATAAATTTATTAATATCTTTGTGGCAAAACTCATCCATTATGATTACTTGGTGGCAATCTCTCAGTACTCTGATGCAGGTCATGTGGGCGATAACCCTTTCTGCATCCTTGGTTTTCGTAATTGAAACCATTCTTACCTTCATCGGTGCCGGAGGACACGACGTCGACTTCGATGTGGACCCGGCAGGGGATGTGGATTTTTCGGGCGGTGACGGCAATTTCTCTGCAGATCCGTCGATGAACCTTCTGACATTCAGGAATTTCGTCAATTTCTGCCTGGGTTTCGGCTGGTCATTCGTCCTGCTAGAGAAGAGCATTGGCTCGAGAGCTCTCCTGTTTCTTGTCTCCATCGTGATCGGCATCCTGCTCGTCGCTGCCGTCATCTGGGTCTTTACCTGGCTGAGCAAGATGCAGCAGTCCGGCAACATCGATGTCTTCAAGTCGGCGGTGGGCTGCGAGGGAACCGTCTATCTGACTATCCCGTCTGAGAGGAAGGGACTTGGCAAAGTCCAGATAACGATCAACAATGCCATCCGCGAATATGATGCCCTCACCGACGGGGAGGCTTTGCAGACAGGCGTTCCGATCACTGTGACCGAGGTCCTCAATGACCACACCCTTGTGGTGGAACCGCTCAATCCTACCATCATCTGACATGGCATCCGGCCATGCCGCGGCCTGCCCCATGCGATACAAAACCTGTTTAAAACGCTGAGGCGCGTTGCGGCAGCCATTCATTGAAGAAAAACCAACATTATATTCATAGATTATGGGAATCGAAATCATCCTTATCATCGTAGTCGTTCTGTTCGTGACATTCACGGCAGTTCTCAAACGCTACAAGCGTTGTCCTTCAGACAAGATCATGGTCATCTACGGTAAGACAGGAAAGAACCGCAGCGGTTCGATCTCTTCCGCAAGATGTGTCCATGGCGGCGCTTCTTTCATCTGGCCTGTTTTCCAGGATTATGCATTCCTTGACCTCAAGCCTATTTCCATCGAGTGCAACCTGACCAATGCACTTTCCAAGCAGAACATCCGCGTGGATGTGCCTTGCCGCTTCACTGTCGGTATCTCGACTGAGGCCGACAGCATGACGAATGCAGCTGAGCGCCTCCTTGGTCTTTCGATCGACAACATCCAGAACATCGCAACCGACATTCTTTTCGGTCAGCTCCGTCTTGTGATCGCCACGATGGACATCGAGGAAATCAATGCCGACCGCGACAAGTTCCTCGCTGCAGTCAGCCAGAATGTGGAGGCTGAGCTCCGCAAGATCGGTCTGAAGCTCATCAATGTCAACGTGACCGATATCCGTGACGAGTCCGGCTACATCGAGGCTCTCGGTAAGGAGGCTGCGGCAAAGGCCATCAATGATGCCAAGAAGAGTGTTGCCGAGCAGAACCGTTTCGGTGAGATCGGTAAGGCTGAGGCAGACAGGGACAAGGACATCAGGATAGCAGAGACCCAGAGGGACACCCGTATCAAGACGGCTGCCGCCAATGCTTTGGCTGTCCAGGGTGAGAACACCTCCAAGATTGACATCGCCAATTCCGATGCCCAGCGTCGCGAGAAGGAGGCTGAGGCTTCCAGAATAGCGGTTGCCGCTGAAAAGGTACAGGCAGCAAAGGCTCTCCAGGAGGCTTACCAGAGTGAGCGTGACGCCGAGCTTGCCCGTGCCGAGAGGGAGAAGGCTACCCAGCACGCCAACATCGTGGTCCCTGCCCAGATCGACAAGGAAAGGCAGATCATCGAGGCTGAGGCTGAAGCTGAAAAGCTCCGCAGAACAGCCCAGGGTGAGGCTGATGCCATCTATGCCAAGATGGAAGCCCAGGCTAGGGGTACCTTCGAAGTTCTCTCGAAGCAGGCTGAAGGTTTCGGCCGCATGGTCAACTCCGCCGAGGGAGACGCCCAGAAGGCAGTCCTCATGCTCATTGCCGACAAACTTCCTGAACTCGTCAAGACTCAGGTCGAGGCTGTCAAGGGAATCAAGATCGACAAGGTTACCGTCTGGGACGGCAACTCTTCAAAGGACGGGAAGTCATCCACTGCCGGTTTCATCTCCGGTCTGATGGGTTCCGTTCCTCCTCTTCAGGACCTGTTCAAGATGGCAGGTCTCAACCTTCCGGAATATCTCGGTACCCCTGCAGCCGAAAACCAGGAACACGTCGAGGATCAGACCACGGAGAAGAAGTAAGCCATGCCAATCATTGTAAACGTCGATGTGATGCTTGCCAAGAGGAAGATGACTTCCATTCAGCTGGCAAACAAGATCGGGCTTTCTCCTGTCAACCTGTCCATACTCAAGACAGGCAAGGCTAAAGGTATCCGTTTCTCCACTCTCGACGCCTTGTGTGAGGCTTTGGATTGTCAACCGGGAGACCTCCTGGAATACAGGGCGCCGGAAGAAGAGTAGTTTCTGCCTCTGGCATCTGAATATGAGGGCGACTGAACAGTGATTCAGCCGCCCTCTTTCTTATGGCTATGGCGGGAGCTGTTGCAGGGAAAGTCCGGACAGGTCCGTCGGGACAGATTCCGGCTCCCTCCCTCCCGGGATTGCTTCATGAGTCCTTCATTTGCTCGCCTCAGGGCACCAGAACCTTCAGAGCCGAAGGAATGATGGAGATTTCTATCCGCCTGCCTGTTTCGAACCATTCTCCGTCAAAGTGGGCCGGTCCGGGAGTGTTCCTGGTGATGACGATGTTCTTCCCGGTGAAGCAGTGGACCCTGTTGCTCGAATCGCATCTTCCGGTCATCAGTTTGATGGCCAGGGCGGGCAGTTCGTAGTTGTCGAAGGAATCCAGGATGGTTATGTCGAGCAGGCCGTCCGAACAGTCTGCATTCGGGGCCACTGCAGCATCGTTGCCCCATTGGTTGGAATTGGCGACAGTGACAAGTACGGCCTCCTGGGTCCATTTCTTTCCGTCAATGTCGATCGTGAACTCTTCGGGACTGTAGTTGTGCCACAGCCTGAGGGCTTCCTCCACGTAGGTCAGGACTCCGCGTCTGCCTGCCTCGGCGAATGCCTTGCTGACATTCGCATCGAAGCCTACACCGCAGACGGAGAAGAAAGGGTGGCCATTGATGAGACCGGCATCAAGAGGGATGGTCTTTCCGGCAGTTATCACATCCACTGCCTTGCCGACATCGTGCGGGATGTTCAGAAAACGGGCAAGTCCGTCACCGCTCCCGCAAGGAACGATGCCAAGAATCTTGCCTGTCCCGAGAATGCCTCTGCCGACTTCATTCAGGGTTCCGTCCCCTCCGACTGCCACTACAACATCCTGGGTGGCCTTTCTGGCAAGTTCCTCACCCTCTCCGGCCTTGGAGGTGACGACATATTCAAAGCCCATTTCATCAAGCCTTGAAATCAACTTGTCCTTGCTGCCCTTCCCGGAAATGGGGTTTATGATAAACAGTGTTTTCATCTGAATATGCTCATGTTAGCGTCGTAGATTCCGCTGTCCGCTCCCAGGAAATCCATCGCGCTGTGGAATACGTTGTACTGAACTGCAGATTCCATTTCCCTGACAGCATCGGCCCCTTCGGATGTCCAGACGATGAAAGGTATCTCGTACTGTTCTTTCGGTGCCAGGGCGATAGGTACTCCATGCATGTACAGGTTGCCTTCGCCGAGTGATTCTCCGTGGTCGGAGACGTACAGGACACAACTTTTCCACTCGGAAGGCAGTGACTTCATCTGCCGGATGACATCATGAATCAGGGCATCTGTGTAGACTATGGTGTTGTCGTACGAATTCATGAGTTCATCATGGTCCGCCTTCGACATCTCGACGGTCGTGCAGACCGGAGTGAAGACTTCGAATTCCGGCGGATAGCGTTTATTGTAGGTCGGACCATGGCTCGTGCTTGTGTGCAGGACTATCAGCAGCTTGCTGTTGCCGGAAGAAAGCACCTCCTCGCTGAGACCTTCGGTCAGCAGTCCGTCATAGCGGTCGTCCCCGTCAGGATACTTCTCCTTCAGAGCCGACATGTTCTGTACCTTTTCTATGTGGAGAGGCGGTTCTCCCCAGTTAGAAGTTCTCCAGAGTACATCCGCCCCTGCTCTGAAGAGGTAATTCGGAAGGATTTCGTAGAGCTTGTCGGTCTCCTTGTGGTCGAGAATCGCCTTCACTCCGGCAGTGGTGTAGGTGGCAGCCGATTCGGCTGGGATTGCGACCACGCCGTCATTCTCAAGCATAGGATTGGTTTTCCTGCCGTAGCCGTAGAGCGAGAAATGATCCCTTCTGGCGCTTTCTCCGATGATCAGCACGAAGACGGCCTTGTCATCATTCCTGAAGGTGGCGTCCGGCAGCAGAATCTCTTCCCGGTTGCGTTCGCGTACCTGGCCATAGTAGCGGAAGGTGTTGACCGTGTAGGACCATGGCATCAGAAGGCTGCCCAGAACGGTTGCATTGCGGTCTATCCATGGCCAGTTGGCCATGTTGGAGAAGACCAGGACAATGACTGTCAGGAAAGACACACCGGTGTGGCTCCAGAACCGCTTCGCCTGACCGAAATCTATCTTCTGCACACAGACATAGATCGCAGGAAGCACTCCCAGCAGGAGGACATAGGCTACAGCCGCTCCGCTGAAGAAGCCGGAAGCTTCGGAAAAACGTGTATTGAAGACATTGCCCATCATCGAGGCATCGATCATCACGTCGTAGGTGTTGATGAAATAAAGGCTGACGGCATCAGCTATCAGGCTGGCTGCAATGATGCCACGGCCGACGCCCCTTCCTGCCCAGAGCAGGAGGTAGCAGAAGAAATAGTTCAGGGCGAGCATCACAAGGACAAGAGAGGCTGTGATGAACACTCCGTTGAAGCCGTGTTCCACTTTCTCCAGTACGACACTGAAGAATGGCTTGTGGTAAGCCACGAGGGTGAAAAGGCTTATGATCAGGCTGATTGTGCTGAGTTTAATCTTTTTTTTCATGATTTTTTTGAGAAGAATCCGATTCCGGCGAGTATCAGCGTGACTGAAAGGACCAGAAGCATCATGTTGTACAGAATCGTGAGCGGGACCGAAATCCTATGCTCAGGAACCTTGAAAGGGCTGTCCGACAATGATGAGTCATAGCGGGCGAAAGGATTCGAATATATCACCTCCCCTCCAGGGAAGAATGCCGTCAACCTTGCATAGCTGTCCGACTCTCTGAACCGGTAACGCAGG
This sequence comes from Bacteroidales bacterium, assembly GCA_004552965.1. Taxonomy (GTDB): domain Bacteria; phylum Bacteroidota; class Bacteroidia; order Bacteroidales; family UBA932; genus Cryptobacteroides. The sequence goes on along the minus strand of SFMU01000004.1, from coordinate 44,270 downwards.
GAGTCGCAGCCGAAGGATGTATCCAGCCGCCTTCCGTCCTGCCCGGTCACAACAATGCTGTCCGCTGTGTCGCTGAGCTTTATGAATATTTCACTGCCTTCGAGCCCGATCTCCCTGATGTCCGGCAGGTGCCGGTTCATCTCATGTTTCACCTTCCAGTCCCCATGCCCGTAGTCAGGGATGCGCATCGAATAGAAACCTCCTTCCGTCAAACATTTCCGGACAGCTTCGTAGTCCTCTCCTTCTGTGCTGAGGAAATTGCACCTGACGGCGATCTTGTGCGTCAGGTCAGGAAAATGAAGGTCATCGTTGGCCATCCCGAAACTGTAGTGTCCGCAGCTGAGAGCCCAGTCCCAGTACTCCTGGGCAGTGGTTCTGCCGCTGTCGAGTTCCATGATGGTGTAGCCTTCCAGCTTTTCCATCGTACTCTTCTGAGTGAGCCATGTCCGCGTCGGATGATTGATCTGGACAAAGTCACTGCCCCGGGAAAGCATGTCGATATGGAACTGTCTCTGGGAGGCCAGGACAGGCATCAGGTTGTCCCAGTGCCAGACTTTTTCGGCGCCAAAGACCAGTTTGTGGTACTTCGGAAGGTTCCAGCCATGTTCATAGACATTGACATCAAGGGCGGAACCGGCAGGAAAGTCAGTGAAACTGTTGTGGTTGGAGAAGGTTATGAGGTCGTAGCCTAATCCTCTGAGAGAGTCGGAGACCTCGGCGGGAGTGTGGTGGCATTCGTTGAATATGCCCTTGACCATCGTGTGCGTGTGGAAGAGCGCCCGCTTCCAGAGAGTTTCCCCATTCTTTTTCAGAACATTCCTGTAGGGATTGAATATGTCGGGACCGCTGAACGGCTCCGGCACTGCGAACCTGTAGACAGGACTGACACCTGTCACGCAGATTGCAGACAGGAGGACAAGGATGATGCGGGTCATCGTGCGTCCGAGCAGCGCCAGAAACATTTTGAACATGATGGAAACTCTTGGGCTCTATTATTGTGCAAAGTTCGCAACAAATTAATTAAAAGCCAAAATCGCAGGCCCGGAATCTCGCGAAAAAGAAAGAGGATGACCTCAAGTCCATCAGGACTTTGCGGGTCATCCTCCCTGTATGGTTGTCCGTTTCCTTCCGGACTACTTGCCGGCGAGGCGGGCGTAGTTGCTGTAGCGGACCTTTGCAAATTCCTCGGTCAGCTCCAGAAGCTCCTTGGCCTTGTCAGGGAAGAGCTTTACAAGGGATGAGAATCTGACCTCACCCTTGAGGAAGTCCTGGAACTTGCTCCAGTCAGGCTCCTTGGAGTCGAGGGAGAACGGATTCTTGTCTGTGCCTTCAAGTGCAGGATTGTACCTGTAGAGATGCCAGTAACCGCATTCTACGGCAAGTTTCTCTTCCTTTTGGCTCAGACCCATTCCGGCTTTCAGACCATGGTTGATACAAGGCGCGTAGGCGATGACGAGGGATGGTCCGTCGTAGGCCTCGGCCTCCTTTATGGCGTTGAGGTACTGTGCCGGGCTTGCTCCCATGGCTACCTGTGCGACATAGACATAGCCGTAGCTTATCGCCATCATTCCAAGGTCCTTCTTGCGGATCTTCTTGCCGCTTGCGGCAAACTTGGCGATTGCGCCGGCAGGAGTTGCCTTTGATGACTGGCCACCGGTGTTGGAATAAACCTCGGTGTCGAGCACCAGGATATTCACATTCTCTCCGGATGCGATGACATGGTCAAGTCCGCCGTAGCCGATGTCGTAGCTGGCACCGTCTCCGCCGATGATCCACTGACTCCTGGCAGGGAGATAGCTCTTCAGATCCAGAAGCTTGGAGCAGATGTCGCAGCTGCATTCCTTCATCAGAGGAACGAGCTTGTCGGCAACCTCCCTTGTCGCAGCCGCGTCGTTGCGGTTGTCGAGCCACTTCTGGAAGAGGGCCTTGATCTCATCCGAGCAGCAGCTGCAGGACAGACCCTGGGTCATGAGGGATGCGACGGTCTCACGGACGCGGTCGGAACCGAGTTTCATTCCGAGTCCGAATTCGCAGAAGTCCTCGAACAGTGAATTAGCCCAGGCCGGACCATGACCGTTGGCATCGGTGCAGTAAGGTGAAGCCGGGAAGGATGCTCCGTAGATCGAAGAACAGCCGGTAGCGTTGGCGATCATCATGTGGTCACCGAAGAGCTGGGTGATGTTCTTGATGTAAGGGGTCTCGCCGCAACCGGCGCAGGCTCCTGAATATTCGAAGAGAGGCTGCGCGAACTGGGAGTTCTTCAGGTTGGACTTCTTGTCCACAACCTGCTTGTAGCCTATCTTGCTGTTGAGGTAGTCGAAATTGGCCTGCTCGCTGACCTGGCTCTGGTAAGGAACCATTGAAAGGGCCTTGTCCTTTGCGAGACAGACATCCACGCAGTTTCCGCAACCGGTACAGTCGTCCACGGAGATGGAGATTGCGAATCTGTAGTCCTTGAGGACGGCCTTGCCCTGGGCGGTCTTGACTGTGCCAGGAGCAGCTGCGGCCTCTTCTCCGGTGAGGAGGAACGGACGGATCGCAGCGTGAGGACAGACGAAGGAGCAGGTGTTGCACTGGATACACTTCTCCGGATTCCACTCTGGAACATTGACGGCAACTCCACGCTTTTCGAAGGCCGAGGTGCCGGCCGGCATCGTTCCGTCGGCATATTCCATGAATGCGCTGACAGGAAGCGAGTCGCCGCACTGGGCGTTGACTATATCGGCCACATCCTTCACGAAGCTCGGAGCCAGGCGGTTCTTGCCCGGAGTCTCGAACTTGGCGGAGATGCCTGACCAGCTCTCCGGAATGGTGACTTCGACATATTCACCACCACGTTCAACTGCTGCGAAGTTCTTGTTGACGACGTCTTCGCCCTTCTTGCCGTAGCTCTTGACGATGGCGTCCTTCATGTACTTGACGGCGTCCTCGTAAGGGATGATGCCGGTAATCTTGAAGAAGGCGGACTGGAGAATCGTGTTGGTCCTGTTGCCGAGACCGATCTCAGCGGCAATCTTGGTCGCATTGATGATGAAGAGCCTGATCTTCTTCTTGGCAATCACTGACTTGCAGTAGTCCGGAATCCTTTCGATGGTCTCCTCTTCGCTCCAGATGCTGTTCAGGAGGAGGGTGCCGCCTGTCTTGATGCCCTTGAGCACATCGTACTTCCTGAGGTATGAAGTCACATGGCAGGCCACGAAGTCAGGAGTCGAAACAAGGTACGGAGCCTTGATCGGCGCGGAACCGAACCTGAGGTGTGAACAGGTGTAACCGCCGGACTTCTTGGAATCATAGTCGAAATAGGCCTGGCAATAAAGGTCGGTGTGTCCTCCGATGATCTTGATTGTGTTCTTGTTGGCACCGACGGTTCCGTCTGAACCGAGACCGTAGAACTTGCACTCGGTCGTGCCCGGCTTGACAATGGAGATCTCGTTCCTGATAGGCAGGGACTTGAAGGTCACGTCATCGACGATACCGATTGTGAAGTCGGTCTTAGGCTCCTTCTGCTCGAGGTTGTCGAAGACTGCGACAATCTGTGAAGGGGTGGTGTCCTTTGAAGAAAGTCCGTAGCGGCCGCCGACCACGATCGGGGACTGTTCCTTACCCTGGAAGAGGGCCTTGACGTCAAGGTAGAGAGGTTCGCCGAGGGCTCCCGGTTCCTTTGTCCTGTCGAGGACGGCAATCTTCTTGACATGCTTCGGAAGTGCCTTGAGGAAGTATTTCTCTGAGAACGGACGGTAGAGATGGACGGTCACGAGACCATACTTCCTGCCCTTCTTTTCGAGGTAATCGATGGTCTCCTTGATTGTTTCCGTGACAGAACCCATCGCGACGATGATGTTCTCTGCATCCGGAGAACCATAGTAGGAGAACGGACGGTACTGCCTTCCGGTCAGTTCGCTGATTTCGCCCATATATCGTGCCACGACGTCAGGCACGGCGTCGTAGAACTGGTTCCTCGACTCGACAGCCTGGAAGAACACGTCACCGTTCTGTGCGGTTCCTCTTGTGACAGGGGTGTCAGGATTGAGGGCTCTTGCCTTGAAGTTCTGGATGGACTTCTTGCTGACCATCTTCTTCAGGTCTTCCTCGTCGAGGGCTTCGATCTTCTGTATCTCGTGGGAAGTACGGAATCCGTCAAAGAAATGGAGGAATGGAATGCTGGACTTGATGGCGGAAAGATGTGCCACTGCCGCAAGGTCCTGAGCCTCCTGGACGGAACCCGAAGCGAGGAGCGCGAAGCCTGTCTGGCGGCAGGCCATGACATCCTGATGGTCTCCGAATATGGAGAGTGCATGGGAGGCAAGGGTTCGTGCTGAAACATGGAAGACAGCAGGAAGCATCTCTCCGGCAATCTTGTACATGTTCGGAATCATCAGCAGAAGACCCTGGGATGCGGTATAAGTCGTGGTGAGCGCACCTGCCTGAAGGGATCCGTGTACGGTTCCCGAGGCACCGCCTTCGCTCTGGAGTTCCGTGACCTTTACGGTCTCGCCCCAGAGGTTCTTCTTGCCGTGAGCGGCCCATTCGTCGATATTTTCTGCCATCGGAGATGACGGCGTGATAGGGTAGATGGCTGCGTGCTCGCTGAACAGGTATGCGATGTTAGCTACCACCGGACGTTTGGCTTACCGCTCACGACCTTCTTCGGGTGAAAATCTGACCTCGAAAATCCAATTCAAATCTGACGCAACTTATTTTTTTCATATTACTTAAAGATTATAGCGTTGTCAAGCCTTTGATTTCCAGCCCTTCGACCGGTCCGGCAATCCTTTTCACGAGGCCCTGGAGCACGGCTCCCGGACCGACTTCCGTGAAGCTGAGGGCTCCGTCGGAGAGCATGTTCCTGACCGATTGGGTCCATTTCACCGGGGAAGTCAGCTGGGCGAGGAGATTCTCCTTGATGACTGCCGGGTCGCTTGTCGGGAGGGCAGTCACATTCTGGTAGACCGGGCAGACCGGAGCGGACATCGGAGTCTGTTCGATGGCCTTTCCGAGCTCGATGCGGGCCGGCTCCATGAGAGGGGAGTGGAAGGCTCCGCTGACAGCCAGAGGGAGGGCTCTTTTCGCTCCTTCTTCCTTGGCTTTCGCGCAGGCCTGGCCGACTGCCTCCTTTTCACCGGAGATGACCACCTGCCCGTCACTGTTGTAATTGGCAGCCAGGACGATCCCTTCGCAGGAGGCGCAGATTTCCTCGACTTTTTCATTGGACAGGCCGATGATTGCAGCCATCATCCCCGGAACCTTTTCGCAGCAGGCCTGCATCTGGGTTGCACGGAGGGACACGAGTCTGAGTGCATCCTCGAAGCCGATCGCTCCTGCAGCGGCAAGAGCGGAGAACTCTCCGAGAGAGTGGCCTGCGACCATGTCCGGGGCAAAGTCTTCGATACACTTTGCAAGAACGACTGAATGCAGGAATATGGCGGGTTGTGTCACCTTTGTGGCCTTGAGGTCCTCTGGTGTGCCTTCGAACATTATGTCAGTTATTCTGAAGCCGAGAATTTCATTGGCTTTCTCGAGCAGTTCCTTGGCTTTCTGATTGCTGTCATACAGCTCTTTTGCCATGCCCGGGAACTGGGATCCCTGACCGGGGAATATGAATGCTTTCTTCATTTCTATTAATAATTATGGTATAAAGCATTCAAAATTACAAAAATCTTGCAAAAAATTGAACAATTGGATTGCGATAAGTGCTCTTTTTTGTAATTTTGTGTATGCCCCTGTAGTCTAACGGATAGAATATCGGATTCCGGTTCCGAAGGTTTGGGTTCGATTCCCAACGGGGGTACTCTTTAAGAAAGGCCAGCCCCTTTCTTGTAACCACTTATCAATCAATAACACCGATCAAGATGAAAAAGGTATTGGCATTACTGGGCGTCATGGTTCTCATGATCTGCTCCACTTCAGCCGTAGAACGTGAGACCATCTGGCCAAAGGGAAAGATGCCTCATCCACAGGAAGGACAGATTGCCGCAATGACAGATGAAGTTGCCAGGGAAGGCTTCAATCCGAAGAAAAACCGCGTAGCCTATCTCGAATGGTACGATGCTCCATCGGCGGATGTACGCAACGGAGCCTGCATGATCCTGATTTCCGGAGGAGGCTATTATTCCTGCTGCGATGTCGATCTTGTGGAATTCTGGCACAAGGAACTCACCGCCCAGGGCTACCAGTGCGTCAAGTTCGTCTACAGGACTCCTCGTCCTGAAGGACTTCCGATCTACCAGTCGGCCTGGGAGGATGGCCAGAGGGCTGTGAGGATGGTCAGAAGCGAGGCTGAAAAGAGGGGCTTCGATCCGGAAAAGATAGGCACGGTCTCGATGTCTGCCGGTTCGCATCTTGCCCTTCTGCTCGCAACCAGTTCGCAGACTCCTGCCTATGAGAAGGTAGATGCCCTTGATGACATTCCTTGCCACATCAACTGGGCGATTGTGAATGCCCCGGCATATTCAACCACGGACGGTGAACTCGGAACCCCTGCGACCCGCGAGGGCTACGGTCCTGACGTGAAGCTCAGCTCCGTCTTCAAGTTCGACGGAAAGACCTGCCCGATGTGCCTTCTCCACGGTGGCAATGACATCTACACCCCGAATGCTTCTACCCTGGTCTACAGGCAGCTCAGAAGGATGAACATACCGGCGGAAGTGCATCTCTTCCCGGACAGGCCTCACGGTGCCTTCGGCTTCGGAAGGGCAATCGAGTTCATGAATCAGATGGGTTTCGTTTCTGAACCTGCTCCGGAGGTCAGCCTGATGGAACGCTTCCCGGACAACTCCGCCCGCAGCGAGGTGATCAGGGAGGATGTCTGGCCGGAGGGACAGATGCCGGACAATCAGGAACATCTGTGCCACCCTTACATCGAATGGCATATTCCTGCCGTGAAAAAGACCGATGCAATCCAGATCATCTATTCCGGAGGCTCCTATGAAGGCAATGACCCGGATGGTTTCGAGGTGGCGCCGGCACGCCGCTATCTGAATTCTCTCGGCATGACAGTGGTGACCCTCAAGTACCGTTCACCGCGCCCTGTCGGTCTTTCAAAGCACACCTGCGCATGGCAGGACCTTCAGAGGACCATCCGCCTCGTCCGCAGCGAAGCCGCATCGAGGGGACTGGATCCGGACAGGATCGGCATAATGGGAAGCTCGGCCGGAGGTCATCTTACCCTCATGGGAGTCACTTCTTCAAGGCACAGGTCATATTACCCTATCGACGACATCGACAACATTTCCTGCAAGGTACAGTGGGGAATAGGAATATATCCAGCCTATGCCCTTACCGATGGTCTTGAGGCTCCGAACCTGCAGAAAGGCAATGAGGATGATGCAGTGCTCGCTCCTGAGTTCTCATTCGACCTCGACACTGCCCCGATGCTCTTCATCCATGGGGATTCTGACGGATGGGCCGCGATGAATTCGGTCAAGACATGGGAAAAGATGCGGGCGATGGGAATACAGAGCGAACTCCACACTCTCGCCACCCGCGATCATTGTTTCCAGCGTTCCGCTTCTCCGGGAACCGGCAGTTACACCTGGCTCGACAGGATCTGGGAATTCCTGACAGACAAGGGATTCAACAGGTAGAAAGCCTATTTCATCCAGCGTTCAAGCCAGCCGAAGAACTCCCTGTGCCAGAAGAGGGCGTTCTGAGGCTGGATTATCCAGTGGTTCTCCTCCGGGAATATCACCAGACGCGAAGGAACCCCCATCATCTGGGCCGCGTTGAAGGCAGCCATGCCCTGTTCGTACGGGATGCGGAAATCCATCATTCCGTGGATGCAGAGGATAGGTGTGTGCCATTTGGTGACATTGCATGAAGGGTCGCTGGCATAGTGGTGCTGCGCTTTCGGGGTCGAGGCATACGGAGCTCCTGCCTGCTGCATTCCTCCGAAGGTGATTCCGTCACCGGCAGGACCCATGCGGCCTTCTTCGTAGGCATATTCAGTGAGTCCGCCACCGTCCCAGTTGGCGAACCAGGACTCTTCTGTCGTGTACCACATCTGCTTTTCATTGAATATGCCGGCGTGTGCGATGAAGCAGTCGTAGAGATCCCCGTGCAGTCCCTCGAGCATGTAGGCGGAATAGCCACCGTAGGATGCTCCCACGCAGGCAAGAGTGCCGACATAAGGCTTGCTCTTGATCCAGCGTCCGGCGCTGAGGTAGTCCTGCATGTTCAGACCGGAGTAGTCTCCGCTGATCTGCTCCTTCCATTCCTGGCCGAAGGCGGTCGTGCCACGGCGGTTCGGCATCATCACGATGTAGCCCTGCTGAGCCATCATACGGTAGCACCAGCGGTAGCTCCAGCCCTGGCTGTTGGTCCCCTGAGGCCCTCCCAGGACGATTTCTATGGCCGGATAGACCTTGGTGGAGTCGAATGCGGGCGGATAGAGGACCCAGCATTGCATGTCCTTTCCGTCCACCGTCTTGACCGTGACGCTTTCGGAAACCGGCTCTTCCAGCTGGGAGAAGATGTGACCGTTCTCATCCGTGATCTGCTTCCAGGTGGCGAATCCCTCATCTCCTATGCTCAGGCTGATGAGTTCGGCCGGACGGTTGAGGCTGCAGTTGTCGGCAAGCAGAGTCCTTGCACCCGACCCGCTGTCGGCCTGAATGGCGAACGGACTCGAGAAATCGAACTTCTCACCGTCGGCAGTCAGCTGCCTCAGCTGGTCTTCCAGGCTGACACTGAACAGTTTCTGTACACCGTTGTCAAGGGAACTGAACACCAGGGAGCAGTTCGAAGGATCCCAGACCAGACCGGCCTTGTCGCGGTCGAGACCTGAAGCCAGTTCACGGATTCCGCCGAAGGCTATTCCGAATCCCTGACCTTCGCCAGTGCCGCCTTCTTCGACATCGCAGACCAGGATTCTCTGAGCATCTGCCTCGTAGCCGTCCCTGCGCATCGAAATCCATGCGATGTGCTTTCCGTCAGGACTCCAGACCGGGTCCGTGTCATATCCTCCGTCTCCCTTGAGGGTGACCGTCTGCCCTGTGAGGATGTCGTAGACGAATATCCCGCAGTTGGTGCTGAAGGCATATTCCTTGCCCATGTGCTTCCTGCATGAATATGCTATGTAACGTCCGTCCGGTGACCAGTCGAGCTGCTCGGCTCCTCCGAAAGGCTCTGTAGGAAGCTCATATGGTTCTTCACCCAGGAGATCCACCGAATTGGCAGGGGTGAGAGTCTCTCCGTTCATCGGAGCGACGTAGCTGCGCGGGGTTTCGGTGACCCAATGGTCCCAGTGACGGTACATCAGGTCTTCCGTGACATAGGCGTTTGCCTTGTCGAGGGCCGGATCAGTGTCGGCCGGCTGAACGACCTTCTTGTTCTTTATTGTGCTGATGTAGAGAATGTTGCTCTCGTCAGGAGAAAGCTTGAACTCGCTGATGCCGGAAGGGACGTCACTCAGTTTGACCTTCTTGCCGAGCCTGTTGCCACTGATGGGAGCCTTGTAAAGCTGTCCTCCCTGAAGGAAGAAGATGCTCTTCCCGTCCGCTGACCAGCGCGCATTCGAAACGCTCTTCCCGTAACGGGTCAGCTGGACCTTCCCGCTGCCGTCAGGATTGCATAGGAAGAGATTCCTGCAGCTTCTGTTCTGTTCAATGCTGGTGTAGCTGACTCCGTAGAGAATCCGGCTTCCGTCGGGGGAGAGTTGCGCATCGGAGATACGTCCGAGCGAGAGAAGGGTTTCCGGGGTCATCACCCCGTTTTCAATCCGGATGTCCGAAGGGCCGATGTAGGCCCCTGCATCCTCTTTAGACTTGCATCCGATCATAGTCAGGATAATTGCCGCCATAGCGACTTTTGCGGTTGTTTTCATATTCATTGATGTTCGTATTGTCCTGCTGCATTCTTGAGTTTCTCGTGGACCGCATCGCGGATGGGCTGAGGCTCGAGCACTTCCAGCCCGTCGGCGTGACGGCAGAATTCCATGATCAGGTTGTCATTGGGAATGACCCTGATTCTGAATATGCTCCCGTTTCCGCCCGGGTCGGCGCCTTCCTCCTCCTGTGTCCTGTGCAGAGGCAGGTCCCTCAGGTAGCTCGATTCCCGCACGCTGGCCCTGAAGCGGATGGTGACCGCCTTCTGGCCCTTCTGGGGAAAGAATATCCCGTAGCTCTGGTAGAAAAGCGAGTCCACGTCGAAGCCTTTCGGGAGCCGGAAAGTCTCCCCGGTCTCCTTGAGCGAGATGATCCTGTCCAGCCCGTACACCCTCCAGGCATCCCGGTCTGAGTTGTTCCCCTTCTTGCCTTTCGCCCTTTCGTGGCAGTAGCCGACCAGGTACCATCTCCGTTCATGTTCCTTGACGGCAAATGGCTGGATGTGCAGAAGGTCGGACTTTTCCGAGCGGTATTTGGAATATTCGATCTCGAGTTCCCTGCCATCATCCATCGCCTGCATGATGGCGGTGAGGTATTTCTGCCCGGAAGGCACATCTTCGACGGATACCCTCCCCGAGAGCCTTTCCTTGCCCATTGTGAGCAGGTTTCCGACGGTGAAGGTGTCTATCAGCCATCTGACGCTGTCGTTTTCGTCAAGGGCGCTTTCGAAGTATGGAATATGATAGCGGTTGGTGCTCCGGTTGCATTCGATCACGATTCCGAAGACTTCCTCCGCCGCCAGGCGGTGGTTGTTGAATGTCCTTCTTGAATATGTCCGGCCGAATCTGCGCTCGTATCTTTCGGCAAGTTCTTCAAGGGACAGGCCTCTCTCTCCGGACGAAGAAATCGTCTGGATGAGCCAAATGTATTTCCCTATCAGTTCTGAAACCATATTCAGGTCCCGCAAGTCCGGAATCGTCCTTCTCTTCCATGCCGCCAATTTCCGGCCTGTGCCATCGGAAGGCACATCAAAGATAGCAAGGTTTTTTCAAAAATAGAAAAAGCCGTATCTTTGCCGAAATCCGGCCAGGGACAATCCGGAGGCGGGATTTCAGACAGGATGGAACAGAGACCTACCATATTTCTATATACTGACGGGGCTTCGAGCGGCAATCCCGGCCCGGGCGGATACGGAGTCGTCCTCAAATGTGCCGGGAAGGAGAAGGAGATTTCCGGGGGCTTCGCGCTCACTACCAACAACCGGATGGAACTGCTTGCCGTGATCACCGGACTTGAGGCGATCAAGTGGGAAAATGCCCGCGTCGAGGTATATTCGGACTCCTCCTATGTCGTCAAGGCTATCAATGAGGGCTGGCTGGAGAGATGGAGGATGAAAGGCTGGAAGAAGGTCAAGAACCCTGATCTGTGGCAGCGGTTCCTCGCCGTGTACAGCAGGCACAGGGTAGTCTTCCACTGGATCAAGGGCCATGCCGGCCATCCTGAGAATGAGCGTTGCGACCGTCTTGCAGTGGCTGCGGGTGCAGGTGCGGCTGCTTCGGGGATAAAGCTTCCCGACGATGCCGGTTATCTCGATTCGCTCAAGCAATCCTCTGAATCTTGCGCTGAGGGAGGACTTTTTGGATAGCAACTGGAGCAAGTCGATTTTTCATGCCACATTAGCACTTGCGGACGCTTTATTTTTACTATTTTTGCAGAAATGCATGTTTTGCAGGGATTCTGTGAATCACGGCATTGCAGAACAGATTCTTAACCGCATATCAACAGAAACGGAACAATGGAAAGAAATAACAGAAAACCTGTTGTCGGTATCACCCAGGGCGACGGCAACGGAATAGGTTACGAAGTGATCATCAAGGCCTTGTCGGATCCCAGAAGCCTGGAATCCTTCACTCCTGTCATCTACGGCTCATCGAAGGTCTTCGGCTTCTACCGCAAGCTGATCCACAATCTCGACCAGATGGACACCTATGTCATCCAGAATGCATCTGAGGCCAAACCCAAGAGAATCAACATCCTCAACTGTCTCCCGGACAATGTCTATGTGGAGCCGGGACAGTCCACTCCGGAGGCGGCCAGGTCTGCCATCACTTCCCTTGAAAGGGCAGTTGCCGACATCAAAAAAGGTGACATCGATGTGCTGGTGACCGCTCCAATCAACAAGAAGGCCATGGATGCCGAGGGCTTCGGCAACACGGGGCACACCGAGTATCTCCAGAAGGAGTTCAATGCAGAGGATGTGCTGATGTTCATGGTTTCGGAGTCGCTCAAGATCAGCGTTGTGACCGGTCATGTCCCGCTCAAGGATGTCCCTACGCTTGTCACTGAGGACAAGATTGTCAACAAGTTGCGCCTCATGTCCGAATCCCTCAGGAGGGACTTCGGTGTCGTGGCTCCGAAGATCGCCGTCCTCGGGCTCAATCCGCATTGCGGTGATGGCGGCCTGCTTGGCGACGAGGAACTCAAGACCATCATTCCTGCGGTGAGAAGGGCCAACGATGAGGGTATCCTCGCTTTCGGACCATATTCACCGGACGGGTATTTCGGTCTCGGCCACTATTCCCGTTTCGACGCCACCCTGGCTATGTATCATGACCAGGGTCTGGCCCCTTTCAAGGCAATCGCCTTCCAGGATGGTGTCAACTTCACGGCCGGCCTTCCTGTAGTGAGAACTTCTCCTGACCACGGCACAGCTTTCGAGATGGCCGGCCGCGACCTGGCCGATCCTCAGTCGATGAAGTCAGCCATCTATACAGCCATCGACATATTCAGAAACCGGATCGCCTACGACAGGCTGCAGGCCGGGAAACTTGGGAAATAGTCCGGATGCCGGGAGATTCCCGGTCCCGGGTGAACGCGCCTCTTAAGAGATGACGCTGAAGTCACGGATGATGTACTTGTCCTTGCGCAGCTCATTCAGCAGGGGCGCGTTTTCCGTTGCCGACAGTGTCGGGTCTGCTGAGAGTATGTGCTCGGCATAGAGTCTTGCGTCCGACAGGATCTGGCCGTCGTGCGACAGGGATGCAATCTTGAGGTCGATAGGAAGACCGCTCTGCTGGGTTCCTTCCAGATCTCCCGGGCCTCTCATCTTCAGGTCTTCCTCGGCGAGGTCGAAGCCGTTCTCCGTCGCGCACATCAGTTCCAGACGTTTCTGCGATTCTTTTGAGACCTTGTTGCCGTGCACCAGTACGCAGAATGACTCGTCGGAGCCTCTCCCGACCCTGCCCCTGAGCTGGTGGAGCTGGGCGAGGCCGAACCTTTCGGCGCTCTCGATAACTATCACCGTGGCATTGGGGACATCGACACCCACTTCGATGACGGTGGTGGAGACAAGGATGTCTGCCCTTCCGGCCGCGAAAGCATCCATGTTCAGTTTCTTGACTTCAGAGGTCTGCTGGCCGTGGACAATGGCCACCTTGTACTGAGGAAGCGGAAATCTTGTGACAATCTCCTCATAACCTGCTTCCAGATTGCGGTAGTCCATCTTTTCGCTTTCGAATATCAGCGGATAGACAATGAAAACCTGACGTCCCTTGGCAATCTGGTTTTTCATGAAGTTGTACAGCACGGGCTTTTTGCCTTCTCCGATGAGGATGGTCTTCACCGGTTTCCTGCCCGGAGGCATCTCGTCTATCACGGAGACGTCAAGGTCGCCGTAGAGAGTCATCGCCAGAGTCCTCGGGATGGGTGTGGCTGTCATCACAAGGACGTGCGGAGGAATCCCGTCGCGTCCCTTTGCCCAAAGCCTGGATCTTTGCTCGACTCCGAACCTGTGCTGCTCGTCGATGACTGCAAGACCGAGATTCCTGAATATGACGGGATCCTCGATCAGTGCATGGGTCCCGATGATGATTCCGATGCTGCCGTCTTCCAGACCTTTGAGGATAGGCTTCCTTTCGGCTTTGGTCGTGGAGCCGATCAGCAGGCTGCAGGCAACCCCGGTCGGGGCGAGGTAGCGTGAGATGTTGAGATAATGCTGACGGGCAAGGACTTCGGTCGGCGCCATTATGCAGGCTTGCGCGCCGTTCCCCACTGCCAGCAGGGCGGAAAGGACAGCGACCATGGTTTTCCCCGAACCTACATCTCCCTGCAGCAGACGGTTCATCTGCCTGCCGCTCATCATGTCGCTGCGGATTTCTTTGATGACCCTCTTCTGGGCACCGGTAAGATCGTATGGCAGAGCCTTGTAGCAGGCATTGAACGCCTCGCCGACATTTGGCATGACGATGCCTGTGGAAGCACGGCTGCGGATGTACTTCTGCTTGACCAGGGACAACTGCAGGAGGAAGAGCTCCTCCCATTTGAGCCTGTACTGGGCCTTGGCCAGAGCAGTCTGGTCCGAAGGGAAATGAATATTCCGGATCGCGTATCTGAGAGGTGGCAGTCCTTTCTCCCTGAGGATGTATTCCGGAAGGGTTTCGGCGATGTCCGGGATGGCATATTCGATGGCGGCTGACATCAGCCTGTTCATGACTTTCCCTGTGATGCCTCCGTTGCGGAGCTTTTCCGTCGATGAGTAGACCCCCGTCAGGACTCCCGGATAGTTCGCCGCGCCTTCGCTCGGGGGAGCGTCGATCTCGGGATGGACCATGTTCAGTTTTCCGTTGAATGTGGAGGGTTTGCCGAAGAAGAGGAAGACGGAGCCCTTGCGGAGACGTTCGGCGATGTATTTCGTGGCTTTGAAGAAGACCAGCTCCATCTCTCCGCTGGAGTCTCTGACAATCACGCTGAGCCTCTGTCTGTTCCCTTGTCCGGTCAGTTCGAGGGCTGTCACTTCGCCCAGGATCTGGACATAGGATCCGGTGGACCTGATGTCGGCAATCTTCTGTATGCTGCTCCTGTCGATGTACCGGAAAGGAAAGAGGTGCAGGAGGTCTCCGATGGTCGAGACCTCCAGTTCGCTTCTCAGCAATGAAGCCCTTCTGGGGCCCACTCCGGGAAGGAATTGCACATCTGTTTCCAGCTTGTTCTTCATCGTGGAACAAATGTAACATTTTTTGCTTAATTTTGAAGGAATGAACATTTGAGGCGGCTTATGAATATTCTTGTCACAGGAGCGAACGGCCAGCTGGGCACCGAACTCCGCAATGTCACGGCAGGCAGCCGCGACAATTACATATTCTCTGATGTGGTCTCCGCCGACGGGGTGCACACCTTCATCCTGGACATCACGGATCTGCGTGCGGTCAGGAAGGCCTGTGCCACACTGGAAGTGGATGTCATCATCAACTGCGCCGCCTACACGAATGTCGACATGGCCGAAGAGGACCCGCAGTCTGCCATGACCCTCAATGCTTCGGCTCCCGCGAACCTTGCAGTTGCGGCAGCGGAGACCGGAGCCTTCCTGATCCAGATTTCGACCGACTACGTCTTCCGGGGCGATTCGTCCGTTCCCTACAGGGAAGATTCTCCGACTGGACCGCTTGGGGTCTATGGGGAGACCAAACTGGCGGGTGAAAGGGCTGTACGGAGTTCGGGCTGTGACTGGATCATCATCCGTACCGCATGGCTCTATTCCCCTTACGGAAAGAATTTCGTCAAGACGATGCAGCGGCTCACTGCCGAGAAGGATTCCCTCCGGGTGGTCTCGGACCAGATCGGCTCGCCGACCTATGCGCGGGATCTGGCATCCCTGATTGTCAGGATGATTGACGGGGGACTGGAGGGAAAGGACGGAATCTACCACTACACTGACGAGGGGGAGGTCTCCTGGTACGAGTTTGCCAAGGCTATATGTGAGCTGAGCGGCAATCGCTGTGACATAAGTCCTTGCACGTCGGAGGAGTATCCTTCGAAAGTGCAACGGCCTCATTATTCGGTCCTTGACAAGACCAAGGTGAAGGCTGTCTTCGGAGTTGAAGTGCCTTGCTGGCTCGACTCCCTGAAGGCCTGCCTGGAAAGAATGCAGTAAATTATCGATTCTATGAAAGGAATAGTTCTCGCCGGAGGAAGCGGCACCCGCCTGTATCCTATCACGAAGGGAGTGAGCAAACAGATGCTTCCTGTGTACGACAAGCCGATGGTGTATTATCCGATTTCCGTCCTGATGAATGCCGGGATCAGGGACATCCTCATAATTTCCACGCCTGTCGACCTGCCGGGGTTCAGGCGTCTGCTGGGAGATGGAAGCGATTTCGGTGTACGCTTCGAATATGCCGTGCAGCCATCTCCGGACGGCCTTGCGCAGGCTTTCATCATCGGTGAGGAATTCATCGGAAAGGACTCTGTCTGCCTTGTGCTGGGGGACAACATATTCCAGGGTGCAGGCTTCAGCGCGCATCTTCGGGAGGCAGTCCGTACTGTCGATGAAGAGGGAAAGGCTACGGTCTTTGGCTACCGCGTCAGCGATCCTCAGCGTTACGGAGTGGCCGAGTTCGACTCCGAGGGCAACTGTCTCAGCATCGAAGAGAAGCCTTCTGCTCCGAAGAGCAGCTATGCCGTGACGGGATTGTATTTCTATCCGAACGATGTCGTCGGAATCGCCAGGTCGGTCAGGCCATCGGCCCGGGGAGAACTCGAGATCACGACCGTCAACCAGAGGTACCTGGAGGAAGGCCGGCTGAAGGTCCGGAAACTAGGCAGGGGCTTTGCCTGGCTGGACACCGGGACTCATGAATCACTTGCGGAAGCCTCCACCTACATCGAAGTGATAGAGAAGAGGCAGGGACTCAAGGTCGCCTGCCTGGAAGAGATTGCGTACCGCAACGGCTGGATCGACTCCGCAAAGCTGTGTGCCCTTGCAGAGCCGATGCGGGGGAACCAGTACGGCCAGTATCTGCTAAAAGTTGCACAGGAATGAACATAATGACCACAGACATAGAAGGGGTCGTAGTGATCAGCCCCCGCATATTCAAGGATGACAGAGGCTATTTCTTCGAGTCTTTCAATC
This sequence comes from Bacteroidales bacterium, assembly GCA_004552965.1. Taxonomy (GTDB): domain Bacteria; phylum Bacteroidota; class Bacteroidia; order Bacteroidales; family UBA932; genus Cryptobacteroides. The sequence goes on along the minus strand of SFMU01000004.1, from coordinate 27,542 downwards.
AGAAGGACTTCTACGAATATGTCGGTCCGGTTTCGTTTGTCCAGGACAACGAAAGCCGGTCTGCCTATGGGGTAGTCCGCGGACTGCATTTCCAGAAGGGGGAGCATGCCCAGGCCAAGCTGGTGAGGGTGATCAGCGGAAGGGTGCTGGATGTTGCTGTCGACTTGCGCCCCGGTTCCCCGACTTACGGCCGTCATGTGGCTGTGGAGCTGTCGGGAGAGAACCATCTCCAGCTCTTCATCCCCCGCGGCTTTGCCCATGGCTTCAGCGTGCTCAGCGAAGAGGCCGTCTTCCAGTACAAGTGCGACAATTTCTACTGCCCTTCATCCGAAGGTGCCGTGGCCTGGAATGACCCGGATATCGGAATAGACTGGAAGCTCCCTCCTGAAGATGTCGTACTCTCCGCGAAGGACAGCCACCATCCTTTCCTAAAGGACCTGTTGCAATCTTCTGTGAAATGATGGCAAACCCGTCTTCGGGAGTTCAAATCACTGTCAGACAATGGAATTCAAGAGAAACATAATCATCACGGGCGGAGCCGGATTCATCGGCAGCCACGTCGTCAGGCTTTTTGTACGCAAATATCCCGACTACAGGATCATCAATGTCGACAAGCTGACCTATGCCGGCAATCTTGCCAATCTCAGGGATGTTGAGGACTGCCCTAACTACAAGTTCGTGAAGGCGGACATATGCGACTTTCCCCTGATGAGTTCCCTGATGGCTTCCGAAAATGTGGACGGAATCATCCATCTTGCCGCCGAGTCTCATGTGGACAGGAGCATCCGTGATCCTTTCACCTTTGCCAGGACCAATGTGATGGGCACTTTGAGCCTGCTCGAGGCAGCGCGGAACCATTGGGAGTCTCTCCCCGGGAAATATGACGGGAAACTCTTCTACCACATCTCTACCGATGAGGTTTACGGGGCGTTGGAAATTACTGATCCCGAGGGTGTTGTCCCTCCATATTCAACAAAGGCTTCTGGCAGTCACCATGTGGCCTACGGTTCGCGTTTCTTCACTGAAGAGATGAAGTATTCACCGCACAGTCCATATTCGGCCTCGAAGGCGTCCTCCGACCATTTCGTCCGTGCCTTCCACGACACTTACGGGATGCCTGTGGTGGTGACCAATTGCTCCAACAACTATGGACCTTACCAGTTTCCTGAGAAGCTGATTCCGCTGTTTGTCAACAACATCCGCAATCGCCGGCCATTGCCTGTCTATGGCAGGGGAGAGAATGTGCGGGACTGGCTTTATGTGGAGGATCATGCCCGTGCGATCGATTTGATTTTCCATAAGGGAAGGATTGCCGAAACCTACAACATCGGTGGTTTCAATGAGTGGAAGAACATCGATCTGGTCAGGGTCCTGATACGGACTGTCGACCGTCTTCTGGGCCGTTCGGAGGATGAAGATTCCGACCTGATCACGTTCGTCGAGGACAGGAAGGGACACGATCTCAGGTATGCGATCGATTCCACTAAACTTCAGCGGGAGCTTGGCTGGGAGCCGAGCCTTCAGTTCGAAGAAGGTCTCTTGAAGACGGTCAGGTGGTATCTGGACAATCAGGACTGGCTGGACAATGTTACCAGCGGGGAGTACCAGAACTATTATCGTGAGATGTACCGTCAGCCTTGACGGACTTTCCTGCCCCTGCCCGAGTCCCAGTCTGACTCTCTGACTGGGTCTTTGTCATTGTGCAGGTTTGGAGCCTGCGCTTTTTTTCTGTGAGCCTTCAGGTTCCATCCGTGTTCGGGATCAGGCGAAAAATAAAGAGAGTGGCCAATCGGTCATGCAAGACTGTTAGTCACTCTCTGATGTCTTCTTGAAAGAACTTTCACGAGTGGTAAGGATTTCTGATGGAGGATGCGGTTGCATCCGGCATTTCAGCTGCCTAGCGGCCTTGCATCAAGGAATTCCGTGTCGGCGTCCACGCAGCCTTTGCCTGGGCTCTGGTGAAAGTTCTGCAAAGGTAGATAATACTTTTTAATTATGCAAATAATTCTTCTATCTTATTGACGGAATAGTGTTTTTTAATAGACCTAAAATATTGTATAATATGCGAATATGCAGAATTATTTTTACTTGAATAAATGATTTAAGTAAATCATCGGAATGATAAAAACAGTCTCCGTGGCCTTTCAATTCCTCACATCCAGACACCACACGGCCCCGGAGACTGCCGGACAAAAAACCGAAAACTAGAGCCCGAGACAACTGGTGGTGAGGCTTTCGTTCACCGCTTCGACAGTCGATGCCAGAATTTCGTTGAAGTTTTTCTCCACCCCGTCGCTGCCGGTGACCCTCTGGACTCTGAAACGCCCGTTGACATAGATCGGCTGGCCTTTCCTGATGATGCTCAGATCCGGGATGTTCCTCCCTTCCCAGGCGGTCACATTGTGCCAGGTGGTTTCGATGACAGGTTCGTTGTTCCTGCTCTTGTACGCAAAGTTGGTGACTACGGAGAAATGCGCGACCTTGGCGTCTCCGACCGCGACCACATTGACATTGCCGACGTGTCCGCGGATTTCGATTCTGTTCAACTGTTCCATAATTCAAGTTTGGTTTTGGCGGCAATATACTATCAGGAACTGACAGACGGAACAGCCTGGAGGCACAGGGAGAGAACTATTTGCGTTTTTTTAAGAATATGAAGTGTTTCTTTGTCCCGTCTCGTGGATTTCCTTCATTGCGCAACTCTTCCTGCCTCTGCCGGTTTCCGTTTCTTTGCGTCCGAAAAACTTTTGTGATTGCATATCGGAACGGAAAAGAAAAACAAGAGTTTACGTTTCTGATGGCAGATTCTGTTCCCTTCGCTTATATTCGTGCGTGGAGGCTGTCGCCCCTTATGACTAAACAGACAAAACGACACGGTTATGAAGGTTGAGGATGGAGAGAAGACCAGGCTTTGCCTGGAATGCGGGAGGGAACTGCCTTCCGGAAGGAGTGACATGAAGTTCTGCAGCTCGAGATGCAGAAGCCGTTACAACTACAGGCATGCTCCCGGGGACAAGGGGGCGCGGTTGAGAACCATCAATGCCATCAACCGCAACTATGACATTCTCGAGTCCCTGCTGGAGGATGGACTCAATACAATGGATATTCCTGACCTTTCGGCGATGGGATACAATTTCGATTGCATCACATCCTACCATAAGGTCAGGAATCGCAATGAGTACAGATGCTATGACATCAAGTATTACAAATCTGAAAGCCGGATCTTCGGCCTGAGCCGCTGTGTCGAGGGGCTCAGAAAGAAGAAGTGACCCTCCTCCCTCAGGCTTTTGCCTTGGCCGGGTTCTTGAACAGGATGGCGAACAGAACTCCTACCACGAGGGCATAGGCGGCGAAAGTGAACCAGGCCCCGCTCCAGTTGCCGGCTGCGGAGACCGCTGCAGGGTCAAGACCTGCCTGGGCGGCTTTTGCCTGCGGGATATAGACGAAGGCGTTGACGACCTTTCCTGCGGCCCAGGTGCCGATGGATGCTCCCAGACCGTTGGTCATCAGCATGAACAGACCCTGGGCGCTGGAACGGATTCCGCTGTCGGTGTTTTCATTGACATAGAGGGAACCGCTGATGTTGAAGAAGTCGAAGGCCACACCGTAGACGATTCCCGAAAGGATGAAGAGCCAGACTCCGTTGCCGGGATTTCCCAGACCGAAGAAGCCGAACCTGAACACCCAGGCGAACATTGCGATGAGCATCACGTTCTTGATGCCGAATTTCTTCATCGCGAACGGGATGAGAAGGATGCAGAGTGTCTCGGAAACCTGTCCGATGGAGATCAGCACATTGGCGTTGGCGGCACCCCAGGAGCCTGCGAACAGAGGATTGTCCTTGAATGAGGTGATGAAGGTGTTGGCATAGCCGTTGGTGATCTGGAGGGAAGCTCCCAGGAGCATCGAGAAGATGAAGAAGATGGCGAACTGCCTCTGTTTGAACAGGGAGAAGGCATCCAGACCGAGAGATTCCGAAAGCGAAGCGCCTTTGTCCGAAGGCTTGCAAGGGCAGTTCGGCATGGTCAGGGCATAGGCGCAGAGCACGAGGCTGAGAGCTCCTGAGACAAAGAACTGCTCGTACGAATGCTGGTACTGAACTCCGTGGCTGTTGGACAGGAAGTTCACGAGGAACATGCTGCAGATGAAACCTACCGTGCCGAAGACGCGGATCGGCGGGAAGGCCTTAACCGCATCCAGGCCTGCACCTTCCAGAGCGCTGTAGGCTACTGAGTTGGAGATGGCGATGGTCGGCATGAAGAAGGCAACGCTGAGCAGGTAGAGCACGTAGAAGACCGTGAAGTTGAACTGCGGCAATGCTGAATAGACCATATGCCCGGAGCCATCGGCGGCAACATTCGCGGCAGCGATGAAAGTTCCGTTCTTCATCGCATACAACCCGGTGGCAATCATGAATATTCCGGCAAGCAACTGGCAGAGCGACAGGACTTTCTGGGCTGGAACCCATTTGTCTGCGACTATGCCGACGAGGGCAGGCATGAAGATGGACACGAAGCCCTGGGTTGCGAAGAAGAGCCAGATTTTCGGGCCGAGGCCGGCATCTGCGAGGAAACTGCCCATTGATGTCAGATAGGCGCCCCAGATGGCGAACTCGATGAAATTCATTAGAATCAGCCTGATGCTGATGGATCGGTTTTTCATGATGTATTCTGTGTTTTGATTGATTTGCTACTGTCAGCCAGGGCAAATTTAAGATTTTTCCAATAAAAACACTATCTTTGACTTCTTATACGAAATTGAACAGTCACACGACATGAAATTCACTCTCAAGACCAAAGACAGCGGCTCTGGCGCAAGAACCGGGGTGTTCACTACCGATCACGGTCAGGTGCAGACCCCCATATTCATGCCTGTGGGCACCGTGGGCTCCGTCAAGGGAGTGTACCACAAGGACCTGAGGGACGACATAGACGCAGAAATCATTCTCGGGAATACTTATCATCTTTATCTCCGTCCCGGTCTGGACACTCTTCGGAAGGCCGGCGGACTCCACCGGTTCGAGTCGTGGGACAGGCCGATCCTGACAGACAGCGGAGGTTTCCAGGTCTTTTCCCTGACCAAGATCAGAAAAATCACGGAGGAAGGCTGCAAGTTCAGTTCGCACATCGACGGATCGAAGCATATGTTCACACCCGAGAACAATGTCGACATCCAGAGGGTGATCGGTTCCGACATCATGATGGCGCTGGACGAATGCTGCCCGGGCGATGCTGACGAAAGGTATGCAGCCAAGTCCCTCAGACTGACCCAGGGATGGCTGGAACGCTATTTCAAGCGTTTCTGCGAGACCGAGCCTCTGTACGGCTACAGCCAGGCCATGTTCCCTATCATCCAGGGCTGCGTCTATCCGGAACTCCGCAAGAGGGCTGTCGACCATGCCCTGAACCTTGTCGGGGACCATCCTGGAGTTGGAGGTTTCGCCGTGGGTGGACTCGCTGTCGGCGAACCCACCGAAGAAATGTACAGGATGCTGGAAGTCACCTGCCCTCTTCTGCCTGAGGACAAGCCACGCTATCTCATGGGAGTCGGGACTCCTGCCAACATCCTGGAGGGGATAGCCAGGGGCATCGACATGTTCGACTGCGTGATGCCTACCAGGAACGGGCGCAACGGCATGCTTTTCACATGGAACGGAATCATGAACATGCGTAACGCGAAGTGGCAGGATGACTTTTCGCCGCTGGACCCTGCGGGAACGTCTTTCGTGGATTCCGAATATTCGAAAGCCTACCTCCACCATCTCTTTGTCGCGAAGGAGATGTTCGCCGCGATGATCGCGAGCGAGCACAATCTCGCCTTCTACCTTGACCTCGTCCGTCAGGCGCGACTGCACATCGAGGCCGGGGACTTCGCCTCATGGAAGGAAGCCGCTGTCAGGAAAGTTACCGCAAGACTTTAGTTGAATATGCTGGGACTCAAGAAGATAGATTGGTACATAATAAAGAAGTTCATCTCGACTTTCTTCATCGCCCTGATGTTCATGATCGTGATTGTCATCATCTTCGACATCAGCGAGAAGGTGGACAATTTCGTCAGCAAGAATGCACCACTGAAGGAAATCATCTTCGACTACTATTGCAACTGGGTGCCATATTTCATGAATATGTTCAGTCCCCTGTTCGTGTTCATCACGGTGATATTCTTCACTTCCAGGATGGCCGCCAACACTGAAATCATCGCAATCCTCTCGTGCGGCGTGAGCTACCGGAGGATGATGGTTCCGTACTTCGTCTCGGCCTTCCTGATATTCCTGCTGTCCCTTTCGCTGAATCTCTGGATAATACCCCGGTCCAACATCACCAGGATCAAGTTCGAGAACACCTACATCGACAGGAGCTCGACCAGCAACATGAATGTCCACTATCAGATAAGCCCCGGAACCTTCGTCTTCGTCGAGTCCTTCTCTTCATGGAACAATACATGCAACACCTTCACGCTTGAGGAAATCCGCGACAACAAGGTGGTGAGCAAGCTTTCGGCAGAGAAGGCAGTCTGGGACAGCACGAAAGGCTGCTGGCATCTGCGGAACTACTTCATAAGGGACTTCACCGAGGGCCTTCAGGACCACGTCCGCACCGGCAGGCAGCTGGACACTGTAATCAATCTTACCATTACGGATTTCTACCGCAACAAGAAGACCGTGGAGACCCTTGCTTTCGGGCAGTTGAACGACCTGATCCGTACCCAGCAGATGCGAGGCGATGCCAATGTGATGTATGCCCAGATCGAGAAGCACACCAGATTCGCCCTTCCTTTCTCTGCCTTCATCCTGACCATCATGGGCGTCAGCCTGTCCTCCAGGAAGCGCAGGGGCGGCATCGGTCTGAACATCGGTGTCGGTATAGCCTTGAGCTTCACTTACATCCTCTTCCTGAAGTTCAGCCAGATGTTTGTCTATTCCGGAGCTCTGTCTCCGGCCATCGCCCTGTGGCTTCCGAATGTCCTTTTCGGTTTCATCGCCGCATTCCTGTATTACAAGGCCTCCAGGTAAGTAATCTGAGGAAGTGCATTTTTTTTCAGATTGCTATGTATTTTTTTGCTATATTTGGTTGGCCTCGGACAATGGGCCTGATCCTGACAAACCATCATTCAGAATAAACCATGGCAGAACAAAAACTTTCCTCTCTGAGACGCACCGTAGTGGGTGCCCAATTCATGTTTGTGGCCTTCGGGTCGACGGTCCTGGTCCCGCTGCTGGTAGGTTTCGATCCCGCTGTCGCCCTGCTCGCGGCAGGTCTCGGTACCTTGCTTTTCCATTTGATCACCAAAGGAAAGGTGCCTGTCTATCTTGGCAGCAGTTTCGCGTTCATCGCTCCGATCATCAAGGCTACCGAACTCTATGGGATGCCGGGGATGTTCTGTGGTCTTGTCGCAGTGGGCGTCGTTTACCTTCTGATGAGTCTTCTTGTCAAACTGTTCGGGACCGGCTTCATCAAAAAGCTTTTCCCTCCGGTCGTCATCGGCCCGGTCATCATGCTCATCGGTCTTTCCCTTGCGGGGACAGGTGTCGATATGGCCTCGAAGAACTGGGTCCTTGCCTTGATTTCCCTCGGAGTGGCAGTCGTCTGCTCCATCTTCGGCAAGGGTATCGTGAAACTGATCCCTGTCGTTTTCGGTGCGGCTGCCGGCTACATCGCGGCTGTGATTTTCTACAGGAGCTCGATGGATTTCAGTGCCGTGGCTTCTGCACCGTGGTTCCAGATGCCGCATTTTGCGAAGATGTCATTCTCATGGCAGGCCATCGTTTTCATGGTGCCGGTTGCCATCGCCCCGATCATAGAACATATCGGTGATGTCTATGCCATCAGCGAGATTGCCGGAAAGGATTTCGTCCAGGAGCCGGGACTGCATCGCACGATGCTCGGCGACGGCCTCGCCTGTTCGTTGGCTGCATTCCTGGGCGGTGCGCCTGTGACAACATATTCGGAAGTCACCGGGGCTGTGTCTCTTACAAAGGTGACTGATCCGGTCTGCATGAGGATTGCGGCCCTTTTTGCAATCGCGATATCCCTCATAGGCAAGGTCGGAGCTGCCATCCAGACCATTCCGACCGCCGTCCTGGGCGGAATCATGCTGTTGCTCTTCGGCACGATCGCCTCTGTCGGGATCAACAATCTCGTCAAGGCCGGGATAGACATGAGCAAGACCCGCAACCTGATCATCGCCTCCCTCATTCTCACTGTGGGCATCGGCGGAGCCTGCATCAGTGTCGGCCAGTTTTCCCTTGCCGGAATCGGTCTTGCATCGATTGTAGGAGTGATTCTGAATCTCGTCCTGCCGGAAGAGAAAGCAAATTGATCCGGGCAGGAGGAAATTCATCGGAGTATTTTTATCAATATGCTGAAAGTTAAAATAGTAAACAAATCGCAGTGGCCGGATCCCGCTTATGCCACAGTGGCCTCGGCGGGGATGGACCTTCGGGCTGACATTGCAGAACCTGTCGTCCTGAAGCCTCTGGAGAGGAGGCTGGTCCCTACCGGCATATTCATTGAACTTCCTGCAGGCTATGAGGCTCAGGTGCGTCCGCGCAGCGGCCTTGCCACCAAGCATGGTGTGACGGTGATCAATTCTCCCGGAACAGTCGACGCCGATTACCGTGGGGAGCTGAAGGTCTCGCTCGTGAATCTTTCGTCAGAGCCTTTCGAAATCGTCCCGGGCGAGAGGATTGCCCAGATGGTTGTTGCAGCGCATGAGACGGTCGAGTGGGAGAAGGTTGAGGCTCTCTCTGAAACTGAACGCGGTGCAGGCGGATGGGGAAGTACCGGAGCAAAATAGCTGATATGGACATAGAAAGACTTTATTCTGTCTTCACATCCTCCAGGGGTGTGACTACTGACAGCAGGACAATCTCCGAGGGAGAATTGTTCTTTGCTCTCAAGGGCGAGAATTTCGACGGCAATGAATATGCCCTGAAGGCCTTGGAACTCGGAGCCTGTTGCGCTGTCGTGGCTGAGGACTCAGATGCGGCCAAGTCGGGAGACCCACGCATATTCCCTGTCCCGGACACCCTTGCCGCGCTTCAGGAGCTGGCCCGCCATCACCGCCGGACTGTCCGTGTGGATGGAAAGCCTCTGACAGTCATCGGACTTACAGGGACGAATGGAAAGACCACGACCAAGGAACTTGTCACCAGGGTTCTGTCGGCAAAGTACAATGTCACTTCCACCAGGGGCAACCTGAACAATGACATCGGTGTCCCTCTGACCCTTCTGAGCATTGGACCTGACACTCAGATTGCCGTTGTCGAGATGGGCGCCAACCATCCTGACGACATATTGAAACTTGTCGGAGTCTGTCTGCCGGACTATGGTCTCATCACAAATGTGGGCAAGGCCCATCTTCTGGGATTCGGCTCGGTAGAGGGAGTAAAGGCTGCCAAGGGGCGCCTCTATGATTTTCTCGATGCCCGCGGAGGTACCATATTCCTGAATGCGGATGATCCTGTCCTGGAGGAAATGGCTGCCCGCCGTGCCAATCTGAAGGTTCTCCGCTATGGTGTCCGTCATTGGGATGCCATGGTTCTGCCGTCCGATCTGTCCCACCCTTATCTGAGGATGGCGATTCCGCAGAGCGTTGGGGGAGGGGAGGACCCGGATTGCCTGCTTGGGCTCGAGACCCATCTCTCAGGTTCATACAATGCTGCAAATGTCTGTGCCGCAATCGCTGTAGGCCTGCACTTCGGTGTCTCTCTCGATGAGGCAATCGGTGCTGTCGGGGAATATGTTCCTTCGAACAACCGTTCCCAGATGGAAAAGACTGAACGCAACATCCTTATCAAGGATGCCTACAATGCCAATCCTGCAAGCATGGCGGCTGCTCTGGACAATCTCGGATCTGTCGTGGCTGATTCAAAGGCTGCTCTTCTGGGGGATATGAGGGAACTGGGTGCAGAGTCTCTGAACGAGCACATCGCTGTGGTCCGGCGTCTCCGGAACATGAACCTCGGTCTTGTCTGTCTTGTCGGTGAGGAGTTTGGAAAGGCCCTTGAAGAGTCCGGTCTCCGGGATGAATTCCGTTGGTTCGCCACTTCGGCAGATCTGGCCGCCTGGCTTGCGGACAATCCGCTCAGCGGAGCAACCGTGCTGGTGAAAGGTTCCCGCGGGATAATGATGGAAAAGGTTATTCCTTCGCTGTAGAAGGGTTTGTCAGTGAACCCCGCTTACCCTTGCATATGATGGGAAAGGCTATTCCTCCGCTGCCGAAGGAACGGCTTTCCTGCACCAGAAGGTCAGGCCGGTCGGCTTGACCTTGTCAATATATTTCTGGATCAGGTATCTTGTCAGCAGTCCGAAGAACAGCCCGAAGGTGATGCCGATCGCTATGCCCACGATCACATCGAAAAAGAAATGCTTGCCTACGAATATCCTGCTGACCGAAACCAGCAGCGCCCAGACCAGGGACCAGAGGCAGAATGCATTGTAGGTGTGCGTCCTGTCATTTCTGAAACCGATGATCAGACAGACAGTGATGGCAAAGGAATTGGCGGCGTGGGCTGAAAAGAAGCCGTAGAATCCTCCTCTTCCTTCGAGAATATGCACACCGTTCGAGACCATCCAGTAGTTGTACCCGGGACGGAGTCTGGTTGTCGAGTATTTGACCAGGTTGGAGAACTGGTCGCAGGCAGCGAATGCGAGGGCGACCGAAAGAAGCACCATGAGGGCCTTCTTCCAGCCAAGTCTCCGGAACAGGAAGAAGGCGCAGACCAGGTACGTTATGACCCAGATCTGCCTGTTGGAGAATATCAGCCAGAACTGATCTGACGCAGCGCAGTTCAAGTCGTTGAGGAATAGTGTGATACGCTGGTCGAAACTGATGATCCCGTCTATGATTGAAGCGCAGACCATAGCATGTCCTTGAGCTCTTTGAGTCCATAGCCTGTGATGGACGAAATGAACACATGAGGGATCTTTTTCGGCAGTGTCGGGAGAAGTTCCTTCTCGATGTCCCTGTCGATCAGATCCGATTTTGTGATGGCGAGAATCCTTTGCTTGTCAAGCAGTTCCGGATTGTACTCCTTCAGCTCGTTGAGCAATGTCCGGTAGCTGGCCGAGATGTCATCATCCTCTGCAGAGACCATGAACAGCAGAACCGAGTTCCTTTCGATGTGCCTGAGGAAGCGGATGCCTATTCCTTTGCCTTCGTGGGCGCCTTCGATGATTCCCGGGATGTCGGCCATCACGAAAGATCTGTCGTCGTAGTAGCTTACAATGCCGAGATTCGGTTCAAGCGTCGTGAATGCATAATTGGCAATCTTGGGCTTTGCCGCGGTCACTGATGCAAGGAGGGTCGATTTGCCTGCATTCGGGAAGCCTACCAGCCCGACATCGGCAAGTACTTTCAATTCAAGGATGAACCAGCCTTCCTGACCTTCCTCGCCAGGTTGGGCGAACCTTGGGGTCTGCAGGGTCGGAGTCTTGAAATTGTTGTTGCCGAGTCCTCCTTTCCCGCCTTTGCAGAGAATCTTCTGCTCTCCGGCTTCCATCATCTCGAAGAGAACCTCTCCGGTTTCGGCATCCTTGGCTACTGTGCCCACAGGAACATCCAGGATGATGTCGGCCCCGTTCTTGCCAGTCCTCAATGCTCCCTCACCGTGGCCTCCGTCCTCGGCCTTGACGTGCTTGCGGTACTTCAGGTGTATGAGTGTCCAGAACTGGGGATTGGCTTTGAGTATGATGTGGCCTCCCCGGCCACCGTCTCCTCCGTCCGGACCACCCTTCGGGACGTACTTTGCACGGTGGAGATGGGTCGATCCCGCACCTCCATGTCCCGAGGCGCACCAGATCTTTACGTAGTCTATGAAATTCGAATCGGCCATAATGTTATCGTTTATCCCTCAAAGATAATGAAACTTTTTCTTTGCAAAGCTATTCTTCCATCTCTCGACTTTGCACGACATGACATACTTGGTTTAAAAATGTCTGCCAAGTATGGGACTTTTTTATTTGTGACTCGGTTGTCGAATCACGGCACAAATATCTATGGATTTTTTTGGCTTGTTTCTGGACTCCAATTGGACTGTGAAATGCCGCAAAAACACCGACTGAAATACCGCAAAAACACCGATTGAAATACCACAAAAGTGCCGATTAAATTTTGAGTGTCATTGATTGTTTTGTATCTTTACAGCGTTTTAAACTTTAAATGATTATGAAGTATCTTGAACGTGTGGCTGACCAAATGCTCAAAGACCGATTGGAAGCTTTCGGTGCAGTATTGATTGAAGGGCCTAAATGGACGGGAAAGACCACAACAGCTGAGCGGATAGCCAGGAGTGTTATCAAACTGCATGATCCGGATATGGCTGCCAATTACATAGCCACGGCAGATACAAAGCCTTCATTATTGTTGAAAGGCGCACAACCACGTCTAATCGATGAATGGCAGGATGTTCCTGTAGTGTGGGATGCTGTCCGAACCGCTGTAGATAACGAAGGAGGACGGCCAGGACAGTATATTCTTACGGGTTCGAACACTGTAGATAAATCCAAAATCAAACATACTGGAACGGGACGCATTACGCGTATGAAGATGTACCCTATGAGTCTGTGGGAATCTAAAGAATCCACCGGGCAGGTCTCTTTGCACGAATTATTCAACAATCCAAATCTTGATATTGATGGTGCCTGCAGCAATTTGGATATTCCGGACTTGATTCGTGCAGCATGTCGAGGCGGATGGCCCGCTTCTCTCCAACTGACCGAAAGGGCTGCGACAATGATTGCGAATGATTATGTCAATACAGTCTGTGAGCAGGATATCTCTGCCGTGGATACAAAGGATAGAAATCCCAAGATAGCACGTCAGATAATGCGCTCCTATGCACGAAATATCAGTACTTTAGCCAAGAAGACAAGTATTCTTGCGGATATTACAGCTTCTGGAGACATAGAACTATCTATGGATACACTGGATGATTATATAGGAGCACTTGAGAAACTATTTGTCATCCAGGACATTGACGCATGGTGCCCTGCAATCCGTAGCAAGACGGCGATACGGAGTGCTCCAAAACGATGCTTTTCGGATCCTTCAATTGCTGTAGCGTCTATGAGCATCAACGCGACCGCTCTGGAGACACAACTAAAAACATTCGGCTTTATATTTGAACAGATGTGTATCAGGGACTTGAAAGCATATACAGCAAATTTCAACAGCCACGTATCCTACTATCGGGATAGGTATGGGCTTGAAGCTGATTTGGTTCTGCATTTGGAAGACGAGCGGTATGCTCTAATCGAATGTAAATTGGGAAGTAAAGAAATCGAAGAAGGAGCAGCGCACCTGTGCGAGATTCATAGGCTGGTTCAAGAAGCAAACAAAGACGAGAAGCAAGTCCCTCTGCGTGAGCCGGATTTGAAGATTGTCCTGACCGGAGGGACAATAGCCTACACACGTCCCGATGGTGTCCATGTAATTCCGCTGGCGTGTCTTAGGCCATAATAGAAAGAGCCTTAAAGTAAAGATATCCAGCAACGCTGCGAAGGTAATTGTACTCAACGAAGATTAGATGAAAGCATACACCTATATAGAGAAAGGACGTTTTGAGCTAAAGGATAAGCCTGAGCCGAAAATTCTGGATTCTAAGGATGCCATAGTGAAGGTCACTCTGGCGAGCATCTGCACCAGCGACCTGCACATCAAGCACGGCTATGTCAACAACTGCCAGTCTCCGGACGGCGGCTGGGCGCTCGGCTGCCGAATCGACGGAGGACAGGCAGAATTCGTCCGCGTCCCGTATGCCGACCAGGGACTCAACAGTCCCTATGTTAATGCTATATTTGAAGGAAGTATTCAATAAATAACTTTTATCATGTTTAAGAAAACAATCATAATATTCGCGGCATTGGCTGCTACCACAGTCCTGAACGCGCAGCAGGCCCTCTGGGACGGCGCACAGGTAGAATCACCTGTACTCAATGAAGACGGTACGGTTACTTTCCGCTACTTCGCACCTAAAGCGGTAAAAGTAACGGTATCAGGAGATTTTCTCCCTACACAGAAAATCCAGACTCCGTTCGGCGAGTTCGAAGGCCCGGGTGTGGCTGAACTCAAGGAAGGGGAGAAGGGGGTATGGGAATATACCACCGATTTCAGACCAGCCCCTGAAATGTACACTTACACCTTCAACGTGGATGGCCTCAACGTGATTGACAATAACAACATGTGGGTTAACCGCGACGTCTCATCGCTCACAAGCGCCTTCATCGTTCCTGGTGGAAGAGCGGATCTCTATACGATTCAGGACGTGCCTCACGGTACGGTCTCGAAAGTGTGGTATGACAGCGCCGTGGCAGGTTTCGACCGCAGGCTGAGCGTCTACACACCGGCAGGATACGATCCTTGCGGAAAGACTCGCTATCCGGTCCTCTATGTCCTTCATGGCATAGGCGGAGATGAGGATGCATGGCTTGAGCAGGGAAGAGCTGCACAGATTCTAGACAATCTCATCGCCCAGGGCAAGGCGAAACCTATGATTGCGGTCTTCACAAATGGCAACATCTCACAGGAAGCGGCTCCGGGCCAGAACTCGACTGGCTACACCCGTCCGACAATGCAGCTGCCCAAGACAATGGAAGGCTCTTTCGAGACCTCATTCCCGGAAATCGTGAAATTCATAGACAGCCACTACAAGACCATTGCAAAGAAGCAGGGCCGTGCCATCTGCGGACTCTCGATGGGTGGTTTCCACACTCTCTACATCAGCATCAACAATCCTGACATGTTCAATTATTCAGGTATGTTCTCCGCTGCGATAGGCGTGAGCGAGCAGCAGATGACTCCGCTCTATGACAATTTCGACGGGAAGCTTGCGACATATTTCAGCAAGAAACCTGCATTGCTCTGGATCGGCTGCGGCAAGACAGACTTCCTCTACAAGGCCAATACTGACTTCATGGAGAAGATGGACGCGAACGGTCAGCCGTACGAATATATGGAGACGGATGGCGGCCACATCTGGCGCAACTGGAGAATATATCTTTCTGAATTCGTTCCTTTATTGTTCAAGTAGTGCTCGAATAAATACAAAATATTCAGAAACATGAAACAACAGCTCCCTCCTTCGTCAGGCATGTTATCTCATTCCCTCTGACGAAGGAGGGTTTTATATGCATAAAAGGGAGTGTGGCGCCTGGAGGCATGAATATTACGGCGAATATTTCTTTTTTCAAGAATCATTGAATATATTTGCAGACCGAAATCAGATAATCTAACGATATGATAAGCGGAACTGCATTTTCAATTCTTCTTTTCGCTATTGCCATTACAATCGGTCTTCTTCTCGCAAAACTCAATATAAAAGGTATTACAATCGGCTCGACCTGGATTCTCTTCATCGGAATCCTGATGGGTCATTTCGGCCTGATTCCTGATCCTAAAGTGTTGAGTTTCATGAAGGACTTCGGCCTGATTCTCTTCGTCTATTCAATCGGCCTTCAGGTCGGTCCCGGTTTCTTCTCCTCCTTCAAGAACGGAGGTGTGAAACTGAACATGCTGGCGGTCGGACTGGTGCTCTGTTCGGCCCTGACGGCTTTCGTGATCCATCTCATCAGTGGAGAAAGCCTTCAGACAATGGTCGGAGTGATGTCCGGAGCCGTCACCAACACCCCTGGCCTGGGTGCCGCCCAGCAGACTCTTCTGGACTCCGGCGGAAGCCCTGCCGAGACATCCGCTCTCGCTTCAGCCTATGCCGTGGCCTATCCTTTCGGCGTTCTCGGCGTCCTGGCCCTCCTCATCATATTCAAGGCCGTTTTCAGAGTGGATCTTGACAAGGAAACGCATGCCATCGAAGAGCAGACCTCATCGGTAGAAGGCGCTCCACGCAGAATGCACTGCGCCGTCACCAATCCTGCTGTCATCGACAAGCCTCTCAAAGAGGTGCTCGGAGAAGAGATCAGGAACGAGATGGTCGTGTCCCGCATCATGAGGGATGGCGAAGAATTCGTTCCCAATCAGGACACGGTCCTCAAGGCCGATGACAAAGTTCTGATCGTCACTACCCAGAAGCATGTAGACTCGATCCGCATCATCTTCGGCGCAGAAATCCCGATGCATCATGTCGACTGGCTCAACGGAAAGAAAACGGTCCCTTCTCTCAAGAGACTGGGCATCACAAAGAGCAGCCTGACCGGAAAGAAACTCGGCGAGATTCTTCTCCACTGCCATTATTCAGTGACCGTCACCAGAGTGGTCCGTTCGGGAGTCGAACTTGTCGCCTCCCCTGAACTCCGTGTTCAAGTCGGTGACTATCTGCAGGTTGTCGGAACAAAGGAAGGAATTGACGACATCGCGAAGATGGTTGGCAACAAGGCATCTGCCCTTGACAAGCCGAACCTGCTTCCGATATTCCTCGGGATAACGGTCGGCGTCATATTCGGTTCGATTCCTATTTCACTGCCAGGTATTCCTCAGCCTATCAAACTTGGTCTTGCGGGAGGACCTCTCATCATCGCCATCCTGCTCAGCAGTTTCGGCCCGCGTGCGCACATCACCACATACACGACGATGAGCGCGAATATGATGATACGTGAAATCGGCATCTCCTTCTTCCTTGCCGCTGTCGGTCTTGGAGCAGGCGAAACCTTCGTCTCCTCTCTGCTGAACGGAGGATGGTGGTGGATTCTTTACGGAGCCATCATCACGGTGGTGCCTATCCTGATCATCGCCTTGCTTGGCCGGTATGTGTTCAAGCTCAATTTCTTCCAGATCTGCGGCCTCGTTTCCGGAGGTACGACGAATCCTCCTGTCCTCGCATTTGCGCAGAACTCTTATGGCAGCAAGTATGTATCCCTGAACTACGCCACCGTCTATCCGCTCTCGATGTTCATGAGGGTGCTTGTCGCCCAGCTGATGATACTCCTTGCAATCTGACGGGATGCGCCTGGCAGAAATGCCCATGTTGCCGCACCGTCGGCATAACACAATAGCATTCTGCTGTCATCCTCCCGGTGTAACCATACATATGCAAAAGAGACTGACTAATTTTCAGTCAGTCTCTTTACAACTCTATGCCGCAACCGCGGAACCGGATAAATCCTCTACAGAGACTCCATCAGGCTGAAAATACCGGCCCTGACTTCCTCTATGGAACCGGTGCCGTCGATCTCACGGTACTTGCCCTGCTGACGGTAATACCCCACAAGAGGCTCGGTCTTTGCGTGATAAGTCGCGATTCTGTTTGTGATCGTCTCGTCCGACGCATCGTCAGCACGACCTTCGATGCTCGCTCTGTGCTTGATGCGCTCCCGGATCATTTCGTCCGGAATCATGATGGAAACCACAGATGTGACCTCCTCTGAGTTCTGTGAGAGCATCTTGTCCAGAGCCTCAGCCTGAGCTATAGTCCTTGGGAAACCGTCCAGAAGGAAGCCGCTGACTCCCTTCGTGGTTTTGAATGTGTTCTCGATCATGCCTTCGACGACCTCGTCAGGGACTAGCTGTCCGTCGTCGATCAGAGCTTTGGCCTTCAAACCCAATTCACTCCCTTTCGCAATCTCCTCTCTGAGGAGAGCACCTGTCGAGATGTGGCGGAGATTGTATTTTTCCACCATCGCTGCAGCTTGGGTGCCTTTGCCGGCCCCTGGAGGGCCAAAAAGAATAAAATACTTCATTTTGAATCCAATACGTAAATGTCCTTTAGATTTCTTCCTATTTCGTCATAGTCCAGACCGAAACCGACGATGAAATCGTTCGGGATTTCCATGGCTACATAATCCAGTTTCAGATCCTTTGTGTAGATCTCCGGCTTGAGGAGCATTGTGCATACCCGCGTCTCCGCAGCACCTTTTTCCCTGAGCATATCGACGAGATTCACAATCGTGTTCCCTGTGTCGACGATGTCCTCCACCACGATGACCCTTTTGCCTTCGATGCTGCCTGTCAGCCCCATCACCTGGCGGATGTTTCCGGTCGAACAGGTCCCTTCGTAGGAAGAAAGCTTGATGGACACAAGCTCGCAGTTGAAGGTGAGTCTCTTCATCAGTTCCGCAGTGAACATGATGGCACCGTTGAGGACACACAACAGGACGGGAACGTCGGTGGATCCTTCGAAATCGGCATTGATTCTTGCTGCAACCTTGTCGATTGCTTCCTCGATCTTTTCATTGGAGATGAAAGGACGGAAGGATTTGTCGTAAAGTCTGATGTTGCTCATTTTGAGTTGCTGATTGACTGTTTTGATATGCTGTCACCCACAAAAATAGCAATATTATTAAAGAATAGTTCGCGAAAGCAATCTTTTTCTGTTTCTTAATACCTTTTATGTTCAGCCTTCCCATCTTGTGGCTGACAGACAATGCTATGGAAACTTTTTGCAACAGGATGAGAGCCGTCTTGCTGGCCATTCTTCTGCCGGCGTTTCAGCTGGCAGGACAGCCGGACAATGTCCTTGAGGCGATTGCAAGGCTTGCGGGGGCGGAAGACATAGAGGCGCTCGACCCTTCCGAAGTCGAGATGTATGAATATCTTGCCGACCATCCGCTCGACCTCAACAGGTCTTCCAGGGCCAAGCTTCTGTCCACCGGTCTGTTCACACCATTCCAGGTGGCCAGCCTGCTTGATTACAGGGATGACAGCGGGGATATCCTCTCCCTGACCGAACTGTCCATCCTGCCCGGTTTCAACCCGGAAACCGTCCGCTTCCTTGCCCCTTTCATCCGGCTGCTGCCGCACGGCCGGCCCGGGATGCCCCCCGGGGACAGCAGTTCCCTCAAGTCTTCCTTCCTGTCCAGGTTATCAGTCAGGAATTCGGAATATTCATGGGGCCTGAAGGCAAAGACTGCATTCGGGGACGCTTTTTCCCTATGCGGGGCGGCCTCATCCTCTTATTCGGATCCTAAGCCTATGCCGCCGTCCGCCTGGGGTCTCAGCTCTTCATTCAGTCCCGGAAAAGGCGACCTGAGGCTGATTGCAGGTGATTTCAATGCACGTTTCGGCCAGGGTCTGGCCCTTTGGAGCGGGATGTCGATGAGCGGCTTCTCGACTTTGTCCTCATTCTGGAAGCGGGGCGCGGGATTGTCGCAATCGTGGTCATATTCAGGGGCGGGAACCCACAGGGGCATCGCGGCCGACTTCAGGAAAGGCCGTTTTGTGTTTTCTTCATTCCTGTCCTTTCCGGGCCTGAGGAACTGGTGCCAGGACGGGAAACCGCCCCGGATTTCTTTCCTTCCGGCGATGAATGTGACCTGGTACGGGAAGAACGGGCAGCTTGGAATCACATCTTTCTGGCAGTCCGAGGCAATCGGCGGCAGTTCCAACGGAATCTTCTATCAGGCCGGCGGCAAGGTCGCGACGGACGGCAGGTGGAGCTGGCGCGGCTGCACCCTCTGGTGGGAGGGCGCAATGGACTGCTATACGCAGGTTTTCGCATTTGCGGGAGGGGCGACCATCCCTTTGGGAGGGGACTGGAGGATCGCTGCCGTAGCGCGTTTTTATCCTTCTGAATATTCCGGGGCTTTTGCCGGAGCCGTGCATGCCTGGTCGAAGGTGTCGGACGAGGCCGGAATCGCCTTCGGCATCGAGAAACGCAATATTGGACTTACGGTGGACCTTGCAGGAAAGAGGTCGGATTCCGCGACCAGGCAGGCGAAGATACTTCTGAAATATCCTGTGAGGCTTACAGACGACTGTGTGCTGTCATTCAGGATTTCGGAACGCTACCGGCCGTACGAGCCGGTCCTCGGGCACAGGTTCTCGTCGAGAGTGGATCTGGACTGGTCCACTGCAGGCATCAGTCCGCTCTACGGCGAAGGTGATGGAGATGCGTGGAAATCCCGTTTCAGGTTTGAAAGCCTGTTCTCCAGATCCTTTGCAGCCCTTTCCTACCTTGAGGCCGGAAGGAAGACAGGGAAGTTCGCGGCTTATCTCCGAGCGACGGTCTTCTTTGTCGACAATTGGGATGACAGGATTTATTCCTATGAAAGGGATGCCCCGGGTTCATTCAATGTGCCGGCATATTACGGAAGGGGAGTGAGCGCTTCGGCTGTCTGCTCCGCCAGGTTCCGATTCGGCAAGCCTGGAGGCAGGACCAGGACTTTGCGAATATATTCCCGAGCTTCCACCCTCCGCTATCCCTTCATGAAGGAGCCTCGTCCCGGTGCCGCTGAGTTCAGGCTTCAGGCGAGCCTTGACATCTGAGTCCCGCTTCCTGAAAGAACGCAAGAAGGTGGCCGAATCATCATTCAGCCACCTTCCATAAGTTATTGTCCGGTCGAACGTGCCGATTATTCCGCGTATTCGAAAGCGATGGTTTCGTTCGGGCGGATGTCGATCACATTGTTGACTGTACCGTTCAGAGCGCAGACGTAGACTGCGACATGGCAATTCTCCAGATTCCACTCAGGGTCGAGCTCGAATTGGAATTCCTTCGTGAAGACGCTGCCGGCCTCGCTGTCGAATTCGAAGCCTGCATAGTCCTTCCTGCTCTCGTTGTAGCCGAGGATGTCCCTGACTGCGTTGTCGTGGATAGAGAAATCGCCGAGAGTGCCGTAGTTGGCCTGCTTGGCTTCAATACCATCTTCAAGGAGCCAGGCTGCGATGTAATACTTGCCTTTCTGGGAAACCTTGACTCCGGCATTGACCACTAACTGAAGGCCCTCAGCAACAGTGGAGGCACAGATTCCTGCGACGGCTTCGACAGCATATTCCTTGTCGACCAGCTTGTTGAAGGTCGAAAGCGCCGGGGTAGTGGTCATAGTCGAGGTGCTGAGGTCGAGCATCACCGAAGGATATCCGCGGACATTCTTGGCGATTGACGTGTAATCCTTCAGGAACATCGGGTCATTCTGGTTGTAGGTGTGGCAGGCTGCCAGCACGGTCTTGCCTTTGTAGCTGTCCTGCTGCCTGAAATTCCTGAGAAGCTGGATCATGTTCGGGCAATAGCCACAGCCGGTACCGGTGAACTGGGTGATCAGAACCCGTTTGCGGAAATTCAGATTCGTCGGATCCGGGTCGGATGGAAGTCCCGGAATGTCGATCGAAGGAGACACTGCCACCAGGCTGACTTTGTTGCTGAGCTTGGATTTGTAGCTCACCCAGAAAGTGTAGCTTCCCGGTGTGGTGGTCTTGAAGAGAAGATCCGGAATCTGGACCGGAATGTTCTTCTCGTCCTTGTCGACCCTGTAGACGCTGACAGCATCATAGTCGGTGACCTCCTCGTCTCCGAGTTTCACGATGAGACGGGCAGCGCTTTCGCCGTCAGCGACAATGATGGTTTTGTCAAGCGCGAGGGTGAGTTCTCCTGTCGGTTCTGGAGTGCTATCCGAATCCGTGATGTCGTCATCCCCTCCGGTAAGGCTGCAGGCGCAGATTCCCAGACCGACGAACAAGGCTGCCAGAAGTTTTGAATATTTGAAGTTCATCTTGTTGTTTGATTCTAGAAGACGGACGTAAGAAGCAGATTCACACCAGTGTAGGCCGGGCTGTACCTGCAGACGCCTCCCGAGCAGATGTAACCTGCGCGGTTGCGTCCGTAGCTGAGCTGGATGCGGGTCTTGCCCTTCGACCAGCTGACTCCGGCTGTGTAGTAATGCTTCTTTGTCTCGCCGAGGTTGTACATTTCAGTGGCATAGACACTCCAGCTTGGCGCAAAAGTGTACTCTGCAAGGCCGGCAATCCAGTCACGCTCATAGTCCTTCGACTGGAGATACTGGACCTCACCTCTTACGGTGTTCCGGCTGTTGATCTTGTATTGAGTGTCGACTACGAATATGTTGGATGTGTAGGTCCCTTCCTGGAATCCATGGCTTGGACTCCACTGCTGACGCGAGTAAAGGAAAGTGGTCTTGAGCTGCTTCATCCAGTGACATTCCGCATCCGCATTGACATCCAGCCAAAGGAGCCTTTTGCTCCCGTTGTCTGTCTGAGTGCCGTCGATTGTCGTGGCAGAAGAAGCATTTGCCCTGAATATCCAGTACTGGTTGCGGCTCTTGCGGACCGTGTAGAAAAGGTCGAGCTGCATCGCCCATTCGCCCCTGGTGTTCACCTGGTAAGGATTCAGGTTGGCCAGCATGTAGTGGTACTGCCTTGTGAGGGCTGGAAGATAACTCAGACTGTTGCCCGTACCGTTGCCATAGAGAGAACTCATCGTTCCCATATGGTCCAGAATCCTGAAATGGGCGGCTGCGCTGAATCTTCCGGTCCCATAGGTCGCCTCCGAATATATCGCTGCACCCTTGTGGGCGCTGGTAGCGTTGACAGAATAAAGGTCCTTGCTCTTGGCGGCATATTCAGCTTTGAAGGTGAGCCCGTTCCACGCAAAATTGAGCGCTGCGCTGCAGGAGTTCATGCTTCCGCTTTCCATGCCGAGGGAGGCAAAGTCAACCAGCCCGCCATTCTCAAGGCTTTCGTATCTGTTCAGGAAGTTGCCCTCCAGACCGAGCAGGATGCCGTCCCAGCCGAAAATCTCATTGAGGTAAACTGCAGCTGTCGCTCCTCTTACCCAGGAGTCTGCATAGCTGGTGTAGAGTCTCGGTCTGCCTACGGTGCCTTTGACGGTGAACCAGTTGTTCAGGTTCATCGAAGTCTGAAATCCTTCGAGTGAATTGTTGAATCCCAGGTTTCTGTCTTCGTAGGTCCTGAATATCAGCCCGTTGCCCATCTGGTCATAGATGTCGCCAACGTGGAAGGAGAACATGTCGTTCTCCCAGCGGATGTATTTCGAGGCGAGGAAGAGTTTCCTGGAATCCGGTTGCTGACCCATCTCGAAGCCGTAAAGCGCAGGCATGTAACCTTCGATCTGCAGTCCTGCCGAGATGCGTCCCTTGACATAGTCCATCTTGAGGTAGCTGTTGCTTCCGAACTTGTCTTCCGGGTCGGTCACTCCGAGGCCTGCGTCATTGAAGTAGCAGATGCTGTTGCTTTCCAGGCTGGCCGAGAACTTTCCGGTCTCGCTCCTTGTATCCTGGCTATTGACAACCATACCGGTCTGAGCTCCGGACAGAGTCCAGACCATCAGACCGGTAAGGATAAGCAATGATTTACTGACGCTCGTAGCCATAGGCCTTCATCATTCTGGTCACGGCATCTTCAACCTTGACCCTCTTGTAGCTTGCCTTCTGGCGGGCAGGGGCATTGTCAGGCATAGGTGTTCTGCGCATTGCAGCGGCTGAACCGACAAATTCCGCAGTGCCTGCGCTCTTGCTTTCGATGGTCCTTGTTGCGGACATGCTCTTCGTTGCCGTGCGCTGGATCGATGTTTCCTCAGTCCAGCCTTTGGTGAACTTGATTTCAGAAACGATCTTGAATTCGGTAGGATAGATCATGCCGTTATAGGAGTAGACACCTGTGAGGTAGAATGGATTGTCGTTGTACATGAACGGCTTGATGACGAATGAATTCTTGTCACCGGCAACCTCGCAAGGGAATACGCAGTCCTCATCACCGACCAGTCTGGTGATGTAGCCTTCCGCGCCGACAGCTGCAAGATACATGGTGTAGTATTGAGCAAGGCTCAGAGGATACTCGTGGGCGTCATTGATCGGAACTCCCAGGCTACCATCCTCGAAGACCTCGAGGAACCACTTAGGACCACAGTCGAAGATGATGCTCCTGTTGTCGTAGCCGTTGTAGTCCTTGCTGACGAACAGGTCATAAGGGGTTTTGAGTGTGTAGTACTGGAAAGCGTCAGGCTTAGTGCTCTCGAATCCGAAGCCTGTGCAGAGGAGGCGGTTCTGGGATTTGAGCTTTGCATTGTATGCAGCAACTTCCTCCTTGAGGTCGTCATAGAGGGCGTCGACTGCGTCCTTGCCCATTCCGATAGCATCGTGATAGATGGTATAGACTGAATCGGCGAGAGTCTCAGGGAGAGTGAATCCTTCGGCAATAGTCACCTTGCACTTGCGCTCGCCGCCATCGACAAAGTCTGAACCGTCGAATACGGCTGTTTGTGCAGACATTGTCCAGGTGCCGAGAAGGTCTGTGAACAGGCTTGAGGAAACAGGGGTCTTGGCAGGTTCCTTGATTGTGGTGGCGCTTGCCAGACCGCTGCCCAGATCGATGACATTGTAGGTCTCCTCTTCGTTCTGAAGGACGATGCCAAGGAGAGTGGTCATGTCAGGAAGGGAACTGAACATCATGTCCATACCCTCGTCGCTGTTGATCTTTGCGATGTCGGCATCTGTAAGTCTGTTGCCGCTGTTGACGATGTCGTTGTAGTTCATGCCGAAGTTGAGGAGCTTGCCCCACTCGCTTTCGTAGTTGGCGGCATATTTTCCGGAAACGGCGTTCTTGTTGGTACACTTGACATTGAACCAGACTTCGTAAGGAGACTCTGTGCCGGATGGATTGCTGATGGCCTTGACTTCGACCTCAGGTGCAGGGAGAGTCTTGCCGAGGGTGGTGAATGTCTGGCTGTAGAATTTCTGGGAAGCTCCCATTTCGTCACCGAGGGCGGTGACAAAGAGGTGGTAGGTGGTCTCAGGCTCGAGATAGAAATAATCTTCGAGGGCGAGTTCCGTGATCGTGTTGCCTTCGAAAGTCATTGCACCGAAATATGCGTATCCAGGGAATGAAGCTGTGAACCACTGGAGATAGTCCGGGTTGTTGTCGAGGTACTCGAGGACCATTTCGTACTCGTATTCAGGGGTGATGAATACGCAGTATCTCAAGATGTTCTCGTCAGGAGTGAAGGTGATGGTGCCTTTCTTCGAGCCGATGTCGAGCCTGATGTCGAGGTTGCAGTCGAGCTCGGTAGGCTGAGGCAGGGTGATGTGCTTTCTTGAGAACCATCCGTTCCAGAACTTGTCTTCGCTTGAACCTTCGTCATCGACTTCGACTGCAAGAGGACCCCATCCGCCCTCTCCGGAGCCCCAGAGCTCTTCGTAGTAGCCGTCGGTGTCGAACATAGGAGTGTACCAGCCGTTGCCCCAGCCGGTAATGTTCTCGGTATCATAGGTAAATTCACCTGCCATCAGGACGAGAGGCTCGCCCGGTGTGTAAGGGGTATGGAGGGAGATAGGCTCGCCTGTCCACTCGTCGAGGACGTAGTTGCCCTCATCGTCAACCATGTAGAGGTTCTTGCTGGTGAATTCCATGGTGGTGTCGCCGACGAAGTGCTTCTGACCGTTCATCAGAAGGATGTCAGCATCCGGCAGGGATCTCCATCCTTTCTTCTGCATCAGGTACATCGGAAGGGTTCCGAAGTTGTAGCGGATGGCGTTGCCACGCTCTTTGACTTCCTGAGGGACCTTGTAGTGGACTGCAAATCCGTCGTTATAAAGGCCGAGGATGGTGACGTTGTCGGTGTAGTCGGTTGTTGTGAACTCTACGGCAACGATCTGGTCGTAGAATTCTGTCTCAGAGACGCGGAAAGCAAACTTGACTACATAGTTTGTCTGACCTCTCAGACCGTCGAGGGTAATCTGGGTCTCACCGTCGGCGATGCTGCCGGTGGTGCCTTCGAGGAAAATGATGGCTGCATCATCTGCCTGGGTGGCATCGGTCCTGACCACGTAGGCATATTCGCTGATAAGCTTGGTGGTGAGTTTGATGGTGGCGGTTGTCGCTTCTGCGCTGACCACTGCGGCCTCTGCGCTCGGGACTTCCGGTGCAGGCTTGTCCGTACAGCCTGTAGCCAGGACTGCAAGAGAACACAAGCCAGCAACAAGTGCTTTGAAAGACTTTGTCATAAGGTATGATTTTATATAAAACAGTATGTTCCGTCACAGGCCCGTCCGCATGTTCTGCGGTGACGGGAATGGGTGCAAAGCAATTCTGAAACTGTATCGAAGGCAAGACATTTCTGCCGTTTCGGGGAAAACGGCAAAATATTGTCAAGTCCGTTGATTTGATTAACTTTGTGCTGCAAAATTAAACAAAATTAAAATATTTTTGAAATTTTTTGTCTGTTTTTTATAGCGTAACTGACTGGCATTTATCGTTTTTACATATGAAAAAGTTTATATCGGTCCTGTTGGGCCTTCTCTTGATCCAGGTCTTTTCCTTTGCGCAGATACCATCTGTCAAGGTCTCTCTTTCCAACAACAGGCAGTTTGACACGAAGACTCTTGCCGATGGGAAAACCCCTATCGTAATCTCCTTCTGGTCAATCTCTTGCAAGCCTTGTATCCACGAAATAGATGCAATAAGCGAAGTTTATGATGACTGGCAGGAAGAAGTTCCGTTCAAGTTTGTCCTGGTCTCTACCGACGACACCCGTTTCACAGCACAGGCAAGGGCATTCGCCGAGACTCGTGGCTGGTCTGACTTCACCTGCCTGTTCGATGTGAACAACGACTTCAAAAGGGCCATGAATGTTGTCTTCACCCCTCAGACCTTCGTTCTTTCCCCGGACGGCAAGATTGTCCATTCCCAGACCGGCTACAACACCGGTTCCGAGGAAGAAATCTTCAAGGCTCTCAAGAAACTGCCAAAGCCGAAGAAGAAATGACAGCAACGTCTCCGTCATGAACGTGGGACTGCAGACACAGAAAGGGCGACTGACAAGTGATCAGCCGCCTTTTTTTACAATTGCGCAGATGCGGACGGCAGTCTCCTCCGGATTCCGTGCTACTCTCGGTGTTGCTAAACTATTCTTTATTCGTCGGAATAAATGTATACTTGCCACGGATTATTGTCCGAATTTTTGTTGATTTTGACTGAATATTCGTCCGAATTTTTGTTGTATGAAAAGAGAGATATACGCGAAACTGCTTGAGTGGAAGTCACGTAAAGACCACAAACCACTTGTTCTTGACGGAGCCCGTCCCCGCGTATAATCCGCACCCTTTCTGCTCATACCGGTGTGGACATCGTACCGAAGGCATACCGGTTCCTGAGCAAGGGGAATAAAGTATCAAATCATCACTTCCTTCAGGCATCACCTTAATTCGGCCTTCCAATATACTGGGAGGCCGATTACTTTATCTTGTTGGGAACCTTGTTGATAGATTTTTCGGCACGACGACCAGCCCACAGCATGCTTCGTGAAATTCACCTGGCACGAACCGTCATTGATTATCAAGTAGTTAGCGACCCCAAAGGTGCCAGGTGAACACAATTTGATGCCACCTGGCACCGGGATGTGCCCTACAGGTGCCTGTAATGAGGATTGGCGTGCCAGGTGAATTTCATGAAGTTCGATGGTATCTGCCCCCGGAGGGACATCATGCATCTGTCCCCGGACGGAGACCCTGCATCTGCCCCAGAAAGGATAACCCGCATAGCCCCCGGGAGGCCCCACAGCATATTCCACCGGACGGACACCCTTCATCTGCTTCCGAAAAGGCACTACTGTATCTGCCCCCAAAAGGACACCCTTCATCTGCCACCAGAAGGACACACTGCTGAGGCCACCAGAAAGACACCCTGTTGAGGGCACAAGAAGGACACTTTGCTGAGGCGGTAGTATCTTGACGAGTGCCGAGTTCGCAACTGTGTGAATAGCTGACAACATGAAGAAGATGATATCAGTGAAGTATGCGGGACGGGCGAAGGCTGTCGCCTCCGAGGGACGTGCCACCCGCGGCACGGAAGCGGGTGCCGACATCAGCGGCTGGCGGCAGCCAGACGTGATGGAGGCAGGGTCA